>NZ_JBGCCO010000003.1:0-348122 GCF_041262605.1 Kitasatospora sp. GAS1066B
GCAGATCTGTCATACCGCCTGGCGGGCGCTGGTTCCAGGCACCCGGACCGGCCCGTGGCGGCGCACGATCGGGCGCCGCCACGGGCCCCGGCGTGCGGGTGGCCGTCAGTGCAGCTGGGCGAGCATGTTGGTGGCGTCGTCCACGAAGTAGACGCTGTCCTTGTCGCGGTCGACGGCCAGGCCGAAGAGCGCTCCCGCGCCGGGCGGGTTGCCGCTGGAGTCGAGCTGCTTGGTGGCGACCTGATCGCCGCACCAGGTGGTCTCGACGAGCAGGCCGTCGCCGCTGTTGACCGTCAGGATGTCGCCGTTGGGGGCGATGGCCAGGCCCAGCGGGCCGTTCAGGTGGTCGCCGATGGAGACCTGACGGCCGGTGAGGGCGTCGCTGTCGCGGTGCTCGGCGTCGGGGATCTCGGTGATCCGGTTGTGCAGGGTGTCGGCCACGTAGAGCTTGCCCTCCCGGCCCAGGCCCACCCCGGTCGGGCCGATCACCAGGGCGTTCGGGTCGGTCCGCTGACCGAACCCGGAGCCGATCACGGTGGTCGCCTCCCGGACCGGCGGCTGGTCGTCCCGGCCGGTGCGCAGCGTGATCCGCAGCACCGTGCCCTGGTCCACCTCGTTGCCGCCGCCCGCCACGGTGCCGTTGAGCACGTTGGTGACGAAGAGCTCGCTGCGGTCGCTGTGGCTGACCGAGGTCATGTCCCACGGGCCGTTGATGCCGTCGCCGGCGAGCGTCTCGCGGACCGTGCCGTGCTTGTCGAGCACCAGCAGGCAGCCCGCCTGGGCGGTGGCGGCGGTGCCGTCGGTGGTCGGCAGGCTGCCGACCACCACCCAACCGTCGGGCAGCACCGTGAGTGCGGTGGTCAGACCGACCCCGCCGGGGCAGGAGCCGGGCAGGTTGTTCGGGTCGATCCGGGCGAACTGGCGCACCTGGCCGTCGGGGCTGATCTGGACCAGCGTGGTGCCGGTGCCCTGCTGGTTCTGACTGTTGTTGAAGTTGCTGACCAGCACGTTGCCGGCACGCAGCTCGCCGGCGTTCTCGTGGATCACGACGGTGCCGTACGGGTTCATGTCGCCGTTGGCGGGGACCGTCGAGGCGACGTTCGACACGGTGTCGAGCGGGGCGATGAACGGCACGGAGCCGCCGGGCCGGGCGGCCACGGCGTGCGCGGTGCCGGCACCGGTCGCCATGGTGACGGTCAGCGCGGCCAGCGCCGCGAACCGGCGGGTACGGATACGGATACGGACAGTCACGTACTGCCTCCTGGGCAGGCACGGGGCAGCGCCCGGCGAATCCGGGAGCCGCTGAAGGAGTGGGGGCGAGAGCGAGGTCCGAAGTGGCGCCGAGGGACCGGCCGCCGGCCTCGCTCCTGCCGCCACGTTAGGCAGCGGCCCAGGGCCGCGCGCGGGATGCTGCGCCAAATGACTCAGCGAAGACTGAGAACTTCTGTCACTAGGCGGGGACTTGACCCCTCGACACCCCTGACCGACGTCGGCCCGGCCCAGCGCGGCTCAACGCAGCGACGCGCCGCTCAGCGCAGCGCGAGGAAGACCGGCGTGGCGACCGCCGCGCCGAGCACCGTCCCCACCAGGACCTGCGCCAGGGTGTGGTCGCGCAGCACCACCCGGGACCAACCGACCAGCGCGACCAGGGGGTAGAGCGCGAGCAGCCAGGGGCCGTACGAGCAGGCGAGCATCATGATCGCGCCGGACGAGACGGCGGTGTGCACGCTGACCTTCCACACCGTGGTGACCGCGAGGATCACCACGAGGCTGGCCAGCATCGCGGCGACCAGGGCGACCAGCGCCGCCGGGGCGCCGCCGACCAGCAGCAGGGTCATCCCGACCGTCACCGAGGCCATGATCAGCGGTATCACCACCAGCCGGTCCTGCCGCCGCCGCACGTGCCGGTCGCCCCAGTGCCCGCGCCGCTCGCCCGCCTTGATCAGCAGGATCGGGATCACCCCGGAGAAGAGCGCCGCCGTCAGCCCCCAGCCGACCCCGCTCCACCGGCCGGCCTGCCAGCCGATCAGCAGGGTGACCGCGATGATCCAGTTCTTCGGCTCGAGGCCGTCGGTGACCCGCCGGGCGAAGCGCGGCTCGGTGGCGGCGGGCGACGGCGTGGCGGCGGGCGGGGCGGCGGGGTCGACAGGGGAGACGGGGAGCGGGGTCACGGAACGTCCTGGAGTTCGGGATCGATGACGGGGATGGCGGAAGCCGACCGGTGCGCGGCGGCGAGGCTGAGCAGGCGGCGGGTCTCGGCCTCGAAGTCGAGCTCGGCGAAGCTCTCGGTGGGCTGCGGCGCGGCCTGGTGGCCGGGGAACCGGCCGGCCAGCTTCTGGGCGCCGCAGGCCCGCAGCAGCAGCGCCTCGGCCAGCTCCGGGCGGTCGGTGCCGGCCTGCCGGGCGACGCGCTCGCGCAGCTCCTCGTCGGCGTAGCCGGCCAGCACCAGCGAAGCGTCGCGGATCTCGATCACCCTGCGGTGCAGCAGCACCCGGGGGCTGCGGCCGAGCGGGGCGGTCAGCACCACCTCGGGCACCGCCGTCGTGAGCGCCGCCCACAGCGGTCGCAGCCGGCGGGCGGTGCGCCAGGCCCGCAGCGCGGTCCAGGCGCTGCCGACCGCCGGGATCGAGCTGCCCAGCAGGATCAGCGCGATCGCCGTCCACTCGATGTCGTACAGCAGCGAGGCCCGCAGGAACATCGGCCGGTCGTCGAGCTGGAGCACCACCTGGCAGACCCGCAGCGCCGCGTAGCAGAAGCCGGCCGTGGTGCCCGCGCCCAGCACCCGCAGGCCGGTGCGCAGCCAGCCGGCCGCGGCCCGGCGGGCGGAGGTGCCGAACAGCCAGGAGGCGAAGCCCATCGCGGACCCCAGGTAGCCCGCGAAGGTCAGCTCGTACACCGCCACGGGGACCGAGCCCGGGTAGTCCTGGAAGAAGTCGGCGACCTCGACCGTGTGCCGCAGCAGGCAGAAGCTGACCACCAGCCCGGCCTGCGCGGCGAACAGGACGGCCAGCTGCAGACGGCGCAGCCGGGGCGCCGACTCGGGGCGGGTGGTGGCGGTCACGAAGGCGAGCACCCCGTCGCAGGCGACCAGGCCGATCAGGTGCTTGATCACCATCACCACGTTGTGGACGCCGCTGGCCGTGTCCACCCAGTCGGTGATCGCCGGCAGGCCCAGGGTGATCGAGACCGCCAGAGCGGCGAAGGCGGTCCAGAGGGTGCGCTGGCGCGGGTTGCGGACGGCGGCGGGCAGCCGCCAGGCGGTCACCAGCCAGAGCATCGCCAGCACCAGGAGGTGGCCGAGCGACACCGGGTCGGCGGGCTGCGGAGCCGCCGCCAGCCCGGCGGCGAGCTGGCACGCGGCCGTCATGCGCGCCGCGCCGGGTGGCCGAGGGCGTCGTTGAGCCGGCTCAGCACCGCGTCGGAGCTTCGGGCGCCGACCTCCGCACCGGCCCTGGTGGCGCGCTCCAGGATCAGCGTGGCGAGCGACTCCGCGTCGGCCTCCTGGCGGCTGCTGTAGCCGTTGCGGGCGAGCAGCGCGAGCAGCCGGTCGGTGGCCAGCCCGAGCTCGGCGTCCTGCGTCGCGTGGTCCACGGCGGCGGCCTCTGCGACCCGCGCCGCCGGTTCGGCCTCGGCCCGCTCGGCGAGTCGAACCTGTTCGACGCGTTCGGCGAACTCGGCGAACTCGGCGAACTCAGCGAGCGAGGTCCCCTCGGGGGAGACGTGGCCGAGCAGCATGTGTGACACCTCGTGCAGCACGATCTGGGCCTTCAGGATCGGTGCCGCCCCCGCCTCGTAGAAGATCAGGTCGGCGGTGTCCAGGCCGACCCAGAGGCCGCACGGCAGGTCGGCACCGGCGGCGTTCTCCAGCGGCAGCAGGCGCAGCGGGCGGCCCCGCTCACGGCCGATCGCCGCGCAGAACTCCTCCAGCTGGAACGGCTGCGTCATGACCAGCCGGTCCGCCAGCTCGGCCAACCGGGACCGCGGCTGCCTGCGCCACCTCATGGCCCGCCTGCCCTCTCCGCCATCGCTCCGCCGCCGTTCTGCCACCGTTCGATCACCGGGGCGACCCGGGCCGATCCGCCGACCGTGCTCGGACGATCGAGCCAGTAGCTTAAACGCCCGGTCCCGCAGCGGTCACGTGCGGTGGCGTGCAGGTGCGGTGTCCTTGGCGTACGGCGCCGTTCACCGCGCGGACCGCCAGCACGGGGTGGGCGCAGCGGGCCGGACAGGGCCTAGGGCCTGTACGGCGGATCTTTTCGGATGAGCCCACGGCGTTGGGCGCCCGGCTGGGCGTGCGCCCGAGTCGTCCTCGTACTGGACGTACTTGGGCGATTCGGGCGTGCGTCCAGCCGGGATGCCCGGCGTCGCGGGCCCGGAAAGATCCGCCGTACAGGACCTAGGCGATCCGGTCGCGCCCGCGCCTGGCGCGGCCGACCTCGGGCAGTCCCTCGACCTCCCGGACCTGGTCGACGATCGCCCGCAGCCCCTTGAGCGCGCGCGGCGACAGGCCGGCCAGCCGGAAGGCGACCGCGCGGATGTTGCTGTCGGCCAGCACGTCGGCCAGCTCGTCGGCGGGGGTGGCCGCCTTGGCCGCGGACTTCGCGGAGCCGGCGGCGGACGGCGGCGCCACGCCCGCCTTCAGCTCGCGCACCCGGGCGTCCACCCGGTCCGCGACCGTGTCGTCCAGGAAGTACGCGGTGGGCACCCCGAAGAAGGTCGCGATGGCCTCCAGGGTCTTCACCGTCGGGTTGGTCTTGGCGCCGGTGCGGATCTGCTGCAGGGTGCCGTGCGAGACGGTCGGCCCGTCCGGTCCGGCCTGTTCGCGGATCGCCTGGGCGACCTCGTGGTAGCTGAACGGGCCGCGCCCCGCCGGGTGGATCTCCTGGAAGAGGTGGTCGAGTCTCTGCGCGAGGGTGCGTCGGCGGTCCTGGGCCTGCTCGGGCATCGACATCGCCATCGCCACTCCCTGCTCCCCCGGTCCGCGGGCGCGGCGACTGCGTCATGGCGCGCGCGGATGCTGTTTCCGTGCTGTAGGCCCCAGTATCCACTGAAATGGACGCTCGGTACGAGCGGAACGGAAAGTTCCTTCCCTTTTGGTCACTTGCCGACCCACATGTCATTACGGTTGACAGCCCAGGGAGGGTTCAGCGTATCTTTCGAGCGCGAGCCGTCCAACAAAATAGACGGCTCCCCTGGCGGCGCGCGGTCACACGGGGGTTGACCGCGCGCCGTCAATTTTTTGGACGCCCAACTCGCGGCTTGGAGCAGCTGCGAGGATGGACGGGTGACCGAGCCCGCCGCACGCCCCCGCCTGATCGCCACCGACCTCGACGGCACCCTGCTCTGCCACGGCGGCACCGTCTCCGAGCGGACCGCCGCGGCGCTGGCCGCCGCCGAGGACGCGGGCCTCCAGGTGGTCTTCGTCACCGGACGACCGCCGCGCTGGATGCGGCTGCTGAGCGGACACATCGGCGGCCACGGCGTGGCGATCTGCTCCAACGGCGGCGCGGTCTACGACGTGCGGCGCGAGCGGCTGCTGGAGAGCTTCCCGCTGAGCGGACAGGACGCCCGCGCGGTGGTGGCCAGGCTGCGCGAGCGGCTGCCCGAGATCGCCTTCGCCTTCGAGTACGAGCAGGGCTTCGCCCGCGAGCCGCACTACGAGACCCCGATGTGGGGCGACGACGAGGCGCACGCCATCGCCCCCGCCGAGCTGCTGCTGGCCGACGGCGGCACCGGCGAGTACGCGGGCGCGGCGCTCGGCAGCTACAAGATCCTCGCCAAGCACCCCGACCGCGACCCCGACGCCTTCCTCGCCGAGGCCCGGGAGGCCGTCGGCCCGCTCGCCGAGATCACCCGCTCCAGCCCGATCCCACTGCTGGAGATCAGCGCGCGCGGCGTCACCAAGGCGAGCACGCTGGCCCGCTGGTGCGCCGAACTGGACATCGACCGCAGCGAGGTGGTCGCCTTCGGGGACATGCCGAACGACCTGGAGATGCTGGCCTGGGCCGGCACCTCCTACGCGGTCGCCAACGCCCACCCCGAGGTGCTCGCCGCCGTCGCCCAGCACACGCTGAGCAACCAGGACGACGGCGTGGCCCGGGTGATCGAGGAACTGATCACCCGAGCCCTGGTCTGACTGGTCTGATGCACCGTCAGCCTGGCTATCCGAAGCGCCCGTTGACGTAGTCGGCGGTGCGCTGGTCGGCCGGCCTGCCGAAGATCTGCTCGGTCGGCCCGGCCTCCACGATCCGACCCGGGGTGTCGTGGCTGGCCAGGAAGAACGCGCAGGACTGCGAAACCCGCTGCGCCTGCTGCATGTTGTGGGTGACGATGACGATGGTCAGCCGCCCGCGCAGCTCGGCGATGGTCTCCTCGACCCGCCGGGTGGAGGTCGGATCCAGCGCCGAGCAGGGCTCGTCCATCAGCAGGATCTCCGGCTCCACCGCCAACGAGCGGGCGATGCACAGGCGTTGCTGCTGGCCACCGGAGAGCGCGCCGCCCGGGGTGCCGAGCCGGCTGCTGACCTCGTTCCACAGTCCGGCCCGGCGCAGGCTCTCCTCGATCAGGTGCGCGCGGTGCTCCCTGCTGACCTTGATCCCGGCCAGCTTGAGCCCACTGGCCACGTTGTCGGCGATCGACATCGCCGGGAACGGGTTGGGCCGCTGGAACACCATGCCGATCCGGCGCCGCACCTCGGCCGGACGGCGCCCGTGCGCGTAGACGTCCTCGCCCTCCAGCAGCACCTCGCCGGCCAGTTGGGCGCCGCGGACCATCTCGTGCATCCGGTTGAGGATCCGCAGGTAGGTGGACTTGCCGCAGCCGGAGGGCCCGATCAGCGCGGTGACCTCGCCGGCCGCCATGCTCAGCGAGACCCGCTCCAGCACCTTGTGGGAGCCGAACCAGGCCGAGATGTCCCGGGTCTCCAGGCCGGAGAGCCGGTCCGACTGGGCCGCCGGCGACTGCCCAGGGACGGTGGTGGTCATCGGACGGGGTCCTTTCGCGGGGCTGACCTCACGTCAGCTCTGGTGCACATCAGGTCAGTAGAGGTTGGGCAGCAGCGCGGCGGCGTTCTCGTAGCAGGCCCAGAGCAGCGCGGCCAGCACCGGTGCGAAGGTCAGGTAGGCGGCCCTGCGGTGCCAGTAGCGCACCGCCAGGGTGGCGGCCAGCACGGCGACCAGCAGCGCCGCCGACCAGAGCTGGAAGGCGGCCAGCGCCCCGGTGTCCTGCGCCAGCGCGTGGTCGGCCGCCACCTGTCCGGGGCGCCCGTGCGGATCGGGCTGCGGGTCGCCGTCCAGGCGGGCCCCGACCAGGACGGTGTTGGTCGGGATCCAGCCGGAGTCGCTGGTGGTCAGCACCAGCCGGTCGGGGTCGGGGTCGCGCACCGGGTGGTTGCCGTCGCCGTAGACGTTGACGGTGTAGCTGAACTGCCCCTGCCCGGTGGAGACGAAGATCTGGTCGCCGACCCGCAGTTCGGACAGCCGCCCGAACGGCGCGTTGAACGAGGCGCCGCGCCCGAACAGCACCGAGACTCCGGCCTGGCCCGGCAGCGCGGTGTCCCGCCGGTGGCCGGGGCCGCGCATCAGGTCGCGCCCGGTGGTCCCCTCGACCACCACCGCGTGGTGCAGGCCGATCTTCGGGATGTCCACGATCGCCACCGGCTGGCCGTCCGCCGCCGAGCCGACCGGCGCGGTCGCCTGGGAGAGCTGGTAGCGGAAGGTCTGGTAGGCGGCGGCCTGGTAGTGCATCTCCTGCAGCGGCGAGAGCGCGGTCAGGTAGACCGCGAAGCCGAGCAGCAGCACCGAGAGCAGCGTCGCCGCCCAGCCCACCTGCAGCACCCGACGGCGCCCGACCGGGACCTGGGCCGCCGCCGCGTCGGATCCGGGCTCCGGCAAGGTCGGCAGCACCACGGTGTCATCGGTGGCCGAGGCGTCGGTGCCCACCGGGGCCTCGGTCGCGGCGGTCATCGCGGGCCTCCCGAGGAGCCGGCCGCCCGGCGGCGGCGCAGCCAGCCGCCGAGGAACGGCGGGACGGCCACCACGGCGAGCAGTTCCAGCGCGGTGATCGTGGTCAGCGTCCAGTTCTGCGGCCGGTCGCCGACGTTGACCACACTGGCGGCCACGTCGCTCGCACCGCCGCCCCCGCCGGCCGGGACCACCTCGCCGGTCTGCGGATCGACGGTGGTGCCACCGGAATCCGCGCCGGCGGACGCCGAGCCGTCGCCGCCCGCACCGGTCCCGGTCGCGGCGCCGCCCGAGCCACCGCCGGAGCCGGAGCCGCCGGCGGTCCCACCGGTGCCCCCGCCGGAGCCGGAGCCCTTGGTCGAACCACCCTTGCCGGTACCGCCCTTGCCGCCCGCCCCGGCGCCGGCCGAACCGCTGCCGCCACCGGAGCCCGAGCCGCCCGCCGAGGGGCCGCCCGTGGTGCAGGTGAGCGGCTGGCTCTGCTGGTCACAGGGGTTCGGCTGCGGGGCGTTCTTCAGGATGATCAGGTTGCCGCTGCTGTCGAAGGTCGGGTTGGGGCAGTTGTTCAGCGAGTTGGGGTCGACGTTCCCGGCATAACCGGGGATCTGCGCGACCTGGAGCAGGCCGCCCTTGACCAGGCCCCGGGGGATCGGCGAGTACCCGATCGAGTCGATCCCGCTGGTGCCGGTCGCCTGTCCCCCGCAGAGCACGTAGTCGAGGTACTGGCTGAGCGCCGCGCCCTTGGGGTCGGTGAACTTCGGCGGCGGGTTCAGCGTGGCGCCCTTGCGCGGCACGATCACGTAGCTGTAGCTGGAGATGGGGTACGAGCGCGGGTCGGCGTTGGTGTAGACGCCGTCGAGGTTCTGCTGCAGGTAGTTCGGGTCGGTCGGCGGGGTGTTGTCGTCCACCCCGCGGATCTTCGCCGCGGTGAGCGCCACCGCCACGTTGGAGGCGGTGGGCAGGCTGTAGTACCCGGCCGGGTTCAGCACCTTGACCACCGGCCAGCCGCTGGTCAGCGCGAACGCGTACTCGTCGTAGCCGATCGCGCCGAGGCCGGAGGGCTGCTCGATGTAGTGGGCCACCTGGTCGGACCCGTTCTGCGCGAGCATCCGGCCCGACGGCGGGAAGAACTCCGTGTAGTCACCGCAGGTGACGCCGTTGACGCCGGAGCAGTACTGGTCCCACTGCCCCTGGTGCGTGTGCTCCATCCAGCGGGTGAACTGCGCCGTCGCACCGGAGCCGTCGGAGCGGACCACGGGCGTGATCGGGATGTGCGGCAGCGCCTTGCCGTACGCCGCGGTGATCTTCGGGTCGTCCCACCAGGTCAGCTTCCCGGTGAAGATGTCGACCAGGTCGTCCGGCGTCAGGCGCAGGTTGGTGATCTGCTTCCCGCCGATCGCCAGGTTGTACATGAACGCGGTGCCACCCGCGGTGATCGGCACGTAGGAGAAGCCGTAGGTCGGGTTCTCCGCGCTCGCGATACCCGAGCCCTGCTCCTGCTGGTTGGCCCCGGTGTCGATCGCGGTGCGGAACGGGACGTCGGAGGCGGTGAAGTCGTCCTGCCCGTTCTCCCACTGCTGGCGGCCGGCCGCGGAGCCGTTCGGGTTGAAGTTGATGTTGATGCCCTGCGAGGCGACGTCGGTGCGCCACTTCTCGATGGCCGGGCCCGCCCAGCTCGACCCGTCGGAGTTCAGGGTCGTGGCGGCGAAGGCCGGGCCGGCCGGCCCGAGCAGCACGGCGAACGTGGTGAGCAGGAAGGAGAGCAGCAGGGCCAGCACCCGGCCGACCCCTCGGCTGGCGCCCGGCGAGCGGGCGGGGCGGTGAGCGGTGGCCCACGGCATGGCACGTCCTCCTATGGAACTGTCTGCGAGGTGGCGGTCTTCGAGATGCCGGTCTCCGCTGCGGGAGCCCGGCCTGACGGGGAACCGGTTCATCGGGCGGCCGCCTGACGGGCGAGCCTGCGGCGCTGACGGGCACTCAGGTCGCCCGGTCGCCGGCCGCCGATCAGCCGGGCGACCACGAAGAGCACCAGCACCATGGCCATCAGGGTCAGCCCGGCGGCGAAGCCTCGCGCGATCATGCTGGGGTACGGCTGGCGGACGTAGGTCCAGATGTAGAGCGGCAGGCTCATCTGGTGGCCGGCGAAGGGGTTGGAGTTCATCCCCGACGTGACACCGGCGGTGAGCAGCACGGGCGAGGTCTCGCCGATGCCGCGCGCCATGCCGAGGATCACGGCGGTGGCCAGACCGGGGCGGGCGGTCGGCAGCACCACGTTCAGCACCGTCCGCCACTGGCTGCCGCCGAGCGCGTAGGAGGCCTCCCGCAGGGTGCCGGGGACCAGCCGGATCACCACCTCGGCGGCCCGGGTGACGATCGGCATCATCATCACGGTGAGCGCGATCGAGGCCGCGAAGCCGCTCGCCTCGAACCCGAAACCGAGGATCACCACGCCCAGCACGAACAGGCCCGCGACGATCGACGGCAGCGCGGTCATCGCCTCGACCAGGGTGCGCACCGGACGGGCCGTGCGGCCGCCGACCTCCGACATGAAGACCGCCGCGGCGATGCCCAGCGGCACCGCGAAGAGCGTGGCCAGGCCGATCTGTTCGAGCGAACCGATCACCGCGTGCAGCGCGCCGCCCGAGGTGATCGGCGAGACGGCGGAGGTCCGGGCCATGGTCTGGGTGAAGAAGTTGCCGTGCTCGGCGGCGTGCAGGCCGCGCATGGTGAGGAAGACGAGTTGCTCGACGATCAGGCAGGCCAGCAGCAGCCCGGAGCTCCAGGCGATCAGCGTGACGATCCGCTCCCGGACCATCAGCCGGGGCCACTGCACGATCCCGAGCGCGTAGCTGAAGCCGAGGAAGAGCAGGTACCAGAGGCCCAGGAAGCCCTGGGCACCGCTGAACGGCAGCAGCCGCTCGTAGAGCAGCCAGTCGAGGGCGAGCGATCCCGCCAGGGCGGCGAGGAGCGTGCCGGCCTCGGCTCGGGTGACCCCGCCGAGCCGGCGGCGGCGCTCGACGGCCTGCGGCACGGGGGCCGGAGCGGCCGGCGCCGAACTCCCGGTCAGCTGGACGGTGGTCACGGTGGTGTCCCCTTCGGGTCCGATGGACTGGGTCGTCAAGTGGGCTGGTCAGCAGATGAGTTGGGACATCGAGTGGAGTGGGTCGGCGCGGTCAGTCCGCCGTCGCGGCACCGGACCGGGAGCGGTTGACCACGATGCCCGCCAGCACGTTGACCACCAGGGTGACCGCGAAGAGCACCAGGCCGGCCGCCATCAGCGCGGAGAGCGCGAGGCCGTCGGACTCGCTGAACTGCAGCGCGATCAGGGCGGAGATCGAGTTGGCGCCGGCCTCCAGGATGTGACCGGTGAACTTGAACGACGGCGAGATGATCAGCGCGACCGCGATGGTCTCGCCCATCGCCCGGCCGAAGCCCAGCATCACCGCGCCGATCACCCCGCCGCGGCCGAACGGCAGCACCACCGTGCGGACCATGCCCCAGCGGGTGCTGCCGAGCGCGTAGGCGCCCTCGCGCTCGCCCTGCGGTGCCTGCGAGAAGACCTCGCGGCTGAGCGAGGTGATGATCGGCGTGATCATCAGCGCCACCACCAGGCCCGCGATGAAGGTCGAGGAGGTGTAGGAGGTGCCGATGTCACCGGTGCGCACCTTGAGGAACGGCAGGATGCCGCCCAGGTGCAGCGCCGTCCAGCGGACCACGCCGAGGATCCGCTGCTGGAGGAAGAAGAAGCCCCACAGGCCGTAGATGATGCTGGGCACCGCCGCCATCAGGTCGACCATGGTGACCAGCGCGCGGCGCAGCCGCACCGGCGCGTACTCCGAGATGAACAGCGCGGCCGCCAGCGAGACCGGGACGGCGAAGACGAGCGCGACCAGCGCGATCAGGATGCCGTCGGGCAGCACCGCCGCGATGCCGAAGACGTGGGCGGAGGGGTGCCAGGCCTGGGTGGTCAGGAAGGACCAGCCGGTCGCCCGGAAGGCGTCGGTGCCGCGCACCAGCAGGAAGAAGGCGATCATTCCCATGATCGCGAAGACCGAGTAGCCGGCCAGCCGCAGCACGCCGCGGAAGACCAGGTCACCCCGGGTCGCGGGGGCCGTGATCGTCCGTGGACGGTCCAGCTCCGGCGGGGGCGCGGACGGCGGGGGCGCGAACGGTGGTGCAGAGGTCATGGCGGATCAGCTCTCCGGCTCCGAAAGGATGGGGCACCCCCGGCCGCACGGGCAGGGGGCGGGTCGGTCCTCGGGACGGCCGGCCGGGCCCCGGGGGGCGCCGGCCGGCCGATCGACGCGGGCTCAGCCCGTGCGGCCGCCTGCGCCTGCGCCCCGACGCAGACGGGTGAGCAGCCGTGCACCGGCCGCCGTACCGCTGACCAGCAGCGCGGCCGGGCCACCGACCAGCAGCACCGCGCCGACGATCAGCACCACCGGGAGCAGCAGCCGGGCCACCCCGGCCCGGTCGGGCGACGGGGTGCCGGCGGCCACCGGAGCAAGTCCCGAGCCGGGCGCGGCGGCGGAGGCCGAGGCGGACGGAGCCGGCGAGCCTGCGGACGCGGCACCGGGCGCGGGCGGGTTGCCGGCGCCGGAGTTGTCCCCCGCGCCCGTGATCCCGCTGCCGGAGTTCCCGCTCACTCCCGAGTTGCTGTCGGTACCGCTGTTGTCCTGCGCCACCGGCTGGGCGGCGGTCTGCGCCGCGGGCTGGGTGGCCGGCGGCGTACCGGGCGTGGTGGTCGGCGGCGGCGTGGCCGGCGCGACCTGGTTACCGGGCAGCGTGCCGTCCTGGGCGGCGACGTGTGCGATCGCGTCCTGCGCGAACCCTGCCTGGGCCGGCGTCAGATCCGCGTAGCCGGGGCCGAGCTTGCCGGGCTCCCGCCCGTACAGCTGGCCGCCGCCGAAGTCCGTCACCTGCTGGAGGAACTGGGAGACGGCGGTCGTCTTCGCATCGCCCAGGTTGGCGGTCGGCGCCATGGCGTACTGCACCATGGTCAGCGGGTAGGCGTTGGGGTCGTTCGCGTAGGACGTGCCCGAGGCGCCGTACGGCAGTTGCTGGGTGTAGGTCTTCGGATCCACCGGCATGTCGGAGACGGCGGCCTGCATCGAAGCCAGCGTGGGCGCGACGAAGGAGCCCTGCTGGTTGAGCAGTTGGGCCTCGGGCAGGCTCATCGCCTGGGCGTCGGCGCTGTCCACGATGCCGATCAGCTGGCGCTGGCCCACGTTCTGCGCCGGGCACCGGGGGTAGAGACCGGTGTGGTCCACCAGCTCGCAGGTGGGTGTGGCGGCCAGGACGTGCCGCACCGTGTCGGTGAGCCCGCTGATCACCGGCGCCCACTCGTACTGCTTCTCGTGGTAGTCCGTGCCGTCGATGGCGACGAAGCCGCTGGAGTCCTGCGGAACCAGGATGTCGGTCGGGTAGCCGGAGAACGAGGGCCGCAGGTAGTCGGGGTCGACGTGCATGCCCCAGTTGTCGGGCGCGCCCTGGAGGAACGCGGCGGCCTGCGGGTCGGCGATGATCCAGGAGGTGAGCCGGCGCACCATGTCGCTGGAGTTCCCGACCACGATGGGCAGGCTCTGCGGAACGGTGTCGCAGGCGGGCCACTGCGCCGGGGCGATCAGGCTGGCCGGATTGAGCGCCAGGAACTCCGGGTCCTGGAACAGGCATTCCGGGTTGCCCTTGACCGTGGCCGCCGCGAACGCGTCCGGACCCTGCGAGTACGACTGCGTCAGTTCCTTGGCCAGCAGTCGCGCGTTCAGCCGCAGCTGCCGGATCTGCCGGCCGGTGACCGGATCGTCGACCTCGAAGACCACCGAGATGGCGGAGTTCACCAGCGGCACGTAGACGTAGGGCCGGGGAGCCGCTCCCGTGTCGGGGACGGAGGTCAGGGCCACTTCCGCGCCGCTGCCGCCCAGGAAGGACTGGCGGGCCTGCGGCTCGCCCTGGGAGGTGTAGGCGGCGTAGAGCGGGCTGGTGGCCAGGCAGGCGCCCGCACGCCACTGCTGGAGCGCCCGCTCGGCCATCGGCAGACCGGCCATGCTGAAGGCGGAGTTCCCGGCCGCGCAGCTGGCGGCGGTCGGCGCGAAGGTCAGCGGCACCACGGTCTTGTTCGCCCAGGCGCAGGCCTCGCCCGAGGCGTACGACGGCGACCCGAAGCTCTGCTGGACCGTGACCTGGTCCTCCGCCGTGAAGCGGACCCCTCGGTCGTAGGTGTGCACCTCGCAGTGCGTCGTACCGGGCGGCTGGTGCTTCAGGAAGGCGGTCAGCCCCAGGCTGTCGCCACCGTAGTTCGGTTCCACGACGATCGAGCACGCGTGGGTGGCGTCACAGCCCAGCGACGGGCTCTGATCCGCCGTCCAGGTCTCGATGTCCGCCGAGCCCGAACCGTCCGGCCCGGTCACCGCGAGCGCCGCGTTGGACGGGAGGTCGGGCGTGGTGGTCCCGGGCGCCGGCTCCTTCTGCAGGAAGCCCTTGGAGCCGTCGGCACCGTAGAGGCTGGAGCCGTAGCAGTCGGTGATCCGCGGATCCGTCCCCCGGCACTCGTAGACGCGAACCGCGTAGTCGACCTTGGTGTTCTTCGGCACCGCGTACGTCGCCGGCCCGCCCCCGCTCTGGTTCACGCTCGGCGTGAAGCCCGTCCAGGACACGTGCACGACCTGGTCGGTCAGACCGGTGGTGGGCGTGACCGTGACGCTGCCGTTCGGCCCGGTGGTCCCGGCCCCGGTGGTCCCGCTCGGAATCCAGACCGGCGGCCCCTGCACGGTCTTCGACCCCGAGTCCGCGTGCGCCTGCTGGACGGTGCCGGCACCGAGCGGCAGCACCGCGAGCAGGGCGACGACCGCCCAGGCCACGGTGGCGGACAACCATGCTCGAGCCCACCATCCGAGCCCTCTCGGGCTCCGGTCACGGACTTTCATCAGGGATACCTCCGGCAGTGCACGGTGCGGGCGTGCGATGGCTACGGGCATGCGAATGGACCCACGGATTCCCGTAAGTCCATTCGCCCATGGCCACATGACACTTGATGGCTGGTCAGATGTACGAGACCCCAACCGGGCCCCGATGGCAGGGGGGAGCGGGCCCGCCCCGTGGCCCGCGCCATTGCCCGCGCCCGTTGCCCGCTCTGTTGCCCGCTCTGTTGCCCGCCGCAAGCGCCGACGGGCCCACGCGCGGTGCGTGAGCCCGTCGGACCAGCCATGCCGGAGCAGGAGAGGTCAGCTGCCGGCGGTGAACGTCAGCGTGCCGGTACCGGCGTGCTGGCGGCCCGCGAAGAAGGTGGTGCCCAGCGCGTTGTCCACGAACGCCGCACCCGACGCGTCGATCTCCAGGTCGCTGGAGTTGAGGGTCTGGGTGGTGCCGCTGGTGCTGATCACCGGGCGGGCCGGGTCGAGCAGCTTGACCGCGGTGGTCTGCCCCATCGGAACGCCGGTGAGCGCCCACTTGGAGGCGTCGAAGGCCAGGTTGTTGAAGATCACGGTCTTGCCGTTGGTCACGTTGACCAGCAGCAGCCCGCCGCCGAGCTGCGCGGCACCGTAGAAGCCGGACAGGTGCACCGCACCGCCGGTCACCGGGAAGGTGGCGGAGAGACCGGTGGTGGTGTTGAAGCCCGGGGTCGCGTTCGGCAGCGCGATCGCGATGATGCCGCTCTGCAGCGAGTTCTGCAGGAAGGTGCTGTCCTCCTGGACCACCAGGCTGCCGGACGGGGCAGTGGTGGTCGCGGTGTCGGCCAGCGCGCTGTCGCTCAGGCCGGTGACCGCGAGGGCGGCGGCGATGGCGACGGTGGCGGCGATTCTGGGGCTGATCCGGCGCATGATGATCTCCTTCGTGCACGGCATTGGGCTGGGAGCGGCCCGACGGCCAGGGAGAGTCCCTGGCCGTCGGGTGTGGTGCTGGTCCTGCTGGGTGCTACCGGTTGCTGCCGGGTGGTGCGGTCAGGCGAGTTGGCTCAGGAGTGGACGACGGCGCCGCAGGCGAAGGCCGGCAGGGCGGCGAAGCCGTAGCTGGCGATGTCGGCGGCGGCGGTCGAGTCGTTGCAGATCCAGCCGCTGGCGCCGAAGATGTTCTGCAGCGCGGTGGCCTGGGTGCCGGTGCCGTTGAACTCCGAGTCACGGACCACGTTGTAGACCGTGCGGCCGTAGTTGCTGCCGGTGAAGGTCGGGTTCAGGGCGTTGCTGGCGATCGGGTTGACGCCGTCCACGCTGCGCAGGGTCAGCGAGCCGGGGGCGTCGCTCGTGGTGGTGTGGCCGCCCACGGTCTGGCCGATGTAGTGCGCGGCGGAGTACGGGAAGATCACGTTGGCGTCGGTGAAGACCGAGTCCGTGCCCTCGTTCTCCTCCGGGGTGTAGCTCTGCACGCAGGAGCCGGGGGTGAGCGCGGTGGTGCCACCGTTGATCGCCGTCAGGAAGAAGGCCCGGGTGCCGGAGTTCAGCTGCGGGATGTAGGCCTTGATGGTGGCGTTCGGGCCGGTGTAGCCGGAGACGTCGGTGATCTGGTTCCAGTTGGTGATGGTGCAGCTGTAGATGCCCTTGAGGTCGGCCGTGGTCAGGTTGGCCGGCGCGTTGCCCGTGCTGTTGCCCGCCCAGGCGACACCGTCCTGCGCGAAGGCCACGAAGTCGTCGGTGGACGGGTCGGTGCTCTGCGGGCCACGCGAGGAGCGGGCGAAGTCCACCGTGGTGTGGGTGTTGTTGTTCAGCGCGGAGATGCCGCCGCCGGAGCCGTTCGGGCGGGCGATGGTGCTCGCACCGGTCTTCGGCGTGATGTTGCCGGCCGGGGTGGCGTCCCAGCTGTAGAGGCGCGGCGAGGTGGTGTCGTGCGCCGCGGTCAGCGAGGCGTTGTAGTCGGTCGAGAACTGGTTCAGCACGGCCTGGATGGTGTCCGAGCCGGTGCCCACGATGTCCTGGGCGGCCGGGGTGACGGTCGGGTCGGCGGTGGCCTGGCCGGCGGCGACGGTGGCCAGGGAGGCGGCGATCGCGACGGTCGCGAACAGCTTGGCGGCGGTGTGACGCATGGTGCTTTCCTCCGGTGGGAGAGGCAGGCATGACGTTTCCGGGTCCGGGTCGAACCCGGTTGCCTGGGGCCGGTGTTGCTCCGGCCCGTCCGGCGGGACCGATCCTGTCCAGTCGGCGGCGGCGCCGGAAGCTCCCTTCTCATCTGCGGGAGTGCCGGTGAACTTTCGGGATTTGTCGACATGGAGGTTTACTCGCAGGCCTGGAGCATCGGTTCGTGGACTGTCGCATCGCCCTCCGGGGCCCTGCCACTGCCTGACGTTCTTCTCGCGGTGGCGATTCGGGTCGCAACCGGCAACCTCCAGGCCTCACCACGGCCACCGGCCCTCGCCGCCGGTGCTGCGCAACTCCCGTTCCAGCGCGTTGAGTCCACTGCGAAAGCCCTCGACACCCTGCCGGCACTGGTCGCGCCGCAGATAACCGCGCGCGCTGCGGGCGACGGGCTCCTCGCCGGCCGGATCCGGGCGGGTGCTGCGCGGCGGCAGATAGGCCGACCAGCACCAGGCGCGCAGCTGGTCCTGCGTGAAGGCGTAGCGCAGCGAGGCCCGTTCGATGAGCAACTCGCGCAGCGCGGCGACGAGTTCCGGCTCGGATCGGTAGAGCCTTGCGGATACCGCGAGTTGGCGCCCGTTGCCGGCCGCCAGCGACCAGCCGACCGACCGGCCCGCACCCTGCACGGCGAGCAGGCGCGGGCCGCGCACAGCGGGGCGTTCAGGCATCGCCGCCGGATCTCAGCGGCGGCGTGGGCGCTTCAGGTGCTGCGGGTGCTGCGGGTACCGGGGGTGCTGCCGGTACTGCCGCTTCTTCTGTCACCACGGGTTCGGGGGAGCGCTCCCGCGACTCGCCCGCCTGCCGTTCCAGCAGCGCCACGAAGCGCCGGAACGAGTTCTGACAGGTGGCGTACCGCTCGTACGCCCGGTTCGAGCGCGCATCCGGCACCCCCCGCGAGCCGGGCACCACCCAGATCCAGCCGATCCCGTCCCTCACATGAGTGATGCGCGCCGTTAACTCGGCCGCGTCCGCGCGCAGGGCCGCGAACACCCGGTCCGCCTCCTGCGGCGAGTCGTACACCGGGGACGAGACCGCGACGATCCGTCCGTTCGGTGCCTTCAGCTGCCACTGGTAACGCCCGTTCGCCGTACGCTCGACCTGAAATCCGCCCCGGACCGGGTCCGTGCCGACCCGACCCCCGCCTTCTCGGCCCACCAGGCCCCACCCGCCCCTGTCCCCGGCGCCACGCGACCCCGAGGGTTGCCGGGACACGTGGGCGTCGCGTAGAGATCCCGTGCTCGGCACCCAACCGGCCCAACCGTATGTGTGCAGAGCTGGACCCAGATAGGGCCGATCACCGTTCGGCACGTCTATTGGCCGGGAAGTTCTCTCTCGTTAATGTTCAACTAAATGCACAACTGACCTTCCAGGCAAGACGAATGAGTGGACTACACCAGAACGGCACGAAGCCGCCCGACCGGCGGCCGGGCGGCCCACTGCTGACGGTCCGTCAGGTTCAGGCCGGTCCGCCGCGGCCGATCTCCTGCCCGAGGTCGTAGCTGAAGACGTACGGGACGACCGACTCACCAGGACGCGCGCGGAAGCTGCCACTGCCGCGCAGCTCTGCCAGCGCTCCGGTGCCCGAGCCGGGGACCACCTCGAACTCGCAGTGAATCGTGCCGTCCTCGGTGAAGCTGCCGCGATGGTCCAGCACGAAGCTGCCGGGGCGGCCGTCGAGGGTGCCGGTGAGCAGTTCCAGGCCGTTGAAGCCGCCGGTCTTCTCGGTGGCGTAGACCAGGGTGTACTCGCAGCTGCCGGCGGCGGTGATGCCGCCGGCGAAGTCGTTGGTGACGGCCGCGCGGGCCAGGCGCGGGACGGTCGTCGGCTCGGCGGGAGCGATCACGGTCTCCACCCAGTTGGCGGAGGTGAACTGGCCGGTGGTGCCAGTGGTGGTGGCAGTGCTGGTGGTGCTGGCGTTGGTCATGCGTGCGGTCCTCTCCAGGAATTGGGGTGCGGGACCAGCTTCTTCGGCATACCTGACACCTTCTGTCAGGTATCCGAGCAGAATGTCGGCCATGCGCGCCGATCGGCTCCTCTCCCTGTTGTTGCTGCTGCAGAACCGCGGCCCGCTGACCGCGCCGGTGCTCGCCGCCGAGCTGGAGGTCTCGGTCCGCACCGTCTACCGGGACATCGAGGCCATCGGCGCGGCCGGCGTCCCGGTGCTGGCCGAGCGGGGCCCGGCCGGCGGCTACCGGCTGGTGGAGGGCTACCGCACCCGACTCACCGGGCTCACCGAGGCCGAGGCCGGCTCGCTCTTCCTGGCCGGTGCGCCCGGCCCGGCCCGCGATCTCGGGCTGGGCGCCGCCCTGGCCACCGCCCAGCTCAAGCTGCAGGCCGCGCTGCCGAGCGGCTCGATGGAACGGGCCCAGCGGGTGCGGGACCGCTTCCACCTGGACGCGCCCGCCTGGTTCCGGGAGGCCGACCCGGTGCCGTGGCTCGGCGACCTCGCGCAGGCGGTGTGGGAGCAGCGGGTGCTGCGCTGCGAGTACCGGCGCTGGAACGGCCCGGTACGACGCGAGCTGCGGGCGCTGGGGCTCGTCCTCAAGGGCGGCATCTGGTACCTGGTGGCAGCCGCACCGGACCTCCCCAGGACCTACCGGGTCTCCCGCTTCCTGTCCGTGGCACTGACCGAGCAGACCTTCGAGCGCCCGGCGGACTTCGATCTCGCCGCGCACTGGGCCGAATCCAGCGAGCGGCTGAACGGGATGCTCTACCAGCAGGACGCCGACCTGCGGCTCTCGCCGCGCGCCCTACGGCTGCTGCCCGCCCAGTTCGGCGCGGCGGGCGCCCGGGCCCTGGAGAGCGCCGGACCGCCGGACGAGGACGGGTGGGTCCGGGTGACGCTGCCGGTGGAAGCGCTGCCGGTGGCGGTGGGCGACCTGCTCCGGCTGGGCCCGGAGGCCGAGGTCCTGGGCCCGCCGGACCTGCGGGCGGCGGTCGCCAGGGCGGTGACCGCCCTGGCGGCGCGCTACGCGGTGGGGGTGGTCGACTACTCCCCCGGCTGAAGCCGCCTGCGGCGCTCGGCCGCCGAGCGGATCGCGATCACCAGCAGCGCGGCCCCGATCGACCAGGCGGTCACCGGGAACGCGTGGACGGCCCAGCGCACCGCGCCGGTGGTCAGCGCCTTGCCCCGGTACTTGTCGCCGTGGCAGAGCAGTTCGGCGCCCGCCGTGAGCCCGAGCACCAGGACCGGCGGCGCGGTGACCACCCACCAGCGGCCCGCCGGGCCGCAGACCCAGGCCGCCAGCAGCGTGCCGAGCACGGCACCGACGGCGAACGCCCGGCCGATCCCGCCGCTGGTCGCCTCGTCCAGCACGGCGCCCAGCAACGGCAGCCCGACGGCGAACGGCGCGGCGGCGGCTGCCGCGCGGGGCCGCTGCTGCGGTCTGGGCCGGTGGCGGGCAACTGTCCGCGGTGTGGAGTCAGTTGACACAAGGGATCCCTTCGCCGTGGACCGCTGACCCCTGCGCGGGCAGTGCGGCGTTCGGGTCAGGCGCCGCGGTGCCCGGCGCCACGGTGCCCGAGGTGGCCGGGTTGTCCCCGAACCGCTGCTGCACAATTCGCCGGATCAGCGCCGGGTCGACCGTGTCGACGTCCTCGCTGCGTCCTTCGCCGGTGACGGTCGCGAACCCGCTGACAGGCAGGGTGTTGTACTCGACGTTGCCGCCGACCAGGTCCGGCACCTGCTGCATGAAGTCCAGCAGGTTCCACTGGTCGTCGATCACCAGATCCTTGCGCACCAGGTTCAGCAACTGCTGCGTCTTGCCGAGGACGCCGAGGACGCCGTCCGTCTTGAGCTTCTGCACCACCGAGGCCACGAAGGCCTGCTGGCGGTGCGTTCGGTCCAGGTCGCCGTTGGGCAGACCGTGCCGCTGCCGGACGAAGGCCAGCGCCTGGGCCGGGTCCAGGGTGTTGAGGCCGGCCCGCAGGTCGGCTCCGGAGTCCCGGTCCGAGGTTGCGTGGTTCACGCAGACCTGGACGGGGCCGACCGCCTGGGCGATGTCGTAGAAGCCGAGCAGGTTGAACTCGGCGAAGTGGTCGATCGGCACGCCGAGGAACTGCTGGACGGTCTCGATGGTGGCGGTGCGGCCGGCCTCGCGGGTCTGCTGCTCCAGTTGGGCGGGCGACAGGCCGGTGCCCTGGAGCTTCGCCTCGGCGGTGGCCTTGGCGATGCCGTAGACCTCCTCGATCTTGTGCATCTTCCCGTCGGCACCGGCCGACTGCACGTAGTCGTCGCGGGGGATGGAGACCGCCTGGACCTTGCCGTCACCGCCCGCCGGGACGTGCAGCACCAGCAGGGTGTCGGTGTTGTAGCCGCCGATGTCGCTGCTGGAACCGGCGTGCAACTGGTCCTGGACGAACGGGCCCGGCAGGTCGCTGCCGTCCATCGCCTTTCGGCTGTCCAGCCCGATCAGCAGGATGTTGACGCCCGTGTCCAGCCGCGGCGGCGCGCTCGTGGCCGCCGCGGTCAACGCGTGCGAGGTGGGCACCGGGTGGCCGACGCCCAGCGCGGCGGTGAACAGGCCGCCGGCGCCGATCACCGCCAGCGCCGTGACGCTGCCGGCGATCGCGGCGATCCGGCGGCGCCGACGGCGGACCCGGCCACGGGCCAGGCCACCGGTCACCAGGGGCTCGGCCACGCTCCGGACGTCCTCGGCCGCTCGGTCGAAGGCGCGGACGAGCCCGTCCTCGAAGTCCGGGTCGGGCTGCGGATCGGCTGGCATAGGGGGTCACCGTCTCTCGGTCTGAGGCTGCAGCTGAAGCTGCTGGAGGCTGGATGGGTCGGTCAGCGGACGGCGAGTTCGGCCAGCGAGTCGCCGAGCAGCACCCGCAGCCTGGCCAGCGCCCGCACGCTGCGGGTGCGCACGGCTCCGGCGTTGGCGCGCAGCACCGTCGCGGTCTCCTCGACGCTGCGGTCCTCCCAGTACCGCAGCACCAGCACCGCGCGGTCCTTGGCCGGCAACTGGGCCAGCGCCTCGGTCAGCGTGATCCGCAGGCTGGCGTCCACCTCGTGCCCCGTGCGGTCCGGCAGCACGGCCGCGGGCCGCTCCCGGTTGCTGCGCCGCCGCTGGTGCGAGAGGAACTGGCGGACCAGCACGGTCTGCGCGTAGGCCGCCGGGTCCGCTATCTGCCCCGACCGCTCGGGCCTGGTGGTCCGGTGCCAGTGCGTGTACATCCGCCCGAGCGTCTCCTGCACCAGGTCCTCGGCCAGATGCCCGTCGCCCCCGGTCAGGAAGTACGCGGAGCGGTACAGCTGTCCCGAGCGTCCGGCCGCGAAGGCGAGGAACTCGTCCTCCATCGCTTCGCGCGCGCTACTGCTGCTCTTGGTCATCACCACTCCCGATCTGGACCATCCGCCCTATGACGGTGTGGGGAGCAGTTGGCGTTACATCAGGTGGGCAGAATTTTTTTCGAGTCACGCCACAGGTTCGATTCGATCGGAGTCCGATGAGCGGCAACCTCACCAGCGCCACCGTCCCCGGCGCCCTCCCCCTGCTCGGGCACCTGCCCCGGCTGGCCAGGGATCCGGCCGGCTTCCTCGCCGGCCTCCCCGCCTTCGGCGACCTGGTGGAATTCCGGCTCGGCACCCATCGCGTCCAGGTGCCCTGCCACCCCGAGCTGCTCCGGCAGGTCTACGCGGACGACCGGACCTTCGACAAGGGCGGGCCGTTCTACCAGCGCTTCCGCGACATCCTGGGCAACGGCCTGGCCACCTGCCCGCACCGTGATCATCGGCGCCAACGGCGCTTGCTGCAGCCCGAGTTCCGGGCCGATCGGCTGCCCGGATACGCCGAGGTGATGACCCGTGAGGCCGAGCAGCTGACCCGGGGGTGGACCGACGGCGCGACGATCGACGCCTTCCCCGCCTTCTACCGCTACACCCTGCGGGTGGTCGCCCGCAGCCTGCTCGCCACCGAGGTCCCCGACGCCCTGGTCGACCGGCTGCAGGAGTCGTTCGAGCACGCGTTCGCCGGCGCGCTGCGGCGGGTGTTGCTGCCGCCGCTGCCCGCAGGCCGCCGCTACCACGCCGCGGTCGCCGCGCTCGGGGCCACGGTCTGCGAGCTGGTGCGCGACTACCGCGAGCGCGGCGTGGACCGCGGCGACCTGCTCTCCGGGCTGCTCGCCGCCCGGGACGAGGACGGGTCGGCGCTGACCGACGCCGAGGTCCACGACCAGGTGCTGACGCTGCTGCTGGCCGGCACCGAGACGAGCGCCGCCCAGCTGGCCTGGACCTGCCGGCTGCTGCTGGAGCATCCCGAGGTGGCCGCGCGGCTCCAGGCGGAGATCGACGGCGTCCTCGGCGGGCGGGCCGCCACCTACCAGGACGTCGAGCACCTCCCCTACACCGCCAACGTGCTGACCGAGTCGCTGCGCCGCTACCCGCCCGGCTGGATCCTGCTGCGCACCACGACCCGCACCACCGAGCTGGCCGACCGCACCCTGCCGCCCGGCAGCTACGTCGTGCTCAGCCCGTACGTCGCCCACCACAACCCGCGGATCTTCGCCGACCCCACCCGCTTCGACCCCGACCGCTGGCAGCCCGAGCGGGCGGCCGCGCTGCCCCGGTGGGCCTTCGGCGGGTTCTCGAACGGCCCCCGCCAGTGCATCGGCGAAGGCTACGCGCGGGCCGAGACGGTGATCGCACTGGCCACCGTGCTGGCCCGCTGGGAGCTGGCCCCGGCCCCCGGCACCCGCCCGGCGCCGGTGCGGCTGACCACCATCCTGCGGCCGCGCCGCCTCCCGCTGCGCACCGTCAGGCGGCCGCTCCCGCCCACCCGGTGATCGCGAACGTGTCGCCCGCCCGGCGCACTTCGGCGATCCCGGTGCCCCCGAAGTGCGCCGGTACGACCAACTCACCCTGGTCCGCCGCCCGTTCGAGCACCCGGCGGCGGCTCGCGGCGGCCTGGGCCGGATCCTCGCAGAAGCAGCTGTTGCGGGCCGGCTCCAGGATCTGCAGCGGGCTGTGCAGCAGGTCGCCGACGAAGACCGCGCGGTCGCCCCCGGAGGCCAGCCGCAGCACCGCGGACCCGGGTGTGTGCCCCGGCGCCGCCTCGAGGGCCAGGTTGCCGTCGATCCGGTAGCCGTCCGACCAGAGTTCCACCTGTCCGGCCCGGTGCACCGGGGCGATGCTGTCGGCGTAGAGGTGCCCCTTGCCCGAGTCGGGGTCGGCGTTCCCGGCGGCGGCGAAGTCGGACGCCGGCACCAGGTAGCGGGCGTTGGGGAAGGTGGGCTGCCAACTCCCGTCTCGCCATTCGGTGTTCCAGCCCACGTGGTCGGCGTGCAGGTGGGTGTTGACCACCACGTCGACGTCCGCCGGCTGCACCCCGGCGGCCGCCAGCTGGTCCAGGAATTCGGTGTCCCAGTCGGCGAACTGCGGGGTGTGCGGGCGGTGCCGACCGTTCCCGACCCCGGTGTCGACCAGGATCGTCCGCCCCTCGCTGCGCAGGACCCAGGTCTGCACGGCGCCCTGCACCAGGCCGCTCTCCGGCTCCCAGAAGTTCGGGGCCAGCCACTCCCGGTTGTCCCGCCAGGCCTCCGGCCGGAGTTGCGGAAACATCGTCGCCGCCGGGAGGAACGCCCCCTGACGTTCCACCACCTTGCCGACCTCGACCTCGCCCAACATGAGGTGTTCCATCGCTCCCCGCTCCTTCTCTCGTCCCGTCCGTTGTTCACGAGCCTAGGGAGCCATCGATGAGCGTCTCAATGCGTAATCAGCTCAACCGGATACGCGAGCGACTCACCGTGGCTACGCTGAGCCGCATGGATGTACTCAGCGACGCGATCTCGGCCGTCCGGGTCGGCCGGCCCTCCTCCACCCGGCTGCGGGTGGCCGGGACCTGGTGCGCCCGGTTGGCGGCCTACGAGGGCGCCGGCTTCCACGTCGTACTGCGGGGCGGCTGCTGGCTCCTGCCGGACGGCGGCGGCGCGCCGGTCACGCTGAACACCGGTGACGTGGTGCTGCTGCCGCACGGCACCGGGCACGTGCTGGCCAGCGGCCCGATGGAGCGTCAGGCCATCGCTCGGGCAACCGTCTTCGAGGAGTGGGCGGCCCGCGGCGCCACCCCGCCCCCACCCGAGACCCCCGGGGCGGCCGAGCTGCTCTGCGGGAAGTACCGGCTGGACCGCAGCCACCCGCACCCGCTGATGGCCGAGCTGCCGGCCGTGGTCCACCTGCCGAACCGGGTCGGCGGTCACCCCGAACTGCGGTCCGCGATCGACCTGCTGGGCCGCGAGGTGACACAAGGCGCGCCGGGGGCGGGGGTGGTGCTGCCCGGGCTGCTCGACCTCCTCCTGGTCTACCTGGTGCGGGCCTGGATGGCGGAGTCGGACGGCACCGGCTGGTCGGCGGCGCTGGCCGACCCGGTGGTGGCCGACGCGCTGCGCGCGCTGCACGAGGCGCCCGAACACGCCTGGAGCAACGAGCTGCTGGCCGCCCGGGTCGGGGTCTCCCGGGCCACCCTGGCCCGGCGGTTCACCGCGCTGGTGGGACGGGCGCCGATGGCCTACCTGGCCTGGTGGCGGATGACCACCGCGGCCACCATGCTGCGCGACACCCAGGCGCCGATCGACACCATCGCCCGCCGGGTCGGCTACGGCTCGCCGTACGCGCTCTCGCACGCCTTCAACCGGGCGTTCGGCACCACCCCCGGGCGCTACCGGGACGCGCGGAAGGCCAGTTGACGCCTTGCCATCATCCGGGCAGCTGTTCTATAAGTAATAGAGCAGACCGACAGGACAGGGAGCCACCGTGATCCTCACCCTCGACCTGGGCAGCGAGGTCCCGATCTACCAGCAGATCCGGGACAGCGTCGTGGCGGCCATCGCCCTCGGCGAGGTCGCCGAGGGCAGCCCGCTGCCCTCGACCCGGCAGCTCGCGGCCGACCTGGGGATCAACTTCCACACCGTGAACAAGGCCTACGACCTGCTGCGGCAGGAGGGCCTGCTGATCCTCAACCGCAAGAGCGGTGCGGTGGTCCAGCGCGATCCGACCTCCGGGCCGCCGCCGGCCGCCTTCGCCGAGCAGTGGCAGGCGCGGCTGCGCACGCTGCTCGCGGAGGCGGTGGCGCAGGGCCTGGACGGCCCCGCCGTGCTGACCGCCTGCGCCGCCACGCTCACCGGCTTCGGCCTGCCGACCGTCATCACCGCACCGGAGTTGGGAGAACTGACGTGAGCACCACCGCCGTACTGGTCCAGGCCCTCGTGCCGCTGCTGCTCCTGCTCGCGCTCTGGCTGACGCCTTCGCTCACCATGGCCACCGTGCCGTTCGGCGTGCGGGTGCCGACCGGGCGGACCCAGGCGCCGGTGATCGCCGAGCAGCGCCGGGCCTACCGCTACTGGGTCACGCTCGTCGGGGGCACGGCGTTCGTGGCGGGGACGGTCTGGGCGCTGAGCATGCGCACCATGGTTCCCTGGGCACTGACGCTGGTCGCGATCCTGGCGGTCGGCATCGTCGGCTACCTGCGCGCGCACCAGGCGATCGCCGCGGTCAAGCAGCGCGAGCAGTGGTTCCACGGCCTGCGCCAGGGGGTCGCCGTGGACACCTCGCTGCGCACCGACCCCGCACGCTTCCCGTGGCTCTGGGTGCTGCCCTCGGCGCTGCTGACCGCCGGGACGCTGGTGGCGGGCATCGTGCGCTACCCGTCGATGCCCGACCGGCTGCCGACGCACTACAACGGCCCCGGCCACGCGGACCACTTGGCGGCCAAGTCGGTGGGCAGCGCCTTCGCACCGGTCTTCGCCGAGGTCGGCATCACCCTGCTGCTGGTGCTGGTCACCTGGCTGACCTTCCGCGCCCGGCCCGATCTGGACCCGGCCCGCGCCAAAGTGACGGCCGGTCAGCACCGCCGGTTCCTGGGCCGGATGGCGCGCTGCCTGATGCTGCTGACGGCCTGCGCCGACCTGTCGATCACCCTGGCGGCCTGGCAGATCTGGAACGGCGCCCGCACCCTGTCGGTGTTGCCGGTGCTGCTCCCGCCGGCGATCGGACTGGCCGTGCTGCTCGTGGTGGCGATCCGCAGCGGCCAGAACGGCAGCCGGATCCCGGCCGAGCAGGACGACCCCGCGGCATCAGCAGCACCGGCCGCGCCGGTGGAGCACCAGGACGACGACCGGTACTGGCGCCTGGGCGGCCTGGTCTACGTCAACCCGGCGGACTCCTCGTTCTTCGTGCCCAAGCGGTTCGGCATCGGCTGGACGTTCAACCTGGCCAGCCCGTACGCGGCGGTCTTCTTCGCCCTGCTGCTCGGCCTCGCGGTCGGCCTGCCGCTGCTGACCCGCTGACCCGCGCCGCTTGCCCACTGCCTACTGCCTACTGCCTACTGCCCGAACCACCCCGCCACGTCCAGCCGGAAGAACCCCGCCGGCACCATGGTCCGCAGGTCCCGCTCCAGCTCGCGCACCCGCTGCTCGCCCAACCGGGCCACCCAGTCGGCCCGCAGCCGCTCGAAGACGGCTGCGGAGCGGGCCAGCAGGTCCACGCCGCGCGGGGTGAGCCGGACCAGCTTGCGCCGGGCGTCGAGCGGATCGTCGACCCGCAGCACGTAACCGAGCGCCTCCAGCCGGTCGATCGTCTTGCCGGCCGCCTGCTTGGAGACGCCCAGCCGCCGCCCCACCTCGCTCGCGCTCGCGCCCTGCGGGCCCACAGCCTGCAGGGCGAAGCCGTGGGCGGGGCGGGCATCCGGGTGGCCCTGCTCGGCCAGTTCGGCGTGCAACTGGTCGATGATCGAGCGGAAGCCCGCGAAGAGCAGCAGTGGCAGCTCGAACCCGTGACTCTCCCGCTCCGGCACGGCCTCGCTCATCGCGGACACCCCTTGCTCTCTCTTGCCTATATCGACAACCTGGTTTACGTTTTTAGTCAACCACGTTGTCCATTGCACGGCTTAACGAGGAGACCGATCCGTCATGTCCCGACAGTACTTCCCGACCCACACCGTCGAATCCGCCCCGGCCGCGGCCCGCGCCGCCATGGAGTCCACCCACCGCCACCTCGGCTACCTGCCCGGCGCGGTCGGCCTGATGGCCGAGTCCCCCGAACTGCTCACCGGCTTCCTCGACCTGAGCGCCCGCTTCGAGCGCAGTTCGCTGGACCCGCTCGCCCGCGAGGTGGTCGTGATGACCATCGCCACCCGCAACATCTGCCACCTCTGCGTGGCCATGCACACCGCCAAGCTCAGCAAGCTCGGCGCCGACCCCGCCGTGATCGAGGCACTGCGCGCCGGCACCCCGCTGCCCGACCCGCGGCTGGCCGCCGTCCGCGCGTTCACCCTGCACCTGCTCACCACCTCGGGCGCCGCCACCCCCGAAGCCCTGGACGGCTTCCTGGCCCACGGCTTCACCCCGCGCAACGCCCTGGACGTGGTGCTCGGCATCGGCACCTACACCCTCTCCACCTTCGCCAACCGCCTCACCGACGCCCAACCGGACGCCAACCTGGCCGAGTTCGCCTGGGAGCCTGCGACGGCGTAGTCCCCTGGCGCGAGTTCACAACCGCGCCGACCAGCGCACCCGGGCCCCCCGGCGGTCCGGCCCCGGCTCGTGCCAGGCGTCGCCCCCCAGCGCCTCGGCGCGGCGACGCAGGTTGGCCAGGCCGCTGCGGCGGCCGCCCTCGGGGATGCCGACGCCGTCGTCGGTGACCGTGAGCAGCACGCCGGGGCGGCCCGGGCGGTCCAGGGCCTCGGGGTCGCCGGAGACCGGGCGGCCGCCGTCGTCCAGGTGGACGATGGCGTCGACCTCGACCACGACCCGCGAGGCGCGGGCGTGGCGGGCCGTGTTGGAGAGCATCTCGCGTAGCGCAGCCAGGAGTTGACGGGCCGTCGCATCACCGACCAGGTGCTCCACCGGCCCGGCGAAGGTCATCGAGGGCTTGAAGCCGAGCGCGGCGGCGGCCTGGCTGCCCTCGCGCAGCACTCGGGTGCGCAGGGTGTCCGGCTGCTCGCCGTGGTCGTCGTGCTGGAGGGCGTAGATGGTGGTGCGGACCTCCTGGATGGTGGCGTCGAGTTCGTCCACCGCGTGGCCGATCCGCTCGCTCACCTCGGGGACGGCGGCCCGGCGGGCGGCGCTCTCCAGCATCATCCCGGTGGCGAAGAGCCGCTGGATGACCAGGTCGTGCAGGTCCCGGGCGATCCGGTCGCGGTCCTGGAAGACGGCCAGCCGCTGCTGGTCGCGCTGCCCCTCGGCCAGCCGCAGGGCGAGCGCGGCCTGCGAGGCGAAGGTGGCCGCCAGCTCCTTGGTGACGTCGCTGAACGGCCGGGCACCCAACGCCCGCCAGACCACCAGCCCGCCGAGCACCTGCCCGCCGGCCACCATCGGCAGCGCCATCGACGGCCCGTAGCGCCGGGCCAGGCGCATCACCAGCGCCGGGTCCTTCGACATGTCGTCGATGAAGACGCTCTCGCCGTCCCGCAGCCTGGCCGCGTACCCGGCCCCCGGGACCAGCTCGCCGATGACGTACTCGGCGTCCCGGCCCGAGGCGTGCGAGACCCGCAGACCGCCGTCACCGGTGGGCAGCATGATCATCCCAAGTTCGGCGTCGGCCAGTTCGCGCACCCGCTCGGCCGCCACCGCCAGCGCGTCGTGCGCCTTGTCGGTGGAGAGCAGCGCGGTGGTGACCGCGGCGGCGCCGGCGATCCACCGCTCGCGGCGCCGGCCCTCCTCGTACAGCCGGGCGTTCTCGATCGCCACCCCGGCGGCGGCCGCGAGCGCGTGCACCACCTGGGCGTCCTCGGGCGTGAACCCGCCGCCGCCGCGCTTCTCGGTCAGGTAGAGGTTGCCGAACACCTCCTCGCGCACCCGGATCGGCTCCCCGAGGAAGGAGCGCATCGGCGGGTGGTGGGCCGGGAACCCGGACGCGCGCGGGTCCCGGGACAGCTCGTCCAGCACCAGCGGCTCGGGATGGTCGATCAGCACCCCCAGGATCCCCCGCCCCGAGGGCAGGTCACCGATCTCGGCGGCGGTCGCGTCGTCGATCCCGACATGGATGAAGTCGCTGAGCCCGTGCCCGTTCGGCGAGATCACCCCGAGCGCCGCGTACCGGGCGTCCACCAGCTCGGCCGCCCCGGAGGCGATCCGTTCGAGCGTCGCGTGCAGGTCGAGCCCCGCCCCGACCGAGACCACCGCCTCCAGCAGCCGCTGCATCCGGTCGGTGACGGCCGCCGCGGACTGCAGGCGCTCGGACACCTCGGTCACCAGCGTGTCGAGGCCCAGCGAGGAGATCTCGGGCACCCGGTGGGGGGCGGGCTCGTCGGGGGTGGTCGCCATGCCTCGACCCTACTGACCTGAGTCGGAGTTTCGTCGGCAGTAGGCGCTGAGCCGCCGGTTCACCCGGAGGCGATGGGATGGCGATAGCCTCCGTAAAGTGATATCACTAAGCTAGAGCTTTAAAGATAGGTCACAGACCTCGACGAGGGCGGCGCTCCCATGACGACAGACCCGGCTCCGGCCACACCCCCGCTCACCCCGATCAGCGAACGTTCCGCGCGCGACATCCCGGGGTGGGCGCCCCTCGCGATCGGACTGGCCGCGATCGCTTCGGGCGTGGCATCGCACGGTGCGGACAGCTGGCTGCGCGTGGTCCTGTGGGTGGTCGGCGCACTCGCGCTGCTCGGCCTCACCCCGGTCTCGCCCGGCGAGGCCCGCGTGACCTCCCTCTTCGGCCGCTACACCGGGACGGTGCACACCACCGGCCTGCGCTGGGTGAACCCGTTCACGCTGCGGCGCAAGATCTCCACCCGGGTGCGCAACCACGAGACGGCCACGCTCAAGGTCAACGACGCCGACGGCAACCCGGTCGAGATCGCTGCCGTGGTGGTCTGGCAGGTCGAGGACACCGCGAAGGCCGTCTACGCGGTCGACAACGTCGTGCAGTTCGTCGGCATCCAGGCCGAGACCGCGGTCCGGCACATCGCCACCAGCTACCCCTACGACGCGCGCACCGAAGACGTGCTCTCACTGCGCGTCCATGCCGACGAGATCACCACGCGCCTGTCGGCGGAGATCGGCGACCGCGTCGCGCTGGCCGGGATCGGCGTCGTCGAGTCCCGGATCACCCGCCTCTCCTACGCACCCGAGATCGCCCAGGCCATGCTGCGCCGCCAGCAGGCCGACGCGGTGGTCGCCGCCCGCGAGCGACTGGTCCAGGGCGCGGTCGGCATGGTGCGCCAGGCCCTCGACTCGCTGAGCCAGGAGGGCATCGTCGAACTCGACGAGGAGCGCAAGGCCGTGATGGTCAGCAACCTGCTGGTGGTGCTCTGCAGCGAACAGGCGACCCAACCGGTCGTCAACACCGGTACGCTCTACCAGTAGATCAAGACAAACAGGACGAGCCCGAGCTGCCCATGAGCGACCGCAAGCAGATCCTGCTCCGCCTCGACCCCGCCGTCCACGACGCCCTGGTCCGCTGGGCCGGCGACGAACTGCGCAGCACCACCGCCCAGATCGAGTACCTGCTGCGCCAGTCCCTCTCCCAGGCCGGCCGGCTGCCCACCAACGTCGGCGGGCTGCCCCGCCGGGGCCGGCCGCCGAAGAGCACGGCGGGCCCGGAGGGCGAGTCCTCGGCGGACCCGGGCTGACCAACTACCGGTTGGGGCGAGGTGGTTGTGGATGCGCAAGATTGCAACAGAGAAAACGTCAGTGGCCGGCCCGTTCTTCCTGGGGCTCGGCGGACGAACCGCCTAGCGCGCCACGCGGTAGCGGAGGTAGACGACTCCCGAGCTGAAGGTGCGGGTCTCGACGAGTTCGAGATCCACCCGGCGCTCGCGCTGGGGAAAGAACGGAATGCCGCCGCCGACGAGTACCGGGTAGACCCTGACCCGGTACTCGTCGATCAGACCCGACGCGGCCGCCTCGGCGGCGAGAATCGCGCCGCCGATCGCGATCTCGCCCTCCCCCGGCTCGGCTCGCAGCCGCTCGATCTCCTCCGCCAGGCCGCCGGAGGCCAGGCGGGCATTGCCCTGCACCGCCGACAGCGTGGTGGAGAACACCACCTTCGGGAGCGAGTTCCAGAGCGCGGCCCACTCGAGCATCGAGTCGTCGAGCGATGGGTCCTGGTCGGCGGTCTCCCAGTACAGCATCGTCTCGTACAGCCGTCGCCCCAACAGGTGGACGCCGACCTTGCGTTCCTCGTCGGTGACGAAGCGGAAGACCTCCTCGTCGGGCTCCGTCCAGCTGAACTCGCCGTCCGGCCCGACGATGTAGCCGTCGAGTGAGACGCCCATCGAATAGGTCACGCTGCGCATCGGAGGTCCTCCTCGGTGACGGGTTCTACCGTACGACCGCCGGACTCGCCGGACCCATCGCGGCTCGCGGGATTCCCTGGGCGGAGTCACCTCGCGAGATCATTTCGCTGAGAAACCCGAGGCTGGGGATCAACCACCTTGGCAACCACCGCGATTCCCTCTCGCGCTCTACACCCCCACCCCCACCAGCCGGTCCGCCGCCGTCTCCCGCTCCCACAGCGCCCGCAGCCGCCCGTCCTGACGTTCCGTCAACTCGGCCCAGCTGCCGCGCTCCACCACCCGCCCCCCGTCCAGCACCACGACCTCGTCCACGCCCGCCGTCGCCAACCCCGCCAGGCGGTGGGTGATCAGCAGCGTCGCCCGGCCCTCGGTGGCCGCGAGCAGGTCGGCGGTGAGGGCATCAGCCGTGGGCAGGTCCAGGTGCTCCGCAGGCTCGTCCAGGATCAGCAGTGGGAAGTCGGCCAGCAACGCCCGGGCCAGCGCGAGCCGTTGGCGCTGGCCGCCCGAGAGGCGCGCGCCGTGTTCGCCGACCATGGTGTCCAGGCCGTCGGGCAAGGTGTCCACCCAGTCGAGCAGGCGGGCCGCGACAAGGACGGTGCGCAGCTCGGCGTCCGAGGCGGCAGGGCGCGCCAGGCGCAGGTTCTCGCGCAGCGAGCTGTCGAAGACGTGCGCGTCCTGGGCGCAGAGGCCGATCAGACCGCGCACCGCGTCGCCGTCCAGTGCGCGGCTGTCCACAGCCTGTGGACGGTCGGCGGCCAGCGTCACCTCGCCGGAACGCTGGTCGAGCAGCCGGAGCAGCACATGCGCCAGCGTGGTCTTGCCGGAGCCCGACGGCCCGACCACCGCGACACGCCGGCCGGCGGCGAGGTCCAGGTCGACGCCGTCCAGGGCGAGCGCCTGCTGCCCCGGCCACGAGGCGCGCAGCCCGCGCACGGCCAGCGGGAACGGGTCGGCGGGCGCCTGAGCCGGGGCAGCCGGCTCGGCCACCGGGTCCGGGGTGTCCACCATCTCGGTCAGCCGCGCCGCCGCCGCCCGGCTGCGCTCGCGGATCTGCACCGCGCCGGGCAGCCCGGTCACCGCCTCGAACGCGGCCAGCGGAGTGAGGATCACCAGCGCCAGGCTGAGGCCGTTCAGCGAGCCGGACCGCACGCCGGCCACGCCCAGCACGGCGCAGGCGACCACCGTCCACCCGGTGAGCAGGGCCATCAGGCCCGCGCCGAGCGCCGTGGTGGTGGCCGAGCGGGCGGCGAGGGAGGTCAGGCGGGCGTCGGCGGCCCGGACGACGCCGAGGCGGGCAGGCAGCGCGCCCGCCACGGTCAGCTCGGCGGTGCCGGTGCAGGTGTCGACCACGGCGGTGGCGAGCGCACCACGCGCGGGAGCCTGCTGACGCTCCGTCCGGCGGGAGAGGCGGGCGGCCAGCACGGGGACCACGGCCCCCGCGAGCAGCAGGCCGACCGCCAGCGCGATCCCGGCGCCCGGCAGCAGCAGGGCCAGGCCAGCCGAGGCGGCCAGCGAGACGACCAGGCCGACGGCGGCCGGCAGCCGCCAGCGCAGGTACCAGTCCTGGACCACGTCGACGTCCGCGACCAGCCGCGACAGCAGGTCACCGCGCCGGAAGGCGGGCAGCGCGGTGGGCGCCAGCCGCTCCAGGCGGCGGTAGACGGTCACCCGCAGGCTGCCCAGGGTGCGCAGCACGGCGTCGTGCGAGACCAGGCGCTCGCAGTAGCGGAAGAAGCTGCGGCCGACCCCGAAGGCGCGCACCGAGGTGACCGCCATCATCAGGTAGAGCACGGGCGGCTGTTGGGAGGCCTTGGAGATCAGCCACCCCGAGGTGGCCAGCAGCGCCACCGCGCACCCGAGCGCCAGACTGCCGAGCAGCACGGCGAGCGCGAACCGGCGCCGGGCCCGGCCGGCTTCGGCGGCGGCGAAGAGCGCGGCGACGCGGCGCAGCGGGGCGCCGGAGGCGGCCAAGGTAAGGGCCGGGACCGGGATCGGGGCCGGAGAGGCGGCGCTCTGCTGCGGCTCAGCGGCCACCTGCGGCACCAGCAACGTTTCACGTGAAACATCCGCCACCTGAGGCACCGTCAGCTCCACCCGCCGCTCCGCCACCGCCAGCAGCGCCGGCCGGTGCGCCACCAGCAGCACGGTGCGCGCCGGGTCGGCCGCGAGGGCGCGCACCGCCTCGACGATCGCCGCCTCGCTCTGCGCGTCCAGGTTGGCGGTCGGCTCGTCGAGCAGCACCAGCGGACGGTCCGTCAGCAGCGCCCGGGCCAGCGCGAGCCGCTGGCGCTGGCCTGCCGACAGCCCGGCCCCGTCCTCGCCGAGCACGGTCTCCAGCCCCAGCGGCAGCCGCCGCACGAAGTCCAGCGCGTGGGCGGCGGCGAGCGCGGCGCTCACCTCGGCGTCGGAGGCCTCGGGGCGGGCCAGCCGGACGTTCGAGGCCACCGTGCCCGCGAACAGCTGCGGGTGCTGCGGCACCCAGGCGAGCTGCGAGTGCCAGGACTCGGGTGCCAGCTCCGCCAGGTCGTACGAGCGCCCGTCGGCGGCGGTGACCGTGACGCTCCCGGCCTCCGGGCGGACGAAGCCAAGCAGGACGGCGAGCAGCGTGCTCTTGCCCGCGCCGCTGGGTCCGGTGACCGCAGTCGTACTGCCCGGCGGCAGCACCAGGGCCGCACCGCGGAGCGCGGGTGCGGTGCGCCCGGGGTGGGTGACCGTCAGCGGGCCGACCGTCACGCTGGCGCCCGCGAGCACCGGGGCGGGGACGGTGCCGATGGCCGGCAGCGGGGTCTCCAGGACGGCGAAGACCTCCTCGGCCGCCGCCAGCCCCTCGGCGCTGGCGTGGTAGAGCGCGCCGACCTGGCGCAGCGGGAAGTAGACCTCGGGTGCCAGGATCAGCACCAGCAGCCCGGTCTCAAGACCGAGGCTGCCGTCGACCAGCCGGAATCCGATCGAGACGGCGACCAGGGCGACCGAGATGGTGCTCAGCAGCTCCAGGGCGAACGAGGAGACGAAGGCGATCCGCAACGTGCGCAGGGTGGCCCTGCGGTACTCGTCGGTGATCCGCTTGACCGCCTCGGCCTGGGCCTTGGCCCGGTTGAAGACCTTGAGCGTGGGCAGCCCGGCGACCACGTCCAGGAAGTGGTGCGAGAGCCGGGCCAGCGAGCGCCACTGGCGGTCCATCCGGTCCTTGGTGGCCCAGCCGATCAGCACCATGAAGAGCGGGATCAGCGGCAGCGTCCCCGCGATGATCGCCGCACTCTCCCAGTCGGCCCCGATGATCCGGGCCAGCAGCACCGCGGGCACCACCACCGCGAGCGCGAGCTGCGGCAGGTAGCGGGCGAAGTAGTCGTCCAGCGCGTCGACACCCCGGGTGGCCAGCGTGGTCAGCTCGCCGGTGCGCCGGCCCGCCAGGTAACCGGGGCCCAGCGCGGTGGCGTGCTCCAGCAGCCGGCGGCGCAACTGCGACTTGACCCGGGCCACCGACCGATGGGCCGTCAGCTCGGTGAGCCAGGCGACCAGCGCCCGGCCCACCGCGGTGGCCGCGAGCAGCACCAGCGGGGTGCCGAGCGCTGCCAGGCCCTGGCCGCGCTGGAAGCAGCGGACCACGATCTCGGCGATCAGCGTGGCCTGGGCGAGCACCAGCACCGCGCCGAGAGCGCCGAGCAGCACCGAGCCGGCCAGGAAGGCCCGGGTGGTGCGGGCCTGGGCGAGCAGCCTGGGGTCGACGGGCCTCATGACGGCGGCTCAGCTCTCGGCGGCAGGAGCGGCGGGAGCTGCGGGACCGGCCGGACCGGCCGGCTGGCCCGACGGGATGTGCTGGACGCCGATCCGCTTGCGGAACACCCAGTACGTCCAGCCCTGGTAGAGCAGCACGAGCGGGGTGAAGACGGCCGCCACCACGGTCATCACCTTCAGCGTGTAGGGCGCCGAGGAGGCGTTGGAGACCGTCAGGCTCCACGCCGGGTTGAGCGTGGAGGGCATCACGTCCGGGAAGAGCGACAGGAAGAGCATCGCGACGGCGGCCACGATGGTCAGCCCGGAGAGGATGAACGCCCATCCCTCGCGGGCCAGTTGGTTGGCCGCCAGCGCGCCGAGCAGGGCGAGCACGGCCACCACCAGCGCCGCCAGGCTCCAGCCGTCACCCCGGTGGACCTGGGTCCAGGTCAGGAAGGCCAGCGCCAGCACCGCCGTCACCAGGCCGAGCCGAAGTGCCATCGCGCGGGCCCGGGTCCGGATGTCGCCGACCGTCTTGAGCGCGGCGAAGACCGCGCCGTGGAAGGTGAAGAGGAGCAGCGTGGTCAGGCCGCCGAGCAGCGCGTACGGGTTGAGCAGATCACCGAAGCCGCCGATGTAGTTCTTCTGCTGGTCGATCGCCACGCCGTGCACGATGTTGCCGAAGGCCACCCCCCAGAGGAAGGCGGGCAGCAGCGAGGTCCAGAAGATCGCCTGCTCCCAGCCGTTCTGCCAGCGCTCCTCGGTGCGCTTGTGCCGGTACTCGAAGGCCACGCCACGGATGATCAGGCAGACCAGGATGATCAGCAGCGGCAGGTAGAACCCGCTGAACAGGGTGGCGTACCAGTCCGGGAAGGCGGCGAAGGTGGCGCCGCCGGCGGTCAGCAGCCAGACCTCGTTGCCGTCCCAGACCGGGCCGATGGTGTTGATCAGCACCCGGCGCTCCGCCCGGTCCCTGGCGAGCAGCCTGGTGAGCACACCGATGCCGAAGTCGAAGCCCTCCAGGAAGAAGTAGCCGGTCCAGAGGACCGCGATCAGGACGAACCAGACGTCATGCAGCTGCATCTCTACTCTCCCCGGGCTCAGTAGGCGAAGGCCAGCGGGCGGTCGGCGTCCTCGTCGGAGCCGGGGCCACGCAGCCTGGGGTCCTTGGCGGGCGGGCGTTCGTCGACGTCCGGGCCGGCCTTGGCGTACTTCGCGAGCAGCCGGACCTCGATCACCGCGAGCACCGCGTAGAGCGCCGTGAACGTGCTGAAGGCGATGACCTGGGTGCCCACACCGACGTTCGGGGAGACCGAGTCGGCGGTGGTCAGCAGGCCGAAGACGGACCAGGGCTGACGGCCCATCTCGGTGAAGATCCAGCCGAAGCTGTTGGCGACCAGCGGAAAGCCCATGGTCAGGATGCCGATCCGCCAGCTCCACTTGGTCAGCGTCGGGCCCAGTTCGCGGGTGCGGGTGAGCATCAGGCGCGGCGGCTCGTCCTCACCGGTGCGGAACTCCGGTGCCAGGAACCACTTCTTGCGGGTGGTCCAGAGCCCGATCGCACCGGCCACGAAGGAGGTCATCCCGAAGCCGATCATCAGCCGGAAGCCCCAGTAGGTCACGAAGATGTCGGGGATGTAGTCGCTCGGCTTGCCGCCGTACTTGGCGGCCTCGGCGGCGGCGGTGTCGTTGATGCCGGGCACCGGCGAGTGGAAGTCGCTCTTGGCGAGGAAGGAGAGTATCCCGGGGATCTCCAACTCCACCGAGTTGTGGCCCTTCTGCACGTTGCCGACCGCGAAGATCGAGAACGGCGCGGGTGCCTGGGTGTCCCAGAGGGCTTCGGCGGAGGCCATCTTCATCGGCTGCTGCTCGAACATCACCTTGGCCAGCGTGTCCCCGCTGAGCGCGGTGCCCAGGCCCGCGACCACGGCCAGCACCAGGCCGAGCCGCAGCGAGGTACGCATCGAGGCGGTGCGGCGCTCATCCGCACTCGCGGGCTTCCGCTTGGCCTTCCACAGGTGCCAGGAGGCGATGCCCACCACAAAAGCGGCGCCGGTCAGGAAGGCGGCGGTCAGCGTGTGGAAGACCACCACCAGCGTGGTGTCCTGGAACAGCACCTTTCCGATGTCGGTGAGCTGCGCCCGCTTGGTCACCGGGTCGATGGTGTAGCCGGTCGGGTGCTGCATCCAGGAGTTGGCGGCCAGGATGAAGTACGCGGAGAGCATCGTGCCGATCGCCACCAGCCAGATGCAGGCGCAGTGGATCTTCTTCGGCAGCTTGTCCCAGCCGAAGATCCACAACCCGATGAAGGTGGACTCGAAGAAGAAGGCGATCAGCGCCTCCATCGCCAGCGGCGCCCCGAAGACGTCCCCGACGAAGCGCGAGTAGTCCGACCAGTTCATCCCGAACTGGAACTCCTGCACGATCCCGGTCACCACGCCCATGGCGATGTTGATCAGGAAGAGCTTTCCCCAGAACTTGGTGGCGTGGAAGTACTTCTCCTTGCCCGTCCGCACCCAGGCCGTCTCCAGCCCGGCGACCAGCGCCGCCAGACTGATCGTCAGCGGCACGAAGAGGAAGTGATAGACGGTGGTGACCCCGAACTGCCATCGCGCGATGGTGTCGTGAGCGATCGCTAGCTGCACTTCGCCCTCTTCCCTTCGATCCGACGCCCGATCTGGTCTGGTTTGATCCAGATCCTGCCTCACCAACCGGACAAAAGCGCCGTTTGTCGCAAGCGGCACCAATACCGGTCAAGCTTGCGAGCTTGTGAACGTGAACACTTTCACAAGCTCGCCGTTGGAGACAGTATGCCGCACACCTGTGCGGCCGCCGGAGGCGGGGTGGGGTGAAGGGAAAGCGGAACGCTCGTGAATATGTGAAGGTCAGGCCTGCGGCTGGTCGGCCGGGGTCGGGGTGCCGGTGATGTCCGGGCCGATCACGAAGCCCTTGGCCGGGCCCTCGGGGATGACGGCTTCCTCGCCGTAGGGGGTGCGGACGGACCGGGCGTAGGCGCCGCGCTCGGGGTCGGGGCCACTGAGGACGGTGACGGCGCCGGCGCCGTCATGGTCGTCGATGATCACGTAGACCGGGATGTCGGCCTGGGCGTACGCGCGGTGCTTGCGGACACGATCGCGCTGGCGGGCTTCCGCGCCGGGGGAGACGGTCTCCACGACGAGTCCGACACCGGAGGCCAGGGCCCCCAGTCCCTCGGGGTGCTCGATCTCCTCGACGTCCTCCGGTGCGACGAAGACGTCGGGAATGAGGACCTTGAGGTTGTGGATGACGTTGATGTCCTGAGCCGGTGCATACCCGCTCCCCCGCAGGAAATCGTGCAACGCCAAGGCGAGCCGCTGATTGACCTTGCCGTGGCGAAGCCGTCCGGTCGGTGACACCTCGATGGCTCCCTCGATGATCTCCGCGCGGAAGCCCTCGGGAACATCCATGGACTTCCACAGCTGCCACAGGGCCTGGTCCAGGTCCATGGTGATCACCTCGGTCGCGAGCGCCGTCATGAGGACACCTCTCCTCCCGTCCAGTGTCAGCGGCGAGGCCACCGTGACACAAGCCGCAGCCGTACGATCACACACCGATGGCCGCGCGCAAGAGGCTTCGCCTACTCACCACTCGAACGAGGCAGCGTCAGCCGGAAGGTCGCCCCCGCGCCGAGGGCGGTGTCCAGGGTCAGCATGCCGCCGTGAGCCCGCGCGAAGGCGGTGGCGATGGCGAGGCCGAGGCCGGCGCCGCCGCCCTCGTGGCGGCTGCGGGAGGCGTCGACGCGGTAGAAGCGCTCGAACACCCGCTCGGCTTGACTGACCGTCAGACCCGGTCCCGAGTCGGCGACTTCGAGGACGCAGCCGTCGGTGCCGGCGCCCACGCCGATCCGGACGGCGGTGCCGCGCGGGGTGTGTTTGACGGCGTTGCCGACCAGGTTGGTGACCACCTGGCGCAGCCGGGCCTCGTCGCCGAGCACGGCGGCGGCGCCCGGCGAGCCGCTGCCGCCGGGGCCGGTGAGGGAGACCGGACGGGTGGGGTCGAGCGCGGTGAGGTCGTGCAGCGCGTCGGCGGCCAGCGTGCGCAGGTCCATCGGGGCCAGGTCGAGCGGGCGTTCCTCGTCCAGCCGGGCCAGCGTCAGCAGGTCCTCCACCAGGCCGCCCATCCGGACCGCCTCGCTCTCTATCCGGTCCATGGTCCGCTTGACGTCGGCGTCCGAGGCCAGCGCGCCCATCCGGTAGAGCTCGGCGAAGCCGCGGATGCCCGCGAGCGGAGTGCGCAGCTCGTGCGAGGCGTCCGCGACGAAACGCCGCATCCGCGCCTCCGAGGCGGCCTGGGCGGCGAACGCGGACTCGATCTGGTCGAGCATCCCGTTCAGCGCCAGGGAGAGCCGGCCGACCTCGGTACCCGGCGGCAACTCCGGCATCCGGTAGGAGAGTTCACCGGCCGCGATCAGCTCGGTGCCGCTCTCGATCCGGCGCAGCGGCTTCAGCCCGGCCCGCACCGCGAAGGTGCCGAGCCCGGTGATCAGCAGCAGTACCACGCCGCCGATCGCGAGGAAGGCATGGCCCAGCCGCTCGACGGTGGTGTGCACGTCGTCCAGCGAGACCGTGACCAGCACGTAGGACGAGAAGGTGGAGCCGGGCGACGGCGGGGTGGTGCGCGTGATCGGCAGGATCAGCGCCCGCCAGGTGGTGTCCCGGTCGCCGGGCAGGTCGAAACCCTTGCCGAGGTGGGCGGCCACGGTGGCAGCCGTGATCGAGGAGAGGTCCGGCTCGGGGTCGTTGACCTCCATCGGCTGGCGGTACGAGCGGATCACGCTGCCGTCGGCGGCGAGCATCCGGACCTCGTACTGGCTGGGCAGGCCGCCCGGGCTCTGCAACCGCCGGGCGCCGTCGTCGGTGGGCGGGCTGGTCGGCGGTCCCTGCTTCACGGTGCCGCCGGCGCCCGCCGTGTGCTGGCCGCCCCGGTGCGCGAGGGTGGTGCCGAACTGCTTCAGCTGCTGGTCGATCCGGCCGGTCAGCTGCTCGCGCACGGTGCCGAGCACGATCACGTCGCTGACCACCAGACCGGTGGTGACCAGCACCAGGGTCAGCGCCAGCAGCCGGGCCCGCAGCGAGAACCGCCCGGTGCGGCGCAGCACGGCGCTCGGGCGCAGGCCCAGCAGACGACGCGGCACGAAGGAACGCAGGGCCCTCACAATTCGTCCACTCCAACGACGCAGTTGACGCAGGCCCCACACAGCCGATCAGTCCTGCGGCTGCTGCGGCGGGCGGCGCAGCGCGTAGCCGATGCCGCGCACGGTGTGGATCAGCTTCGGGCCGTGGTCGGGGCCGGAGTCCAGCTTGCGGCGCAGGTACGAGATGTAGGACTCGACGATGCTCAGGTCGCCGCCGAAGTCGTAGGCCCAGACGTGGTCCAGGATCTGCGCCTTGGAGACCACCCGGCCGACGTTGGCCATCAGGTAGTGCAGCAGCTTGAACTCGGTCGGCGAGAGCGAGATCGGCCGGCCGTCCCGGGTGACCTCGTGGGCCAGCGGGTCGAGCGTCAGGTCGGCCACGGTGAGCCGGCCGTCCTCGGCCGGACCGCCGGCCCGGCGCAGGATCGCCCGGATCCGGGCGATCAGCTCCTCCAGGCTGAACGGCTTGGTCACGTAGTCGTCGGCGCCGGAGGCCAGGCCGTGCACCTTGTCCTCGGTGCCGTCCTTCGCGGTGAGGAAGAGCACCGGCAGGTGGTCGGCCGGGCGCGGGCGGCCCGGGCGGGCGGCCAGGCCGGCCGGATTGGCGATCTGCTGGCGGCGGGTCTGCTCGCGCAGCCGCTCGACCACGGTGAAACCGTCCAGGTCGGGCAGCATCACGTCGAGCACCACCAGGTCGGGGCGCTCCGTCGCGATCGCGGCCAGCGCCTCCTCGCCGGTGGCCGCCGACTCCACCCGGAACCCGGAGAAGCGCAGCGAGGCGGAGAGCAGCTCGCGGATGTTCGGCTCGTCGTCCACCACCAGCAGGAAGGCCTCGCCCGAGGCGCGCGCGGGCGAGGCCGGGCCGCCGGCGGCGAGTTGCGCGGGGCCGGTCGAACCGGCCTGGGCCGCGCTGCCGGACACCGTCGCTGTCGTCATAGTCCCTGTCGTCACGGGGTCCGCCTCCCGGGCGCTCTGGGCTTGTCAGCCGAGCGGATGTGATGGAGTCGGGAGGTTACGCGCACTAGATGAGAGGCGGATGAAACTCATCGAATCCTTCGAGTACGGAGGATCCAACGCGTTCAATACTCGTCAGTACGCTCATGCCCGCCGGACCGCCGGCGGCGCGGCACGTGAGGGCACGCGCAGGCGGCCCCGGGAGCAGTCTCCCGAGGCCGCCTGACTTTTCCGTCCGTGACCCGGCGCCTGCTCAGCCGCCGGCCGTGCTGGCGCCGCCACCGGCGCCAGCACCACCGGCGCCACCGCCACCGAATCCGCCGCCACCGCCGAACCCGCCGGCGCCGGTCGCACCACCCTCGGTCAGCTGCGAGGCCGAGTAGCCGCCGGAGCCGTCCGGGGTGCCGACCACGGTCACGCTCTGGCCCGGCTGCAGGTCGCCGACCTGGCCGTCCTTGGCCACCGAGACCTTGGTGGAGCTGCCGGTGGTGACCTTGACGATGTTGCCGCTGGCGTCGGTGAGGTAGACGGTGCTGCCGTCCACCAGCTTGACCGTGCCGCGGGTGAAGCCCGCACCACCCGCGCCGGCCGCACCACCACCGCCACCCGCGCCGCCGCCACCGCCGGCGGCGGCACCCCGGCCGCCGCGGGTGCCGCCGCTCTGGCCCGCCTTCTGCAGCGCCGCCGTGATCGCCCGGCTCGCGGTGGTGGTGTTGTCACCGTGGTTCTTCTGGTACCAGGCACCGCCCGCGAAAGCCGAGGCCGCGATCACCCCGCCGGCCAGCAGCAGGGTGACCCAGGGCAGCTTGCGGCGCGGCGGGGCCGCCAGCTCCGCGGTGATGTCCCGCGCGTCCGGCGCGGTGGCCAGCAGTTCGGCGTGCGCCGCCGACTCCGCCGACAGCGCCATCCCGGCGCTGGGGGCGGCCGCGGCGGACGGCGCACCGGGCGAGTGGCCGACGGACGGGTGGCCGACGGACGGGGGCACGGCCGGCAACCGCATGGTGTCGTCGGCCCGGACCAGGTCGCTGTTGTTGGTGGGCATGGGCTCTGACTGCTCCCGCTCTGCTCGCTCGGTGATCATGACTGATCCGTGGTCGTACCGGTGGCCATCGCGCGCCTCACTCGTGCCGCAGGGCGTCGATGGGACGCAGCGAGGCGGCCCGGTTGGCCGGGTAGCTGCCGAAGAAGAGGCCGATCGCCACCGCGATCCCGAAGGCGCCGAACACCGAGGAGGGGATCACCACCGGCTTGATCCCGACCACGCTGAAGTGCGAGCCGATGATGCCCGCCGCGACGCCGAGGCCGGCGCCGAACACCGAGAGCAGGGTCGACTCGGTCAGGAACTGCCCCAGGATCACGGCCTTCGGCGCGCCCAGGGCCTTGCGGATCCCGATCTCCCGGGTCCGCTCGGTCACCGTGACCAGCATGATGTTGGTGATCCCGATCCCGCCGACCAGCAGCGAGATCGCGGCCACCGCGCCGAGCAGCACGGTGAAGGTCTGGCTGGTGCTCTCCCGGGTGCTGAGCAGCGAGGTCTGGTTGCTCACCCGGAAGTCGAGCTTGGTGGGGTCGGTCAGCGAGTGCGTCCCCATCAGGATCTGGGTGATCTCGCTCTGCGCCTGGGTGGTGGTGTCGGCCGAAGTGGCCTGCACCAGGATCTGGTTGACCGAACCGAACCCGGTGAAGGCGTTCTGCACGGTCGGCAGCGGCGCGATCACCACGTCGTCCGGGTCGGTGAACCCGGTGGCGCCCTTGGTCTGCAGCACGCCGACCACGGTCAGCGGGGTGCCGCCGAGGCTGATCGTCTTGCCCACCGGGTTCTCGGTGTCGAAGAGCTGCTGCGCGGTGGTCGAGCCGATCACCGCGACCTTGGCCGAGTTGAGCACGTCGTCGGCGCTGAAGTAGTCGCCGGAGGCGATCTTCTGATTGGCGGTCTCGAAGTACGCCGGGTAGGTGCCGATCACCGAGCCCGGGGTGTACGAGGTGTTGCCGTAGTCCGCGGTGGCGGTGGTGGTGACCACCGGGGCGACCGACTTGATGTCGGGCGCGGCGGCCGGGTTGGCCAGTGCGCGGGCGTCGTCCACGGTCAGCTTCTTGACGGTGCTGCTGGTGCGCGCGCCGCCGCCGCTGCCCGAGGTGACGGTCAGCGAGTTGGTGCCCAGCGCGGTGATCGAGTTCTTCACCGCCGTGGACGAGCCGTTGCCGACGGCCAGCAGCAGGATCACCGAGGCGACACCGATCAGCACGCCGAGCATGGTGAGCGCGGAGCGCACCTTGTTGGCGGCCAGGCCCGCGAAGGCGAAGCGGATCATCTGCCAGAGGATCACGATCGACCCCCGATCAACGCGCCGGTCTGCTGGGCCTGCTGGGCCTGCGCAGCCGCGAGCTGGCGGGCCAGCACCGGCGGCGGACCGCCGGCCGGGCCCTGCCGGACGTCGGAGGTGACCTGACCGTCCACCAGGCGGATGACCCGCTTGGCGTGGGCGGCCACCTCGTCCTCGTGGGTGATCAGCACGACCGTTCGTCCGGTCGCGTTCAGTCCGTCGATGATCGCCAGTACCTCTTCGGTGGAGCGGCTGTCCAGGTTGCCGGTCGGCTCGTCGGCCAGCAGCATCGCCGGCGCGGTGACCAGCGCACGGGCCACCGCCACCCGCTGCTGCTGCCCGCCGGACAGCTCGTTGGGCTTGTGGTCGGCGCGCTCGGACAGGCCCACCAGGGCCAGCGCCGCGAGCGCGCGCTTTCGGCGTTCGGCGGCCCGGACTCCCGCGTAGGCGAGCGGGAGTTCGACCTGGGCCAGCGCGGAGGTGCGCGGGACCAGGTTGAACGACTGGAAGATGAACCCGATCTTGCGGTTGCGGACCAGCGAGAGCTGGCTCTCGTCCAGATGCCCCACGTCGATCCCGTCCAGCAGGTAGCGCCCCGCGGTCGGGACGTCCAGGCAGCCCAGGATGTTCATCAGGGTGGACTTGCCGGAGCCCGAACTCCCCATCACGGCAACGAAGTCGCCCGGCTCGATGTCCAGGCTGACGCCCAGCGGCTCATCGGTCTGCGGGTCCCAGGGACCACACAGGGCGTGCACCGTCGCGTCGCCGTGCCCGTACGACTTGGTGAGCCGGCGGACCTGGATGACGGGCGGTGGCACCTGCTGGACGGCGGGCTCGGCGGCTTCGGCCGCCGCCGAGCCGGCGGAGCGCTTCGCGCGGGCGCGGCGGGCCATCAGGCACCGCCCTTGGCGCCGCCACCGCCGCCGCCACCGAACCCGCCACCGCCGCCGCCCAAGCCGCCGCCACCGCCACGGGTGCCACCGCCGCCGCCGAAGCCGCCGGGGAAGGAACCGCTCGGGAAGCCGTTGCTGCCACCACTGGTGGCCGAGGCCAGCTGGACCTTGTCGCCCTCGTTCAGGCCCGAGACCACCTGCACGGTGGAGTCACCCACCACGCCGACCGTGACCGAGACCCGGGAGGTGGTGCCGTCCGCCTTCACCAGCGTCGCGGTGCGGGTGGTGCCGGTGCCGGAGAGCGCCGCCGACGGCACCGAGAGGGCGTTGTCGGCCTCGCCGGTGACCACCGAGACGGTCGCGCTCAGGCCGGTGCGCAGCTGGCTGGTGTCGCCGTTGATCTGCAGCGTCGCCGCGTACTGCACCGCGCTGCCCGCCGCGCTGCCGCTGCCACCGCTCGACACCGGCAGCGAACTGACGGACAGCACCGAGGCGTTGAGCGTGGTCGAGGACTGCGCGTTGAGCGTGACGGTGGCGCCCTCGCCCTTCTTCAGCTTGAGCGAGTCGAGCTCGGAGAAGTCGGCAGTGACCTCCATCCCGGTCGGGTTGGTGATGACGATGAAGCCCGAGGGGCTGGTGGAGGTCGAGGAGCTGCCGGCCTTGCTGCTGGAGCTCGAGTTGGAGCCGGCGCCGCTGCCGGAGCCGCCCGAGCTCGGGTCGCTGCCGGTGCCGGAGACGGTGTCGCCGACCTTGTTGGAGATCGAGGCGACGGTGCCGCCGATCGAGGCGGTCAGCGTGGTGCCGACCAGCGCCGTCTGCGCGTTGGTGACGTTGGTCTGCGCGGTGGTGACCTGCTGCTGGGCCTGGGTGAGCTGCTGCTGCGCCTGGTTCACCTGCTGCTGCGCCTGGGCGACGGCGGCCGGGTCGACCTTGGTGGTGGTGATGGTGGTCATCTGCGGGGCGGGGGCACTGTTGCCGCCACCACCGGCGCCGCCACCACCGGCGCCGCCCGCCGACGGGCTGGCCGTCGACGAGGCGCCCGTCGGAACAGCGGTGCCGGTCGGGGCGCCGCTCGGGTTCGGGTGGGTGAAGGAGGACTGGACGACGCCTCCGCTGCCGCCGACCGGGACGCTGCTGGTCGTGGTCGTCCCCGCCTGAGCCTTCGTCAAGTTGGCCTGCGCCGTGGTGACTCCGGCCTGCGCCGTGGTCACTGCGGCCTGCGCCAGGGTCAGCGCGCCGTTCGCGGCGTCCAGCGCCTGCTGAGCGGCGGTGGTGTCGACGGTGGCCAGCACCTCGCCCTGGGTCACCGTGTCACCGACCGAGACCTTGACCGCCGTCAGCTTGCCACCGGTGAGGAAGTTGTCCCCGGCATCGGTGGGCGAGCTGAGCGAGCCGGATCCGGACACCGTGGCCAGGACCGTTCCCTTGGTCACGGTCGCGGTGCGGGCCTGCGTCTTGCTGGCGGCGGAGCTGCTGGTGCTGTTCACAGTGGTGTATGCCAGCGCGCCCCCCGCGAGGAGGGCCACGCCGAGCACTGAGTTGAGGATGACGACGCCACGCCGTCGCGGGAGGACCTTCATAGCGCACAAGAGTCGCCCGGTGCTCTTGCGAAGTTCTGGGCGCAATCTGGACGAACGCTGAGGTTCGCGCTCCGGACTATCGCCCCAAATACGGACAAACAGCCAGCGGATCAGCGCCCTTCAAAACGCCGATCACGCAAATCACAGGAAGTTCCCAGGCATCTCGGGCGCCGTCTTCACGGCCGGTCGGCTAATCCGCCGCTCCGAGCGCCATCAGCTGCTCGACCGACCAGGTGAGCCGCCCCGAGCGCAGGTCGTCGATCACCGCGCGCAGCCACTCGACCTCCGCCCGGGTCACGGCGTGCAGGTATTCGGTCTCCAGCAGGACCACCCGGGGCAGCCCGTCCTGTCCGCCGCCGGCCAGCGTCGCCGCCAGGCCGGCCAGCTGCTCCTCGGTCGCGCGCAGCCGCCGCTCCAGCACCTCGGGAATCTCCTGCGGGTCCAGCATCACCAGGTTCGAGAGCGCGGCCGGGAACTGCGGGAACTCCTGCTTCGGCACGGCGAGCATCTCGATCAGCCACTCCCGGGCGACCACCCGCCCGGCGTCGGTGACCTCGTAGACGGTCCGCTCCGGATACGCCTGGTCCCGCTCGGTCTCCCGGACCGCGACCAGGCCGGCCTCCTGCAGCCGGTCGATCGTGCGGTAGAGGCTCGCGCGCTGGCCCACGTTGACCACCTGGTCCTTGCCCCAGGCCTTGACCAACCGCTGCAGACCGTAGGGATGCAGCGGCTTGTAGTGGAGCAGGGCCAGCACGGTCAGCGCGAGGGGGGAGCTGCGGTGGGTGGTCATGCCTCGATCCTAGCTTCGAAAGAACTAGTTGACCTGAAACTAGTTTCAGTGCAACTATCGATTCATCGGGACCCGGCGCGGCGTCGGACCCCAGCCACGGACACAGACGCAGACACGGACACGGAGAAGCCAATGAGTACCCAGACCCGCACCGCCCTGGTGATCGGCGGCGGCATCGCCGGCCCCGTCACCGCGATGGCCCTGCGGCAGGCCGGCATCGAGGCCACCGTCTACGAGGCCTACCCGCACACCGCCGACAACGCCGGCGCCGGCCTGAGCCTGGCCCCCAACGGCCTCGACGCGCTGGACGCGATCGGCCTGGGCGAGCTGGTGCGGCCGCTCGGCCGGCCGATGACCGGCATCGTCCTCCAGGACTGGGCAGGCCGCCGGCTCGGCGAGTTCGGCAATCCGCCCGGGGTGCCCCCCATGCAGTTCTTCTGGCGCGCCGACCTCTACCGGGCGCTGTACCAGGAGGCCGAGCGCCGGGGCATCCGGATCGAGCACGGCAAGCGGCTGGTCGGCGCCGAGGAGAGCGAGCTGGGCGTGACGGCGCACTTCGCCGATGGGACGCGGGCCACCGCCGACGTGCTGATCGGGGCGGACGGCATCCGCTCCACCGTCCGCACGCTGATCGACCGGGCCGCACCCGGTCCCGAGTACGCCGGGCTGATCAGCTTCGGCGCCCGGGTGGACCGCGCCGAACTGCCGGACACCGGCGGCAAGATGAACATGAGCTTCGGCAAGCGGGCCTTCTTCGGCTACCAGGTCTTCGACGACGCCTCGGCCGTCTGGTTCGTCAACCTGCCGAACCGCGAGCCGATGACGGCGGCCGAGGTCCAGCGGACCCCGGCCGAGCAGTGGCTGCCGCGGCTGTGCCAGGCCTTCGCCGAGGACCGCACCCCGGCCGCCCGGATGATCGAGGCGACCACCCCGGACCAGCTGCTGATCGTCGGCCCGGTGGAGAACATGCCGCAGGTACCCACCTGGAGCCGCGGCCGGCTGGTCCTGGTCGGGGACTCGGCGCACGCGCCCTCCTCCAGCTCCGGGCAGGGCGCCTCGCTCGCCATCGAGAGCGCGATCCAGCTGGCCCGCTGCCTGCGCGACCTGCCCCGCGAGGAGGCGTTCGCCGCCTACGAGGCGGAGCGCCGGCCGCGCGTGGAGAAGATCATCAAGGAGACCACCAGGAAGAACAGCGCCAAGGCGGCCGGGCCGGTCGGCCGGGTGCTCAACGCCTGGGCGCTGCGGGTCTTCAGCAGGCTGGTGAAGCCGGAGAAGATGACCTGGATGTTCGACTACCGGATCGACTGGGAGGCGCGGGTCGCCGGCGCTCCCAGCCGGTCCGGCACCGGCTCCCTCAACCTCGCCCTTTCATGAAGCGGGCCCTCCGACGGGTGGTCAGAAGAGTGGAAAGGCCACGGCGGCTCACCTCCCATCGGTCGGGCCGCCCGCTATAACCCACTTGGCCGTATAGGAATATCGTTCCTATACGTCTGTACGGGTGGTTCGGCTCATGCTCAAGGGGCTTTCTGGGTCTGTGCGCGTCACGCTAGAAGGGTTTCATCCCGCAAGTATCAAGGAGTTCCCTCGTGCGTCTTCGGCACTCTCTCGGCGCTGCTCTCGGCGCTCTCGCCCTCACGGCCGCTCTTCCTATGCCGGCCCACGCGGATAACGGCTACCTCGCCTACAAGTACGGCGACCCGCTCTTTCCGAAGCAGGCGAAGAACGGAACGTACCCGGACAACCTCACGATGCCGGAGGCGGTGTGCATCGAAATCCCCGAGGTCGAGAACAAGCCTCTGCAGTTCGCCTGGGCACCCAGCAACCACACCGCGAGCTACCTCTACGTCTTCACCGAGGAAGAGTGCTTGGGCGTGAAGACGAAGGTGGAGGCCGGCCAGAGGCTCGGGAGCAACATCAAGTTCAAGTCGATCTACCAGCCGTAATGGGGCGGTGCGTCGCGGGGTGGTCTCGCAGTCCGGCGCCGTGCTGCTGGTAGAGACCTCCCGCCAGACAGGGCTGGACGCGTCGATATCGGCGGCTCTGGCGCCGTGGCGCAAGGCGCGTGCGGTCCATGACCCCGGCACCTGCTCGCCTGGATGCCCATGCTCGCCCTGACCGGCGACGCCCGCCGGTGGGAGCCCAAGCGCACGCGGCTGCGGTTGTTCTCCGCACAAAGCCCAGCCCGGACAGGCAGAAACGGCCCGCCAGCCGAGCTGACGAGCCGTCATGCAAGATCGAGGTCAATCGTTCCGTGCCGTCTGCGGCCCGGTGATCCGCCGCAGCAGCGGCAGGGTGGAGCCGATCACCCCGAGCGAGGCGGCCAGCCCCAGCAACACCAGCAGGTAGTAGGACGGGTCCGGCGCATGCAGCGAGTAGCCCAACTGGGCCTTCAGGAAGAGCTGCGCGGCCAGGAACCCCATCCCGATCGCCACCACCGCGACCACCAGCAGCGGAAGCGCGCTCTCCAGCAGCACCACCCGGCGCAGCACCCCGAGTTGCACGCCGGTCAGCCGCAGCAGGCTGAACGGGCGCTTGCGGTCGGTCAGCCCGCCGACGATGCTCACCGCGAGGCTGCAGCCTGCGATCGGCAGGCTGACCAGGATCACCACGTCGGCCAGTTGCTGAAAGCCCGACAACTGCTTGGTCATCTCGGCGCGGTCCTCAGCGATGGTGTAGGGAACGGCTTCGCTGGGGTAGGTGAGCGCGAGCAGCGTCCTGGCCTGCTCGACCGCCGCCCGCGATCCGTCCGTCGTCACCACGACGCTCAGCACCGGCAGGCCGTCGATCTGGTCGGCAGGGAACGCGGCGGCCGGCCAGCGGGCCGGCCAGCTCTTGATGAAGTCCAGCCCCAACTCGCTGAAGAACGGTGTCACCGAGGCCGCTTCGGCGCCGGCCGGGCAGGTGCTGAAGGCCGGCGTGCTGGCCAACTGCGCGCACGAGGCCAGCGCGGAGGGCGGCATCGGCCCCGGGGCCCGGGGCCCGTCGATGAGCGGATCGCCCACACCGAGCGGGTTCGTGTGCAGCACCGTCACGCCCTGGACGCCCGGTATCGCGCGCAGCTGCGCCAGCACCGCGGCCGGCAGCGGGGTTTCCGGATCGGTGAAGTGCCCGGACTCGCCCTGCCCGTGGAAGAAGTCGTCGATCACCGTGGCCCGGACGGTCGGGCTGCCCTTCGGGATGCCGCGCTCAGCGGTCATCGCGGTCATGATGCCGACCGCTCCGGTGGTGACGCAGAGCGCCAGCACCAGTCCGCTGACCGCGCGGAAGGCGGCCCTCGGGTCGTCGGCGAGTCGCCGCGCGGCGACCAGGACCGCGGGCCGCTGGGCCCGCCGGGCCATCAGTCGGGCGCCGGCCATGGTCAGCCATGGTCCGGCGACCACCAGCCCGCCCAGGATCAGCAGGATGCCCGGCACGAAGGCCTGGATCTGTCCGTTGGTGGTCGGCGGTCGCCGGCCGACGAAGTAGCCGAGCTCGGCGACACCCGCGGCCAGCGGGATCACCCGGTACACCCGCGGTGGGCGCGGGGTGACCCGCCGGGTGACGCCGAGCGGGGAGATCTGCACCCGGCGCAGCGCGAGCCTGGCCGCAACCGCCGCCGCCACCGGTACGCCGAGCACCACCAGCAGCACGTTCACCGCGGTCAGCGAGAGGTCGCTGGTGAAGAACGGCGTCTTGGTGAAGTTCATCCCCGCGACGACGGGCCGGATGAGGAAGAAGAGCAGGAAGCCGGCGGCGGTGCCGAGCACCGCGGCGACCGTGGACTCGACCGTGGCGATCGCCGAGATCTGCCGTGGCGTGGCACCGACCAGGCGCATCGCGGCGAAGCGCTGCTCCCGGCGGGCCGCCGCCAGCCGGGTCGCGGTGCCGATGAAGATCAGCACCGGGAAGATCAGCGCGACCGCCGACACCGAGAGGATCAGCTTCATGCTGTCGGGGTTCGCGCCGACCAGGCAGGCACCGCAGTCGCTCGGCGACAGGGACGAGATCGCGGTGATCCGGTGAGCCTCGGGATTGTCGGCGAGCTGGTCCGGGGTGTGGCCGATGATGATGATCAGCGAATCCGGGCCCGGCAGCGCCGCGTTGCCGATGGTGCCGACCTGGTGGCCGGGGTAGCGGGCGCCGAGTTCGTCGGCCGGGGTGCCGGCCAGCAGCTTGCCGAGCGCGGGCGAGACGTCGTACTCCCCGGGCCCCGGCAGGTGCGACATGCCTGGCGGGACGGGCGAGTCCGGCCCGGTCACCGCGACGTCGACCCGCCCGATCTGCTTGCCCTGGAAGTACTCGCCCTTGATCATCCACCAGGCCGGGTCCGCCGCCTGCTTCGCCGTGGCGGGCGGCGCGCCCAGTCCGGTGTTCAGCCAGGCGTTGCGGTCGTTCTGGGTGGTGGTCGCGTTGATCGTCGCCAGCACGCTCAGCAGCAGGGCGACACCCACCCCGACCGCGCCCGCGATGACGGCCAACCTGCCGACCGCCTCCCGACCGGCCGCCAGGGTGAGCCGCAGTCCGAGCCGGATCACGAGGCCAGCCTCTCCGTCGTCAGCGAGGTCACCTTGCCGTCACGCACCACGACCTCACGGTCCGCGCAGGCGGCCACCCGGGGCTCGTGGGTGACGATCACCACGGTGGTGCCCTGCTCGCGCGCCGAGGCGACCAGCAGGTCCATCACCTGCTCACCGGTCAGCGAGTCGAGCGAGCCGGTCGGCTCGTCGGCGAAGAGCACGCCGGGCTCGGCGACCAGCGCCCTTGCCAGCGCGACCCGTTGGGCCTGACCGCCCGACAACTCTCCCGACCTGCGGCCCTGAAGGCCGTCCAGGCCGAGCCGCCCGAACCACTGCCCGGCCCGGACCAGCGCCTCGGCCCGCCGGGCGCCGCCGAGCAGCAGCGGCAGCGCGACGTTCTCCGCGGCGGTCAACTCCGGCACCAGCTGGCCGAACTGGAAGACGAACCCGAAGCGGTCCCGGCGCAGCGTGCTGCGTTCGGTCTCGCGCATGGTGTCGACCCGGCGCCCGTCGAACCGGACCTCCCCGGAGTCGGGGGTGAGGATCCCGGCCAGGCAGTGCAGCAGGGTCGACTTGCCCGAGCCGCTCGGGCCCATGATGGCGACGATCTCGCCGGCCGCCACCGCCAGGTTCGCGCCGCGCAGCGCGGGCGTCTCGCCGAAGGAGAGCGCCACGTCGCGGGCCTCGATGATGAAGTCGTCGCGCTCGCTCATGAGTTCACCTCATCGGCGAGCGCGCCGAGCCGGGCGGCGGTCTGCTCGATCCAGCGCAGGTCGGCTTCCAGGTGGAACAGCCCGTGGTCGGCGAGCAGCCGGTCCACCAGCGAACCGCCGCGCCGGATCTCGGTCAGCTCGCGCATCCGCTGCAGGTGCGCCGCGCGCTGGATGTCGAGGTAGCCCGCGGCGTCGCGGCCCAGCATCAGCGCCAGCACGACCTTGGTGAAGAGCACCGTCTGCAGGTGCGGTTCGGCATCGGCCGGTGCGCCGAGCCAGGTCTCCAGCTCGGTGGCGCCGAGGTCGGTGATCACGTACCGCTTGCGGTCCGGCCCGGTCCCGGCCTCGACCTCGCCGACCACCACCTTTCCGTCCCGGGCCAGCCGGCTGAGGGTCGAGTAGACCTGCCCGGGCGGCAGCGGCTTGCCCCGTCCGAAGTAGGTGTCGTAGTCGCGTTTGAGGTCGTAGCCGTGGCTCGGCTCGCGTTCGAGTAACCCGAGGAGGGCGAGAGGAACTGTCATACCTGAGTATCTACACTCAGTATCTAGTGGGAGTCAACACTCGGTATCTACTGACCGTCAGTCACCGCTCTCTTCCGACTTCCAGCCCCCAGTGCGATGATGACGTCGCGTCAGACACTCTCCGCACCCCAGGAGCCCCCGCGACCTCCCGCGTCCACAGCGTCACGTTCGATTGCAAGGACACCTACGTCCTCGCGAAGTTCTGGTCCCAGGTGACCGGCTGGCCGATGGGGGAGGACGACCACCCCGGCGATCCCGAGGCCGTGGTCCTGCCGCCTGCCGACAGCGGGGCGAGCCGCCTGCTGTTCATCGCGGTGCCGGAGGGCAAGACCGTCAAGAACCGGGGGCACCTGGACCTCCAGCCCCAGGACCGGAGCCGGGACGAGGAGGTCGAGCGGTTGATCGGGCTCGGCGCCACGCTGCACGAGGACCACCGGCGCCCCGACGGCACGGGTTGGGTCACCCTGCTGGACCCCGAGGGCAACGAGTTCTGCGTGGAACGCAGCGCGGCGGAGCGGGCGGCGACCGGGGGCTGAGCAGGCGGCCGCGCACATGCGAAAGCGGACCCGCCGAGGCCATGGCAGGTCCGCTTCACCGACTCAGTACCTCGGCGCTGCTCAGAGTTCCTTGCGGAACGCCTCCGCCGCCGCGAGGAACAGGTCGTTGCCGGCCACCTCGCCGATCGTCACCCGGGCGCCCTCACCGGCGAACGGGCGCACGATCACGCCGGCGGCCGCACAGGCCGCCGCGAAGTCCATGGTCCGCTCGCCCAGCCGCAGCCAGACGAAGTTGGCCTGCGAGTCGACCACGGTCCAGCCCTGGGCGGCCAGCGCCGCAGCGACCCGGGTGCGCTCGGCGACCAGCGCCTCGACCCGGACCAGCAGCGCGTCCTCGGCGCGCAGCGAGGCGACCGCCGCGTCCTGGGCCAGCTGGCTGACGCCGAACGGGATCGCGGTCTTGCGCAGCGCGGTGGCCACCGGCTCGTGCGCGATGGCGAAGCCGACCCGCAGGCCGGCCAGGCCGTACGCCTTGGAGAAGGTGCGCAACACGCAGACGTTGGGCCGGTCCCGGTACAGCTCGACGCCGTCCGGCACCCGCTCGTCGCGGATGAACTCGCGGTAGGCCTCGTCGACCACGACCAGGATGTCGCCGGGCACCGCGTCCAGGAAGCGCTCCAGCTCGGGGCCGTGGATCGCGACGCCGGTCGGGTTGTTCGGGTTGCAGACGAAGATCAGCCGGGTGCGCGGGGTGATCGCGGCGAGCATCGCGTCGAGGTCGTGCTCCTCGGCGGCGGTCAGCGGCACCGGCACCGGGGTGGCCCCGGCGATCTGGGTGATGATCGGGTAGGCCTCGAACGAGCGCCAGGCGAAGATCACCTCGTCGCCCGGGCCGGCCGTGGAGAGCACCAGCGACTGGGCCACGCCCACCGAGCCGGGGCCGGTGGCGATGTGCTCGGCGGGGACGCCGAAGTGCTGGGCCAGCTCGGCGGTGAGCTCGGTGACCGCCATGTCGGGGTAGCGGTTGAACGAGCCGGCGGTGGCCACCACGGCGTCCAGCACGCCGGGCAGCGGCTCGTAGGGGTTCTCGTTGGAGGAGAGCTTGAAGGCGTCGGCGCCGGCGGGCTTGCCGGGCTTGTAGGTGGGGATGCCGTCCAGGCTCGGCCGAAGCCGCGGGCCCTGCGCTGCCGTACCGCTCACGGTGCTGTTCTCCTTCGTCACTGTCCGGGCCTGGCCCGGTAGGGCGGCCCGATGCCGGCGTGCGCCCCCGGCGCTCGGTTGCGCGCCGGTCGCATGCGCGGCCGCCTGTCTCCGGTCGGGTGCCCAGAACGATACCCAGCGCGCTCACCCGTGCGGGTGAGATGTCCGGCCAGGACACCAATGCGGATCAGCCATTGTGCCTCGTTCCGATGGCACATGTCAGAGGTAATCGGCCGAAATCAGACCCCGGATCCAAGGACTGAGACGAGTGGTGGACATGGAGAAACGTATCTGCGACGGATCGCCCGGGGCCTCGCACACGTGGTTCAGCGATGCGCTGACGCACCATACGATCGGTCCGCCATGACAGCAGCAGCCAATCAGAGCGGTCGGCGACCCCCCACCTCACGACGTCTGGAACGGGCCGGCATCCGGGATGTGGCAGCAGCCGCCGGAGTGTCGATCACCACCGTCTCGGACGCCCTGAACGGGAAGGGCCGCCTGCCCGACGAAACCCGCAGCCGGGTGCGCGAGGTCGCCGAGCGCCTCGGCTACCGGCCGTCCGCGGCCGCCCGGACGCTGCGCACCGGCCGGTCCGGGCTGATCGGACTGACCGTCACCACCTACGGCGAGGAACCCTTCACCTTCACCGAGTTCGCCTACTTCGCCGAGATGGCCAGGGCCGCGACCAGCGCGGCGCTCGGCCGCGGCTACGCCCTGGTGGTGCTGCCCGCCTCCTCGCGGCACGACGTGTGGAGCAACGTGGCACTGGACGGCACCGTGGTGATCGACCCGGCCGACCAGGACCCGCTGGTCAGCGAGCTGTACCGGTCCGGCGTGCCGGTGGTCAGCGACGGCAAGCCGGGCAACTGCCCGGTCACCGCCTGGGTGGACAACGACCACGAGGCCGCCGTGCTGGGCATCCTGGACCACCTGAGCGAGGCCGGCGCTCGCCGGATCGGCCTGCTCACCGGCACCAGCACCGACACCTACACCCGGCTCTCCACCGACGCCTACCTCGGCTGGTGCGAGCGGGTCGGCCAGGAGCCGGTCTACGAGGCCTACCCCGCGCACGACCCTGCCGCCGGGGCGGTCGCCGCCGACCGGCTGCTGGCCCGCCCGGACCGCCCGGACGCGGTCTACGGGCTCTTCGACCCGAACGGGACCGACCTGCTGGCCGCCGCCCGCCGCTACGGCCTGCGGGTGCCGGACGACCTGCTGCTGGTCTGCTGCAGCGAGAGCGACGTGTACGCGGGCACCGAGCCGCCGATCACCACCCTCTCGCTCAAGCCGCGCCGGATCGGGACCACCGTCGTCAACCTGCTGATCGACGCGATCGAGGGGGTCGACTCCGGCACCGGGCTGACGGCCGACGCCCCCACCGCCGGCGCCCGGCTCTTCCCGCCCCGCTACCGCACCGCCGGCACCGGTCCGCCGCCGGGCACGCTGATGCCCACCGAGCTGATCGTGCGGGCCTCCTCGCTGCGCCGCAGCCCCCGAACCACCGTCAGTGCGCCGCGCACCCCGGGCGAGGTCTGAACCGCTCGGCGACCCGGGATCGGTGCACCGCGCGGATTGGATACCCACCGGGTGAGGACGACGGGAGAGGGCTCTTCCTATGATGGGCGGATGACACCCGAGGACCGCTTCCCCGGGCCTGAGCTGCCCCAGTCAGGCCCCCGCCCGCAGCAGGACCTCGACGTGCTGCCGTACGGCTCGTACTTCGAGCCCAATCCCCCTACCGAGTACCAGGATTCACCCGGCGAGCAGGCCGGCGGGCAGGAGCCCACGTTCAGCGCCTACGGCGGGGCACGCTACCTGGAGCAGCACTGGCCGGTGGCCGGCCACCCCACTCCGCAGGCGGCGGCCTACCCCACCTTCCTCGCCACCGAACGCACCCCGCAGGCACCCGCGCAGGACGACCCGCCGACCATCGAGCTGGGCCCGCCGATCACCGAGGACAACCCGTACGCGACGCCGTACCCGCAGCCGGGCGGCGACCCGGGCCCGGTGGGCCCGCTCTACGTGGTCGGCGACGTGCACGGCTACCTCGACGAGTTGCTCGCCGCGCTGCACGAGCAGGGCCTGGTCGACGGCGAGGGGCACTGGTCGGCCGGGCGCTCGCGGATCTGGTTCCTGGGCGACTTCACCGACCGCGGGCCGGACGGGATCGGCGTGATCGACCTGGTGATGCAGCTGGCCGCCGAGGCGGCGGCGGCCGGCGGCTACTGCCGGGCTCTGATGGGCAATCACGAGCTGCTCTTCCTCGGCGCCCACCGGTACGGCGACGAGCCGGTGCAGTCCACCGCCGGGACCGCCTCCTTCCGCGCCGCCTGGCTGCTCAACGGCGGCCAGCAGCACGACCTGGAGCGGCTGCAGGGCCACCACATCAGCTGGCTCAAGCGGCTGCCCGCGATCGCGCTGGAGGACGGCCACCTGCTGCTGCACTCCGACACCACGGCCTACCTGGAGTTCGGCGACTCCATCGACGAGGTCAACGACGCGGTCCACAACCTGCTGGCCGACGAGGGCGCCGACGACTGGTGGGACGCCTTCCGCCGGTTCACCAAGCGCTTCGCCTTCCGCGGCGAGGGCGGCCCGATGGCGGCCGGCGAGCTGCTGGCCACCTACGGCGGGCACCGGGTGGTGCACGGGCACAGCCCGATCCCGTACCTCACCGGTGAGGCGAACAACGAGAGCGGCGAGCGCCCGTACGTACCGGGCCCGTACATCTACGCGGACGAGCTGGCGGTGGCGATGGACGGCGGCGTGACGATGGAGGGCCGGCTGCTGGTGGCCCGGCTGCCGGTGGACTAGCGGGGCGGCGGATCAGTCCCGGGCTCGGGCGACCGTGATGTAGGCCGTGTTCAGCGCCACGACCACCGCGAAGACCAGGGCCCAGGCCGGACCCTTGACGCCGCCGAGCGCCAGCGCGGCGGTGCCGAAGACCACCGCCTTGACCAGGAGCACGCCCGACACCGGCAGCTTCACCGACGCCTTGGGGGCGGCGTACCGACCCCACAGGACGGCGGCCAGCAGCGGCAGGCCGATCGCGAACAGCAGGTGGACGGCGGTGTTCGGGCCGGTCCGGTACCCCCACCAGGCGAGGAAGCCGAGCGCGGCCAACTCCAGGAAGAAGGCCAGGACATCGTTCAAGGCCCGCAGGCCATTGGTCGACATGGCCCGCACCCTACGGGAAATCCGCTTGCCCGGACGAGAGTTCCGCTGGAGTCTGACTCGATGCCGGATCTCCTCTCCCGAGTGACCACGTTCCGTGCCGACTTCGCCCGCCGGCAGGCCGCCGAGACGGTGGAGTACCCCGGCGCCGTCGCCGTCCGCGACCCGGATTTCCCCGCCTCGCACGAGCACAACCAGCTGCTGGTGCTGGGTGCCGAGGCCGACGTTCAGGCGCTCACCAGGCTCGGCCAGCAGCGGATCAGCGTGCTGGACGGGCGGCTCGGAGCCGCGCTGGCACCCGCGCTGGTGACGGCCGGCTACCAGGCGGGGCGGGAGCTGGTGATGGCCCGCTCGACCGCCGCTCAAGCACTGCCCGAGGCACCGGCACGGGAAGTCGGACCGGCCGACCTCCGGGACGCGCTGCTCCGGCAGCTACGGCGCTGGATGCCCGATCCCGGCCAGGCCGAGCTGGTGCGCCAGCTGGCCGACCGGCGACCGGTACGGCTGCGCGGGGCGGACGACGTACGGTTCCTCGCCGTGCCGGCGGCGGACGGGGAGGTGGCCGCCTGGGCCGACCTCTACCTCGACGAGCCCGCCGGGCTGGCCCAGTTGGAGGACCTGGTCACGGCCGACGACCACACCGGGCGCGGCCACGGGAACACGCTGCTGAGCACCGCGCTGGCCCGGGCCGGCGAGGCAGGCTGCGGAACGCTCTTCCTGGTCGCGGACGCCGAGGACTGGCCGCGCGAGTGGTACGCCCGGCGCGGCTTCGAGGTGATTGGGCAGAGCTGGGGCTTCGTGAAGCGGTAGTGCGGCGGTTCAGAGCTCGCGGGTTCAGAGCTCGCGGGCGAAGTGCAGGGCCACGATCGCCATCCGGCGGGCGTGGTAGAACCGGTGCGCGCCGTGGTTGGCGACCCCGGAGTCCAGCTCGACCCGCACGCAGCCGGCCCGCCGGGCCCGCTCCTCCAGCTCGGCGAGCAGCCGGGTGCCGACCCCGCCGGAACGCGCGTCGGGGTCGGTGACCAGGTCGTCCACCAGGAGCAGCCGGCCCCGGCTGGTGGCCAGCATCCGGTGCGCCGCCACCGCCCGGCAGCGCCCGCGCGGGTCGTAGGCGGCCGTGAAGACCAGGCCCTGGGCGTGCGCCTCGGCGGCGAAGGTGGCGAACTCGGCCCGCCCGAGACCCGGCCGCAGCAGCCGGATCAGCGGGGCGACGTCGCGTTCCAACTCCACCTGGTCAGGCGTCACATCACAGACGATCAGCTCCATGGCGCACCACCTTACGGCCGGCCGGCCCGCGGCCGACCGGCCGGTGCTCAGGCCTGGCGGCGGATCTCCACCGTGCGGAAGCGGTTGGCGACGAAGGCCGCGTCCGTGTAGGCGGCGTTGGCGGCCGGGTTGGCGCCGGTGCCGTGCAGGTCGGAGAAGGCGGCGGTCTGGTTCGGGTAGACGCCGCCGGTGAGGTTGAGCGAGAGGCAGACGCCGGTGTCCAGGCAGGCCCGGACCAGCTGCTGCTCGACCTCGGGGGCGGTGGTGTAGCCGGTGGCGGTCATCGCGCCCTGCTCGGTGACGGTCTGGCGCAGCAGTTCCACGGCGTCGGCGGTGGAGTCGACGGCGACGGCGAAGAAGACCGGGCCGAAGCACTCGTCGAGGAAGACCGCACGGTCGTCCGGCTTGTGCGCCTCCACCTTGACCAGCGCGGGGGTGCGGATGGTGGCGCCCGGGAACTCGGCCGACTCCACCACCCGGGGAGCCAGCGCCAGGTCGCCGTACTCGCCGCTCGCGGCGGCGGCACTGCGCTGCAGCACGGCGGGGTTGACCACGGCACCCAGGATCGCGGCGGCCCGGGCGTCGTCGCCGAGCAGGCCCTCGATCGAGCGGGCCAGGTCGGCCACCACCTCGTCGTAGGACTTCGGGCCCTGGTCGGTCCCGATGCCGGTGCGGGGGATCAGCAGGTTCTGCGGGGTGGTGCACATCTGGCCGGTGTAGAGCGAGAGGGCGAAGGCGAGGTTGCCCAGCATCCCCTTGTAATCGTCCGTGGAGTCGATCACCACGGTGTTGACGCCGGCCTTCTCGGTGTAGACCAGGGCCTGCTTGGCGTTCTGCTCCAGCCAGTCGCCGAACTCGGTCGACCCGGTGTAGTCGATGATCCGGACGTCCGGGTGCAGCGCCAGCGTCTTGGCGATGCCCTCGCGGTCGCGCTCGGCGGCCAGGGTGACCAGGTTGGCGTCGAACCCGGCCTCGACGAGCACCTCGCGGGCGATCCGCACGGTGAGCGCGAGCGGCAGCACGGCGCGCGGGTGCGGCTTGACCACCACCGGGTTGCCGGTGGCCAGGGAGGCGAAGAGTCCCGGGTAGCCGTTCCAGGTCGGGAAGGTGTTGCAGCCGATCACCAGCGCGGTGCCGCGCGGGACGGTGATGAACTCCTTGCGCAGCACCAGCGGGTCGCGCTTGCCCTGCGGCTTGGTCCAGCCGGCCTCGGCGGGCAGCTTGGCCTGCTCGGCGTAGGCGTAGGCGACGGCCTCCAGGCCCCGGTCCTGGGCGTGCGGGCCGCCGGCCTGGAAGGCCATCGCGTAGGCCTGCCCGGTGGTGTGCATGACGGCCTGGGCCATCTCGTGCGAGCGGGCGTTGATCCGGGCCAGGATCTCCAGGCAGACGGCGGCGCGAGCCGCCGGGGAGGCGGCGGCCCAGCCGGTGCCGGCCTCCTTGGCGGCGGCGAGCAGCGCATCCAACTCGGCGCGCGGGTAGACGATGTCCAGCTCGATGCCGTAGGGCGAGACCTCGGTGCCGACCAGGTCGCCGGCCGCCGGGTGGCCCGGTAGCGCGAAGGTGGCGCCGAGCAGTGCCTCGAAGGCGGCCTTGCCCTCGGCCGGGGCGCTCTCGCCGTAGGCCTTGGCGATCTCGGGGTACGGGGACCAGTAGTCCCGCTCGGTGAGCGCGGTGAGCGCCCGGTTCAGGGTCTCCTGGTGACGCTCGATCAGTTCGTCGACGGCGGCCATACGGCGCTCCTCGCGGGGAGAGGACTGGGCTGACGCTCCTCAGCGTAACCGAACGATCGGTCGGGGGAACAGAGCCGGCCGCCCCGGGCTCGGCCGGATCGGCTCGACCGGGATACTCGGAGCATGGCCGAGAACCCGCTGCGCACCACCTACACCGTCGACTCCCTGCTCGCCGTCACCGTCGAGGTCTTCAACACCCGCGGCTACGACGGCACCTCGATGGAGGACCTGTCGCGGGCGGCCGGGATCTCCAAGTCCTCGATCTACCACCACGTGCGCGGCAAGGAGGAACTGCTGCGGCTGGCGGTCGGGCGGGCGCTGGACGGGCTGTTCGGGATCCTGGACGAGCCGGCCGCGCTGGCGGGGCGCCCGGTGGACCGCCTGGAGCACGTGGTGCGACGCACCACCGAGGTGCTGCTGGCCGAGCTGCCCTACGTGACGCTGCTGCTGCGGGTGCGCGGCAACACCGGGACCGAGCTGTGGGCGCTGGAGCGGCGGCGGGACTTCGACCACCGGGTGGCGGAACTGGTCCGGGAGGCGGTGACGGCCGGCGAGCTGCGGGCCGACGTGGAGCCGCGGCTGGCCACCCGGCTGCTCTTCGGCATGATCAACTCAATCGTGGAGTGGTACCGCCCGACCGGCGCCGGCGGCCCGAACGCCGACGGCGTGCCGGACGCCGTGGTCCACCTGGCCTTCGACGGCCTGCGCGCCTGATCCGGCTGCGGGGCGAGCGCCGGGAGCTCAGGCCGGCGGCACCCGGTCGGTCTCCTCGAAGACCAGCAGCGTCTGCGTCGACAGCACGTCGGGGATGCTCTGGATGCTGCCCAGCACCAGCTCCCGCAGCGCCCGGTTGTCGGCCGTGTGCACCAGCAGCAGCACGTCGAACTCGCCGCCCACCAGCGCGATGTGCGCCACTCCCGGCAGGTCGAGCAGCTGCTCGCGCACGGTCCGCCAGGAGTTCTGCACGATCTTCAGCGTGACGTACGCGCAGGCGCCCTGCCCGGCCCGTTCGTGGTCGACCCGGGCGGTGAAACCGCGGATCACACCGTCCTCCATCATCCGGGCGATCCGGGCGTAGGCGTTGGCGCGCGAGACGTGCACCCGCTCGGCGACCGAGCGGATCGAGGCCCGGCCGTCCTGCTGGAGCAGCCGCAGGATCGAGCGGTCCACCCGGTCCAGCCCCCGGTCGGGACCGCCGTTCACCACACCGGCCGGAGTGGGCTGAGGTCTGCTCCCGCCCGACCCGGCCATTTGTTCAGCGCCCATGGCCCCGAGCCCTCCCAAGATGGACGTGCTGCTTTCAGCAGACTGCCGTAGCGGCCGATTGTCCAGCACCTTCGCTCGGCTGTGGCCACAATGAGTAGACAACCGAACAATCGGTTGGGAGGCAACACCCCACCTGCCGCTGCCCTGCCCCCGACAGCGCGGCCCCGCCCTCCCCACCCCTTGGAGGTGCCTGATGACCGTCCTCGACCACCGGCCCACCGCGCCCGTGCCCCCGTGGCTGCCCGGCGCGACCGACCCCCGGACCGACCCCGCGCCCCTCCTGCCGGACCACACCCCGGTCCGCGTGCTCGGCACCCCCGAGCTGGCCAAGCACGACCCCGAGCTGCTCCGCGACCTCTACCGCCGGCTGGTGATCGGCCGCCGCTACAACCAGCAGGCGACCACGCTCACCAAGCAGGGCCGGCTCGCCGTCTACCCCTCCTCCACCGGCCAGGAGGCCTGCGAGGTGGCCGCCGCCACCGTGTTGCGGCCCCAGGACTGGCTCTTCCCCAGCTACCGGGACACGCTGGCCGTGGTCGGCCGCGGCGTCGACCCGCTGGCCGCGCTCACCCTGCTGCGCGGCAGCGCGCACACCGGGTACGACCCGGTCGCCACCCGCACCGCCCCGCTCTGCACCCCGCTCGCCACCCAGGCCCCGCACGCGGTGGGCCTGGCGCACGCCGCCCGGCTGCGCGGCGAGGACGTGATCGCGCTGGCGATGCTCGGCGACGGCGGCACCAGCGAGGGCGACTTCCACGAGGCGCTGAACTTCGCGGCCGTGCTGAACGCCCCGGTGGTCTTCCTGGTGCAGAACAACGGGTACGCCATCTCGGTCCCGCTGACCAAGCAGTCCGCGGCGCCGAGCCTGGCGCACAAGGCGGTCGGCTACGGCCTGCCGGGGCGGCTGGTGGACGGCAACGACGTGGTGGCGGTGCACGAGGTGCTCTCCGAGGCGTTCGACCGGGCCAGGAACGGCGGCGGTCCGACGCTGGTGGAGGCGCTGACCTACCGGCTCGACGCGCACACCAACGCCGACGACGCGACCCGCTACCGGGTCTCGGCGGAGGTGGAGGCCTGGCGCGAGCACGACCCGGTGACCCTGATGGAGCGTCACCTGCGCGAGGCCGGGGTGCTGGACGACGCGCTGGTCGCGCGGGCGGCCGAGCAGGCCGAGGCGCTGGCGGCCACCATGCGCGCCGAGTTCCACGCCGAGCCGCAGCTCGACCCGCACAGTCTGTTCCAGCACGTCTACGCCGAGCCTACGCCGCAACTGCGCGAGCAGGCCGACCAGTTGGCCGCCGAGCTGGCTGCGGAGGCGGGAGCGTGAGCACAGTGACCACCGAGCCGTCGGTGCGCACCAGCACCATGGCGCAGGCGCTCAACGCCGCGCTGCGCGACGAGATGCGGGCCGATCCGACGGTCCATCTGCTGGGCGAGGACGTCGGCACGCTGGGCGGCGTCTTCCGGATCACCGACGGCCTGGCGGCCGAGTTCGGCGCGGACCGCTGCCTGGACACCCCGCTCGCCGAGGCGGGCATCCTGGGCACCGCGGTCGGCATGGCGATGTACGGGCTGCGGCCGGTGGTGGAGATGCAGTTCGACGCCTTCGCCTACCCGGCGATGGAGCAACTCGTCTCGCACGTCGCCAAGATGCGCAACCGCACGGCCGGCAAGCTGGCGCTGCCGATCACCGTCCGGATCCCCTACGGCGGCGGGATCGGCGGGGTCGAGCACCACAGCGACTCCTCCGAGTCGTACTACGCGAGCACCCCGGGCCTGCACGTGGTCACCCCGGCCACCGTGGACGACGCCTACGGGCTGCTGCGCGCCTCGATCGCCTCCGACGACCCGGTGATCTTCCTGGAGCCCAAGCGGCTCTACTGGTCCAAGGCCGAGCTGAACACCGCCGCCGCCACCGAGCCGATCGGGCGGGCGGTGCTGCGCCGCCAGGGCGGCTCGGCAGTGCTGATCACCTACGGTCCCTCGCTACCCGTCTGCCTGGAGGCCGCCGAGGCCGCGAAGGCCGAGGGCTGGGACCTCGCGGTGCTCGACCTGCGCAGCCTGGTGCCGTTCGACGACGCCACGGTCGCCCAGGTGGTCCGCTCGGTGGGCCGCGCGGTGGTGGTGCACGAGTCGACCGGCTTCGGCGGGGTCGGCGCCGAGATCGCCGCCCGGGTCACCGAGCGCTGCTTCCACCACCTGGCCGCGCCCGTGCTGCGGGTGACCGGCTTCGACATCCCGTTCCCGCCGCCGATGCTGGAGCACCACCACCTGCCCGGGGTGGACCGGATCCTGGACGCGGTCGCCAAGCTGCAGTGGGAGGACTGAGCGTGATGCCCATCGTGCGCGAGTTCACCCTGCCCGACCTCGGCGAGGGACTGACCGGGGCCGAGGTGGTGCGCTGGCTGGTGGAGGTCGGCGACGTGATCGCCGTCGACCAGCCGGTGGTCGAGGTGGAGACCGCCAAGGCGATGGTGGAGGTGCCCTGCCCGTACGGCGGGGTGGTCACCGCGCGGTACGGCGAGGTCGGCGAGGAGCGGGCGGTGGGGCAGCCGCTGGTCACCGTGGCCGTCGCGCCGGAGCCGGGGACGGACGTCCCCGACCCGGGCACCGCCGAGAACGAGCGGCCGCTGGTCGGCTTCGGCGTGGCGGAGGGCGGCAAGGGCTCGCGGCGCCGCCGGGTGGGCGTGACCGGCGTCCGCACCGTCGAGGCGCCGCCCGCACCGCCCGTCCGCAGCGCAGTCGCGGTCATCTCCCCGCTGGTGCGCAAGCTGGCCCGCGAGCACGGGGTCGACCTGGCCACCCTGACCGGCAGCGGCCCGGACGGCCTGATCATGCGCGCCGACGTGGAGCGTGCGCTCCGGCCGGTCGCCGCCCCGGCACCGGCCGCGGTGTCGGCGGACGCGGAGGTCGTCCCGCTGCGCGGCCTGCGCCGCACGGTCGCCGAGAAGCTCACCCGCAGCCACCACGAGATCCCGGCGGTCACCGTCTGGGTGGACGCGGACGCGACCGAACTGCTCGCCGTGCGCGCCCAGATGAACCAGGCACCGGGCGCCCCGAAGGTCAGCCTGCTCGCACTGTTCGCCCGGATCTGCGTGGCCGCACTGGCCCGCCACCCCGAGCTCAACGCCAGCGTCGACCTGGACGCGAACGGCGCGCCCGCCGCGCTGCGCCGGCACACCGCCGTCCACCTGGGCTTCGCCGCGCAGAGCGAGCGCGGCCTGGTGGTCCCGGTGGTGCGCGCCGCCCAGCAGCTGACCACCGAGCAACTCGGAGCCGAGCTGGGCCGGTTGACAGCTTCCGCGCGCGCCGGCTCGCTCACCCCGGCCGAGCTGACCGGCGGCACCTTCACGCTCAACAACTACGGCGTCTTCGGCGTCGACGGCTCCACCCCGATCCTCAACCACCCGGAGGCGGCGATGCTCGGGGTGGGCCGGATCACGGCCAAACCATGGGTCCACGAAGGTGAGTTGGCGGTCCGCCAAGTGACCCAGCTGTCGTTCACCTTCGACCACCGGGTCTGCGACGGCGGCACGGCGGGCGGGTTCCTGCGCTTCGTCGCGGACTGCGTGGAACGGCCGGGGATGCTGCTGCGGCAGGTCTGAGCAGCGGGCGACGCTGAGCAAGGCTGCGGCGGTGCTTCACGATGACCGCCGTGGCCAGGCCGAGGAGGGATCTCCCGACCTGGGGGATCTCGACCTCCGCTGGTCCCGTGCTGGCAAGTTCGGGCAAGTTCGGAGTTCTGAGCCCACAACCACGGCAAGCTGTGTCACAGCGCTCGACTCCGCAGCCGAAGGAGACGCACGATGGCACTGCACAGGCTCGGGCAGGACCCCGAGAGTCGCGACGGCAACTCGCCTACCGTCTACTACGACGACGTCACCGGCAACTACCTGCTGCAAGGGTGGAAGGTGCTTGACGAGGAGCGGCTGTCGCAGCTGGACATCCCGGACCATGAGGATGTCATCGAGTTCCCGCGCCGCATGATGAAGTTCTTCCCGGAGGTCAACCACGGTGCCGACGCCGACAGTTGAACAGTTGCTCAGGGCTGCGACCAGGAGCGCCAAGCACCTTGAGATGCGCGACGGATACATGCTCGACGATCCGAGCTTCATCACCTGGCAGCGAGAGAAGCGGGTAGAGCTGGACGCTGGGAGCCAGGCGTGGCGCGCGGCAGTCTCGGATGCCACGCACCGAGGAGTCCGGGTGCAGCGCGCCCGCGTCTTCTCGACGCCCGCCAGCGACTACCTGCGCTTCGAGTACGAGTACACGACGTCGCTCAACCAGCCTGCCGGCGAGGACGTCCGATGGCTTCCGCGACGGCAGGGCACCGCCATCGCTCTGCCGGGGAACGACTTCTGGCTGTTCGATGATGAGACCCTCCTCGTTCTTCACTTCGCGGGCAACGGGGACTGGGAAGGCACCGAGATCGACACGCGACCGGCAGCCGTCAACCTGTGCCGGAACGCATTCGAGGAAGTCTGGCGACAAGCCGTGCCGCACGAGGACTACAGCATCATCTGACGAACCGTGACCGCCCAAACGCCAGCAGTCCAGCAGCGCCGACTCGACCTCGGAAAACGGCTGGGAGAGATCAGGAGAGACGCACGCCTCACAGCGCGGGAGCTTGCCTCTCGCGCTGGTTGGCATGAGTCCAAGTGCTCCAATATCCAGAGCGGACGCAGGCTCCCCAGCAGCGACGACATCCGCGCGTGGGCAGCCATTTGCGGTGTTCCCGACCAAGCCGACGACCTGATCGCCGCCGCCCACGGCATCGAAGGCATGTACGTCGAATGGCGCCGCGCCGCACGGACCGGTGCCCGCCACATTCAGTACACGGCGGTACCGCTCTTCAAGGGCACCCGGCACTTCCGCATCTATGAGCCCGGCGTCATTCCTGGGCTCCTCCAGACAAGGGCTTACGCTGCGGCCATCCTCAGCACGTCCGTACGCCGCTTGGCTTCGGGTGCCGACATCGAAGCGGAGATCGAGGCGGCGGTCGACGGCAGGCTGCAGAAGCAGGAAGTGCTGTACGACGGCAGTGAGCGGCGCTTCGCCTTCCTGATCGAGGAGTCCGCTCTGCGCTCCCGCGTGGCGGATGACGAGACCATGGCTGCCCAGTACGGCCATCTCCTCCAGGTGGCCGCGCTACCGCATGTCAGCCTCGGCGTCATCCCGTCCAACGTTCGGCGCGCGTTGTGGCCGGTCGAAGGCTTCTGGATCTTCGACCAGGCGCGTGTCGTCGTCGAGATCGTCACGGCCGAGGTCACCATCACCCAGCCCAGCGAGGTGCGGCAGTACGCCCGCACCTTCGCCCAGCTCGGGCAGTTCGCTGTCTACGGAGCTGCTCTCCGGTCCGTTATGACCACCGCGATCGACTCGCTGGGCTGAACCTCCGGGCAAACCAGGGCAAGTTCCTGGAGACGCTGTTGCCCTGGCTCCTACCTTCCTACTGGGGACAGTCCCAACTGCCAGCAGGGAGTGGATTGCTGTGACCGTGAGCACCCGAACCATGAAGACGGTCAGCGCCGAGGAGATGGCCGCGATCCGAGCCGAGTACCTCGCCGCACAGGCAGCTCGCCTCGCGCGCGGTACGCACGAGCTGGTCAACACCGCGTGGTGCGACTGTCCGAAGCACCAGTTGTACGAAGGAGGACACGATCGTGACATCTCCCACTGAGAGGCCGCCGGGCCCCATGCCGCCGGACGGCGACACCACCGACCCCGACCGCGACGAGTAGGAGCAAGAGGAACGACTCATGAGCACCGCCACGATGAAGCACAAGGGCGACGCGAAGCCGCCGCCGAAGCACGCGGGCAAGCCCGCGCCGGAGAACCCCAACCCGCCGCAGAAGTAGCGGCTCAGCTGACAGGGCGGCAGGCCTCTCGCGCGCGTCGCGAGGGGCCTGCCCCCACTTTCATGGGAGAGCGGCGATGGATGACCGACTTGTGATCGCGTACAGCACGCGGCACTTCTCCGAGACGGACTGGACGCTGAGGGCGGACCGCTGGACGGCGTCCTTCTACGAGAATGAGCCGGCCAAGGTGTTCGGGACCGCCGTGATCACCCGTGTTGTTCCCGGTGCGGTCCCGAACATCCGGGAGGTGCTGGACGCCGACCCGGGCGTTCTCGACCGCATCCCGCAGGTGATCTTCACTGAGGACGGCAGGATGCCCCCTGCCGTGGCTGAGCTGCAGCCCTCGCTGCTGCTCCTGCTGGAGTCGGTCGAGGTCTCCGACGAATGGCGCGGGAAGGGCGTGGGGATGCGCCTGGCCGTCGAAGCCCTGCGCCGCTTCTCTGTGCCTGGGACGCTGGCAGTGTGCTACCCGGCCCCCGTCCATCCGCAGCACGGCCCCGGAGAGGTCTGCTCGTACGAGTCCGATGACCCTGAGGTTCGGCGGCCGGACGAGGAGGCCGTTGCGAAGCTCCGGCGCGCCTGGGAGGGGCATGGCTTCTCCCTGCTCGACGACGGCGTGTACGTCCGCCGGATGGAACCCTAGCTAGTCGCAGGGGGTGGGCCCGGCGGGGTGGTGGTGTCCTCGCCGGGCCTGGTCAGCCGGAGTGAGGTGACGACTCCGAGGGCGACGCCGGCGATCGCGAGCGCGAAGCAGATCGCCAGGGCCGCGATGATCAGGGCGTCCTCGGTGCTGGGCCTCACCGGCGGATGCCGATGAGGCGCTGGCCGAGCCGGGCGGCCAGGTCCTGGAGCAGGTGGTCGGCCTGCTGGTGGGTGAGGGCGAGGGCGAGTTGTTCGCCGGGGCCGACGTGGATGTCGAGGTCGACGGCGGCCCGGAGCTGGATGGCGGCGTCGGGCGCGGACTCGACGTCGAGGTGGGCGACGGTGGTCCGCTCGACGTGGGGCGGGGCGCTGCCGAGGACGATCAAGACTCCCACGAGCTGCCCTCCGCTTCCGCCTCGTTGATCAGGGTGCTGACGGTGAGCTGGGCGTCGGTGCAGTCGCGCGTGGTGGGGTTGGCCGGCGCGATCGGCGCGCGGCGGACGGCGGTCATGCGGCCGAGTCCAGCTCGAACCAGACGCGCTTGCCTCCGCGCTTGTGCGGGGCGGCGCCGAACCGGTGGGTGAGCGAGCGGACCAGGTGCAGCCCCCTGCCGGACAGCTCGTACGGGTCGGCGGTGCGGGTGCGCTGCTCGGGCAGGGCTGGGCTGTCGTCGGCGACGGAGACCCGGAGCGTGCGGAAGGCCTGATCGGCGAGGAGCACGACCACAACGACGGGCGCGAGGCTGCCCCCGTGCTTCCAGGCGTTGACGAAGAGCTCGTGCAAGGCGAGTTCGGCGTCGTGGATCAGGTCGGAGGACCACTCGGCGGTGGTCAGCAGGTCGCGCAGCTCCTCCCGGGCAGCGGACCAGTCGGGCGGCTGGGGGAAGGTGGGCAGGGTGCAGGAACGCATGGGGAACCTCCGCGAGGCGGTGGGGTGGTGAGGTGATCGGCGGATGCGTCGCCGTGAGCCAGGCCAGGACGGGACTGGTTGAGGTCGCGTGTGGCTGCTCTGCGGTGCGGGGCAGCATGCGCCTACTGCCCTGGTGACAGGCGTTACTGACGATCCGTCGGATCGGTATGGCAACGACCATAGCGCACAGGGTCCCAAATTTGTGCCGCGCATCACGAGGTTCATCCGATCGTGGATGGCGCGGTGCTGGGCGTGCGGCAGACTGCTCTCAACCAGCTGTTGAGAGGAGACCATGGCCCTTCGAACCAACCCGACGCTCCGTCAGCGCCGACTTGGCACCGAGCTGCGGCGGATGCGGGAGCAGGCTGGCCTCGGAGGCAGCCAGCTCGCACGCCAACTCGGCATCAACCCTGCCCACGTCACGCAGATGGAGAGCGGCAAGACGGGGCTCAGCGTGGAGCGCTTGTACACCATTGCCGGAATGTGCATGTGCGACAACCAGCCCTTGCTCGAAGCGTTGGCCGATGTCATCGCTGATCGGGGCAAAGGTGGCTGGTGGGAGGAGTATCGAGGTGTCCTTCCGGTCGACTACCTGGAGGTGGCAGAACTGGAAGGCCACGCGAAGAGGATCGCAAGCTTCGCCATGGTCTACATCCCGGGGCTGCTGCAGACGCGTTCCTATGCCAGTGCGCTGTTCGCAAGAGGACCCCTGCCGTTGCTACCGCAAGAGGTCGACCTCAGGACCACGTTCCGCCTGCGTAGGCAGCAGGTGGTTCGATCCGGTGGCACACCGTACCTGGCGCTCGTGCACGAGGCCGCTCTACGCGGCCAGTACGGTGGGCGTGATGTGCTCATCGGTCAGCTTGCCTCGCTTGTCGAAGACTACGAGCACCCAGGAATCTCCATCCGGATCGTGCCGTTCGAGGTGGCCGACTTCCCGATCCCAAGTGAGGATCTCACCCATCTGACCGGGCCTGTCCCAGAACTGGACACAGTTCAGGCCGATGCGTCCTACGGGTCCCACGTCTTTGATCTGCCCGCTCACCTGAGTCGCTACCGTGCGACCCTTGAGCACATCAGATCTGTTGCCCTGTCAGAAGATGAATCGCGATCCTTCATTCGCTCGATCATGGAAGAGATGCAGAACAGGCATGACTAGTTCAGCGTGGCAGAAGTCCAGCTACAGCGCTGCCAACAACCAGTGCGTAGAAGTCCGCACTGCAGACGACCTGGTCGAACTCCGCGAGTCCGACGAGGGTGACGTCATCGTCCGCACCACCCCCACCAAGTTCGCCAAGTTCCTCCAGGGCGTCAAGGACGGCGAGTTCGACCACTTCGCCAGCCCCTCCAACTGACCCACTGACGATCCCGCTCTTGTGGGACCCCTGCCTTCCGAAGGCCGCAGATCTGCGCGAAAGTGCAGGTCGGCGGCCTTCTTCCCGCTGCGCGCAGACCACAACGGAGTGGGCCCACCGGCCTCCCGGTATGCAAAGGGCGCGAGCTTAGCGCGCGGACGGGGCGTCCGTCCGGCGTTTGCGCGATTTGTCGGATCAGCTTTTCGGCCGTGCCACGCTGCATGCGGCGTTGCTGGGACGACCGGAGGCGAAACGATTCTCTTGAGTACGCGTCAAGTCAAAGTGAAGTCGCTCTCCGCGCTGCTGGTCCGCTCGGGGCATGGTTCGCCGGCGGCCACGGCGGTGCCGGGGATGTCCGCCGGCGAGGCACCCCCCGACCCGCCGGCGGGTCGGCCTGTGCTGCCGGTGGTGGTGCCGCCGATGCCCAGCGAACCCCCGGCGATCCCGGCACCCGTCGCCGAGACCCGGCCACCCGTCGAGCCGAGCCCGCTCCCCGACCCCCGCTCCGCCATCGAGCCCCGCCCCGCCATCGAGCCGCTGTTCCGCTGGGCCCCCGGCCTCAACTGGGCGGGCCCGGGCGACCACTGGAGCCAGGCCTGGGCCGTCGAGACGCTCGGCACCGCCGCCCCGCCACCGGCGCTCGCCCCCGCCGTCGCCCCCGCAGCCCAACCCCCCACCCCGCGCGACCTGGAGCTGATCCGCGCCACCCTGGCCGTCGTCGAGCCGGTCGCCGACCGGGCCACCGCGCACTTCTACGCGCTGATCTTCCTCCACCACCCCGAGATCCGCTCGCTCTTCCCGGCCGGCATGGACGTGCAGCGCGACCGCCTCTTCCGGGCCCTGCTCCAGGCCGCCCGCAGCGCCGACGACCCCGCCTCGCTGACCGCCTACCTCACCCGGCTCGGCCAGGGACACCGCAAGTACGGCACGCTGACCGGCCACTACGCGCCGGTGGGCGAGTGCCTGGTGGCCTCGCTGGCGAGGTACTGCGGCAGCCACTGGGACGCCGAGACCGAGCTGGCCTGGCGCCGGGTCTACGGGGTGGTCGCCCAGCTGATGATCGACGCGGCCGAGCAGGCCGCCAAGACCTCGCCGCCCTGGTGGCAGGCGGAGGTGGTCTCCCACCAGAGCCTGGGCCGGGACATCGCCCAGCTCACCGTCCGCCCCGACCAGGCGTACCCGTACCGGGCCGGCCAGTACACCACCCTGGAGACGCCCTGGTGGCCGCGGGTCTGGCGGCACTTCTCGTTCGCCACCGCGCCGCGCCCGGACGGGCTGCTGACCTTCCACGTCAAGGCGCTGCAGGCGGGTTGGGTGAGCAGCGCGCTGGTCCGCCGGGCGGCGCCCGGGGACGTGCTGCGGCTCGGCCCGCCGGCCGGGACCATGGTGCTCGACCACGCCGATCCGGGGCGGCTGCTCTGCCTGGGCGGTGGCACCGGGATCGCGCCGATCGCGGCACTGGTCGAGGAGGTGGCCGAGCACGGGGCCGCGGGCCGCCGGCTCGAGGTCTTCTACGGCGCCCGGCAGACCGCGGAGCTCTACCAGCTGCCCGCCCTGCGGGAGTTGGAGCGGCGCCACCCGTGGCTCGCGGTGCACCCGGTGCTCTCCGAGGAGCGCACCGACGGCGCGCTGTGCGGGCTGCTCTCCGACGTGGTGGTGCAGCGCGGTCCGTGGGACGGCCACCGCGCGTTCCTCAGCGGCCCGCCCGCGATGGTCCGCCGGGCGGCCGCCGCGCTGACCCGCTCGGGCGTGCGGCCCGAGTGGGTGCACCACGACCTGGGCGCAGAGTAAGCCGAGCAGGCCGAGCAGCCCGAGCAGCTCAGCCCAGGTCGGCGGCGAGCATCGCCCGCACGCCCTCGATGTTGGCAGCCAGGTAGGCCCGGAGCGAGGGCGGCACCAGGTTGACCGAGGTGACGCCCTCGCGGGTGAAGGGCAGCCGGACGATCTCGTACTCGCCGCGCGGCTCGTCCACCTCGGGGCCGTGCCGCAGCGCCGGGTCCAGCGCGGCCAGCCGGCAGACGAAGAAGTGCTGCACCTTGACCCCGTGCGGGTGGGCCGGGGAGCCGTCCTCGTGGTGCGCGTGCGCGACGGTGTCCACGAAGGCCGGGACCACGTCGACCACCTTGCCGCCCAACTCCTCGTCCACCTCGCGGTGCAGGGCGTCGGTCACGCTGCGGTCGGCCGGCTCGACCCCGCCGCCCGGCGTGATCCAGTACGGGTGGCAGCCGGGCCTGGTGCGCTTGATCACGATCAGTTCGGCCGGACCGTGCCAGGGGTCGTCGGCCGACAGGTCGAGCAGGATCGCCCGCGCGGTGCGCTTGACCACGGGACGGGGGTGGGGAGTCACCTCGGCCACTCAGGTCACCTCCGGATGCCTGTTGTGCCTCAGCATCCCTCGGCCCGGCGGGGACGAAACTCGCACGGACGGACGAACTGACCGCGCGCGGACGGCCGGCCGGGTGCGGTCACCCCGCGCTCAGTCCTCGTCACCGACCGCCAGGTGCAGGCCCCAGGCGACCAGGCTGATGATCAGCGAACCGAGCAGCGCCGGCAGGAAGCCCTGGACGTGGAAATCGAGCTTCAGCCGGTCGGAGGCGAACGAGGTGAGCCAGAGCATCAGCGCGTTGATCACGAAGGTGATCAGGCCCAGCGACAGGATGAAGAGCGGGAACGAGAAGAACTTCACCAGCGGCTTGATCAGCCAGTTCACCACGCCGAAGATCAGGGCGACGGCGATCACGGTCAGCGTCTTCTGCTGCCAGTCACCACCGGACAGGGTGATCCCGTTGACGATCCAGGCGGCCACCCAGATGGCGGCCGCGTTGATGAGGGTCTTGACCACGAAGTGCTTCATGCCCCGCATGGTCGCAGGCCAGGGCGGCCGCTGAAAAGCACCCGAGGAGGAGCAGCTGATGAAGGTCTTCCGGCTCGACGAGTTGGACCGGCACCGGGCCGAGGAGCAGGGCGCCTATCTGCGCTTCCTGAAGGAGCGCACCATGTCGGCCGGCCTGTACGCGCTGGCACCCGGCGAGCTCGACACCCAGTCCGCCCACCAGCAGGACGAGCTGTACCAGGTGGTCAGCGGCCGGGCCTACCTGACCGTGGGCGAGGAGACCTGCACGGTGGCGCGCGGCACCGTGGTCTTCGTGCCGGCCGGGGTGCCGCACCGCTTCCACCACATCACCGAGGAGCTGCGGGTGTTGGTGGTCTTCTCACCGCCCGAGACGTGAACCCTGGCAGTCGTGGGCCGGACATAGGGTCGTGGGCATGACCCAGACCCTGACCGAGGAGCTGTGGGCCGAGACCGTCGCGCCCGTCTACGCCCAGATCCTCTCCCACCCGTTCCTGGCCGGCCTGACCGACGGCACGCTGCCCCGCGCCGCGTTCCGCCACTTCGTCGTCCAGGACTCGCACTACCTGCGCGACTACGCCCGGGCGCTGGCCGGCTGCGCGGCCAAGGCGACGGGCGAGGCCGAGGTGCGGGCCTTCGCGGACGACGCGATCGGCGCGCTCGCCGCCGAGCAGGGGATGCACGCGGAGTTCCTGGAGGCCTTCGGACAGAGCGCCGAAGCGGCTGCCGCCGAACCGGTGCTGCCCACCACCCGGGCCTACACCAGCTACCTGCTGGCCACCGTGCACGGCGGTTCCTTCGCCGAGGCGGTGGCCGCCGTGCTGCCCTGCTACTGGGTCTACGCCCGGGTCGGCGAGCAGTTGCTGGCCGCCTCCTCCCCGGACCCGCTCTACGCCCGGTGGATCGCGGTCTACGGCGACGAGGCCTTCCAGTCGGTGGTGCGCCGGGTGCTGGAGCTGACCGACCGGCTCGGCGAGCAGGTCTCGCCCACCGAGCGGCGCCGGATCCACGAGCACGTGCGCACCACCACCCGGTACGAGTGGATGTTCTGGGACGCTGCCTGGCGCGGCGAGCAGTGGCCCGTGTGAGCCCGGCAGCGTGGTTGTAGGAGGCCGATAAGGGCGACCCTGAGGTCCCTCCCTCAGGGCCGTATCCGGGTTCTCTCAGGGGCTTGAACCCTCGTTTCCGCTTCGGGGCCCTCGTACGATCGAAGTACCGAAAGCGGACGGGACGCGGCACCAAGGGCCGACCCGAAGGGGAAGAAGAGGTACGGACATGGCTGAGATCTGGAAGTCGCTGCCCTCCTGGGTTCGCAACATCGTCGTCCCGATCCTGGTGCTGATCATCGCGTTCAACGTGCTCGGAATCGTCTTCAGCGTGATCAGCTCGCTGGTCTGGTTCGCGGTCAAGGCCCTGGTGGTGGTCGGCATCGCAGCCGGAGTGGTGATCCTGGTCAAGCGGGCGGCCAAGGGCTGACCCGCAACGCCGCCTCCGCTCCGGCGCCCGTCCCTGCTCGGCAGGGAGCGGGCGCCGCGGCGTTTCGTGACAACCGACGGCCGCCGCCGTGACAGCTGTCATGCGGCACCGGCGACACAAGGCACTGACGGCGGATCAGCTCGGATCGGCAGAATCTCCCTTGTCACCAGGCAGGACAACGGGAGGAACGGGCCATGAGCGAGACCACCATCACCGAGGCGGCACCGGTCGGCAAGCAGCGCAGCCCACTGGCGAGCGCACTGCTGCCGCTGGTGGTGGACGTCGCGGTGCCGCTGGCGACCTACTACCTGGCGCACTCGGTCTTCGGTCTGAGCCTGGTCTCCGCGCTGATCGTCAGCAGCGTCGTGCCGGCCGTGCGCACCGTCTACGGGCTGGTCCAGGGACGGGCGGCTGGGGGCACCTCCCGGCCGAAGGCCGGGGGAGGGCTGGCCGGCCTGATGCTGCTGGTCAACGTGGCCGGCATCGTCACCACCTTCCTCACCGGCGACCCGCGGCTGATGATCGCCAAGGACGGCCTGGTGAGCAGCGCGATCGGCGTCGGGATCCTCTTCTCCGCGCTGCGTGGCAAGCCGCTGATGGCGGTGGGCCTGCGCCCCTTCCTGACCGGTGGGAAGCCCGCCCGGGAAGCCGCCTGGGACCGGCTGTGGGTCGAGTCGGCGGAGTTCCGGCGCTACGCGCTGCGGCACTCGGTGATCTGGGGCGGCGCGCTGATGCTGGAGTGCGTGGCCCGGGTGGTCGGCGCCTACACCCTGCCGCTGACCACCATGGTCTGGCTGCCCACCGTCTTCCTGATCGGCGCGATCGGGCTGGCCTCGGTGGTCTCCGGCCCGTGCACCGAGCGGATGAAGAAGCTCATCACCGAGCAGGCCTGACCAACCACCACACCGGAGCGAGGAGAGAGAGCATGCGCGGCAAGGGCATCAACTACGACACCGGCTTCGCTCCGGGCGGCGGGCTCTCCCGGGAGGAGTTCGACCCGGCCGTGGTGCGCGAGGAACTGCGGGTGATCGCCGAGGAGTTGCACTGCACCGCAGTGCGGATCAGCGGCGCCCATCCCGAACGGATGGAACTGGCGGCCGAGTTCGCCGCCGGGTACGGCCTGGAGGTGTGGTTCGCGCCGTTCCCCTGCGACCTGGCGGCCGAGGAGCTGCTGCCGTACTTCGCGGACAGCGCCCGCCGGGCCGAGCACATCCGGTCGCTGGGCGCCGAGGTGGTGCTGGTGCTGGGCTGCGAACTCTCGCTGTTCGCCGCCGGGTTCCTGCCCGGCGGCGAGTTCGGCGCCCGGCTGGCCGCGCTCGGCAGCACCGATCCGGCGGTGCGCGCGAGCCTCGGGAACGTGGGGTCCGAGCTCAACGCCTTCCTGGCCCGGGCCGCCGGGGTGGCCCGCGAGCACTTCCACGGACGGCTGAGCTACGCCTCGGGCGTCTGGGAGCGGATCGACTGGACCCCCTTCGACCTGGTCGGCGTGGACGCCTACCGGGACGCGGACAACGCCGGACGGTACCGGGAGCAGCTGCGGCACGAGTTCCGGCACGGAAAGCCGGTGGTGGTCACCGAGTTCGGCTGCTGCGCCTACCAGGGCGCCGGCGACCGGGGCGCCATGGGCTGGGCGATCACCGAGGACGACGCCGAGCAGCCCTACGTCACCGAGGAGTTGGTCCGGGACGAGGAGGAGCAGGTGCGCTACCTCCGGGAGCTGCTGGCGGTCTTCGAGGAGGAGGGCGTGGACAGCGCCTTCTGGTTCACCTTCGCCCACTACCGGGCGCCGCACCGCGAGGAGCCCCGCCACGACCTGGACCTCGGGTCCTACGGCGTGGTCGCGCTGCTGCCGCCCGAGGCGCCGCAGGCCCGGCCGGGGCTGGGCTGGCGGCCGAAGCGGGTCTTCGCGGCGCTGGCCGAGGCGTACCGGGTCTGAGCCGTCCGGCTCGGACCCGGCAGTGGCCCGCTCCGCCGGGGGCGGAGCGGGCCACTGCTCGGTTCCTGGTTACGCGCCCGGGTCGGCCTGGACCGGGATCGGGTGCGTGGTGGTGCCGGCGGCCGGCCTGGCCGGCCGGTCGGCCTCCTGCCCCGCCTCGGTGGCCGGGTTCATCGAGCCGAGCAGCTGGCGCGCCAGCCCGAGGCCGGTGCCGCCCATGGTGAGCGCCTTGGCGAACATCTCGCCCATTCCCTCGGCGCCGTTGAGCAGCACCATGTGCTCGACGTTGCCGAAGGCCTCGGCGCCCGCCCGGACGATTTCCGGCCAGTTCTCCGCCAACTGCTGAGCGACCACGGCCTCCTGGTTCTCGGCCAGCGCGGCCGCCCGGGCCTTGATCGCCTCGGCCTCGGCCAGACCCAGCGCGCGGGCCGCCTCGGCCGTCGCCAGACCCTTGGCCTCGGCCGCCGCCGCCTCGGCCTGACCGGTTGCCTTGGTGGCCTCGGCGGAGGCGAGCCCCCGGGCCTTGGTCGCCTCGGCCTCGGCCTGCGCGGCGATCTTCACCCGGTTCGCCTCGGCCGCGGCCTTCAGCTCGGTCTCCCGGGCCTGCGCCTCGGCCGCCGAGATCCGCGCGTCGCGGTCGGCCTCGGCCTTGGTGCGGGTCTCGTAGGCGCGGGCGTCGGCCGGCTTGCGCACCTCGGCCTGCAACTGCTGCTCCTTGCGGTGACCCTCCAACTCGGCGACCTTGGTCTCCTGGACCACGACCTCCTGCCGGGAGGCGGCCTGGGCCAGCGGCCCGGCCTGCAGCGCCCGGGCCGCCGCGGTATCCATCTCCGCCTGGTAACCAGCCTGCTGGATCCCCGAGTTGCGGGTCGCCTCGGCCTTGCGGGCGAAAGCCTCCTGCTCCGCCTCGGTGGCCTCGCGGTCGGCCGCCGCGGCGGCGATGCGGGCATCGCGCTGGACGGCGGCGGCGTGCGGGGCGGCCAGGTTCTTGATGTAGCCGGTGGGGTCCAGGATCTCCTGGATCTGCAACGAGTCGATGATCAGACCGAGCTTCTCCATCTCGGTGCCCGAGGCGGCCCGGGTCTCACCGGTCAGCCGCTCGCGGTCCCGGATCATCTCCTCGACGGTCAGCCCGCCGACGATGGAGCGCAGGTGTCCGGCGAAGACGTTGTGGACCCGCTGGCCCATCATCTTCTGCTGGTCCAGGAAGCGTCGTGCGGCGTTGGCGATCGACACCGTGTCGTCGCCGACCTTGAAGATCACCACACCCTTGACCTGGACCGGAATCCCCTGGCTGGTCACGCACTCGACGTCCAGGTCGGCCTCGTTGAGGTCGAGCGAGAGCTTGCGGACCACCTGGATGCCGGGCGTGACGAGCGTCCCCCGCCCGGTCACCACCCGGAATCCGAGCCCGTCGGCGAGCCCCTCGGTGCGGTGCCTGGAACCGGAGATGATCAGTGCCTCATTCGGCTCGGCGACCCGCCAGCACAGCTTGAAGAGCACGATCAGGACCACGATGGCCGCGGCGACGATCCCCGCGATGGTGCCGATCAACATCGGCCGTATCCCCCTTCAGAGCACACCGCTCCGTGGCTGCGCTCGGTTGTGCAGGATTGCGCGGAACGCGGTGGCGAGTCGAGATTGTGCGCCTGTTTCGATCACATGGGAAGTCTGACGCGGCGTGTCCGACACACCTGTCACAGGTCGTCACCCGGCGTGGCCGGCGGCGGCCGGAAAGCGACGCAGTGTGGCGCCCGACCTCCCGTGGTCGCCGCGGTTCAGGACAGGGCGGGGGCCACGTAGACCGTGCGCGGTGGCTGGTACTCGACCACCACGACCTGGGTGCCGACCGGCAACGGCTCACCCGGCAGCGCGAGGTAGGCGAGGAAGGCTTCGCTGCCCTGACGCTCCGGCACCAGCAGCATCACCTCACCGACCAGCCCCGTTCCCACCTTGCCGGTCACCCGTCCCGTGTAGCCGATCATCCGACCGCTCCCCCCGTTGCGTTCCCGTGGTCCTGCCGATCTCCCAGTCTGGCGCACCGTCCGATCGGCGCCCCTGCCGGGCCGCTCCGCGTTGTACGACCCCCTACTGGACCACCGCCCGAGGCTCCGGCTACCGTTGGCACATCTTTGGGCAGGCAAGTCCGCCTGCCAACGGGAGCTCGGAGCACCGGGCTGAGAGGGCGCTGAAGGGCCCGTGGCCGTCACCTGGCCATGGACCGACCGCTGCGTCGACCGCAGGAACCTGGACCGGGTAATGCCGGCGTAGGGAGTAGAAGGTCTGATGACCGTTTTTGATGACGCACGTCCGGATGCGGAAACCGCCGGCACCACGGTGACCAGCGCGTCCACCGGCTACCCGACACCGGCCTGGCACAAGGCCTACCGCGAGGGCAGCCGCCCCGACCTGCGGGTCCCCTACCGCGAGGTCCAGCTCACCAACGGCCGCACCGTCCCGCTGTACGACACCTCGGGGCCGTACACCGACGCCGCCTACGAGGCCGACGTGCGCCGCGGCCTGCCCCCGCTGCGCGACCCGTGGATCCGCCAGCGCGGCGACGTCGAGGAGTACGACGGCCGCGAGGCCCGCCCCGAGGACGACGGGATCAAGCACACCGCGCCGCGCGGCGGGAACCTGCGCAACCTGGACGCCGTCTTCCCCGGGCGCCCGCGCCGACCGCTGCGCGCCCGCGACGGCGTGGCCGTCACCCAACTCGCCTACGCCAAGCGGGGGATCATCACCCCCGAGATGGAGTTCATCGCGCTGCGCGAGGGGCTGGAGGCCGAGTTCGTGCGCGCCGAGGTGGCGCGTGGCCGGGCCGTCATCCCGCTGAACGTGAACCACCCCGAGGTCGAGCCGGCCATCATCGGCACCAACTTCCTGGTGAAGATCAACGCCAACATCGGCAACAGCGCGGTCACTTCCTCCATCGAGGAGGAGGTGGAGAAGATGACCTGGGCCACCCGCTGGGGCGCCGACACCGTGATGGACCTCTCCACCGGCCGCAACATCCACACCACCCGCGAGTGGATCCTGCGCAACTCCCCCGTGCCGATCGGCACCGTGCCGCTCTACCAGGCACTGGAGAAGGTCGACGGCAAGGCCGAGGAGCTGAGCTGGGAGGTCTACCGCGACACCATCATCGAGCAGTGCGAGCAGGGCGTCGACTACATGACGGTGCACGCCGGCGTGCTGCTGCGGTACGTCCCGCTGACGGCCCGTCGCAAGACCGGCATCGTCTCGCGCGGCGGCTCGATCATGGCCGCCTGGTGCCTGGCGCACCATCAGGAGAACTTCCTCTACACCAACTTCGAGGAACTCTGCGACATCCTGCGCGCCTACGACGTCACCTTCTCGCTCGGTGACGGCCTGCGCCCCGGCTCGATCGCGGACGCCAACGACGAGGCGCAGTTCGCCGAACTGCGGACCCTGGGCGAGCTCGGCCGGATCGCGCGCGAGCGCGACGTGCAGGTGATGATCGAGGGCCCGGGCCACGTCCCGATGCACAAGATCAAGGAGAACATGGACCTCCAGCAGGAGATCTGCGACGAGGCCCCGTTCTACACGCTCGGCCCGCTCACCACCGACGTGGCGCCCGGCTACGACCACATCACCTCGGGCATCGGCGCCGCGATGATCGCCTGGTGGGGCACCGCGATGCTCTGCTACGTCACGCCCAAGGAGCACCTGGGCCTGCCCAACCGCGACGACGTGAAGACCGGCGTGATCACCTACAAGATCGCCGCCCACGCCGCCGACCTCGCCAAGGGCCACCCCGGCGCCCAGCAGTGGGACGACGCCCTTTCGGACGCCCGCTTCGAGTTCCGCTGGGAGGACCAGTTCAACCTGGCCCTGGACCCCGAGACGGCCCGTGCCTTCCACGACGAGACGCTGCCGGCCGAGCCCGCGAAGACGGCGCACTTCTGCTCGATGTGCGGGCCGAAGTTCTGCAGCATGAAGATCAGCCAGAAGATCCGAGCCGAGCACGGCGAAGGTTCGACCGCCGTGAACACCGAGTTCGACGCCGAGGCGCTGGCCGGCATGGCCGAGAAGTCGGCCGAGTTCGCGGCCCAGGGCAACCGGGTGTACCTCCCGCTGGCGGACTGATCCGGGAGCCACAGCAGGCGCTGTACTGGGAGGTCGGAGGGGAGCTCCCAGTACAGCGCCGTGTCATATGCCGGGCCGGTGGGCGGTGGCGATTGCCCCGATCCGGTCGGATGCGCCCAGACGGGGAACAGGCGCATCGTTTCTGCGGCCTCTTCGTTTCCCGGAATATGAGCGCTCTAAGGAACCCGCTCGGCGAAATGCCGCACCTGGGCGGAGACAGCGGCCCCGCCACCGTGGCCGAACGCTGCCATGCCGCGAGCGGCCTGATCAGGACCACACTCGGAGAGCTGCGCGAGGAGCTCGGTTACGGACGGCTCGGCAGGTGCGTTCTGGAGGAGACGGCCGAGAGCCTGACCCTGGAGGGGCTCGGCTGGTTCCCGGCCTGGCGCCTGTCGGCGAAGAACGACAGGCCGCACAAGGACCAGGAGCTGTGGGTGTTCGCGCGGGACGGCGGCCTTCGGTGTCAGATCATCTGCGCCATCCAGGAGCCTGACGGCTGCGATGTCCCCGCGGTCCTGGACGGGCTGCTCAACGGTCGGCCCCAGGATCTCTGCCCGGAGGACAAACTCGGCCTGATCCGCGAGATCCTCGACCTCTGACCCGCCCTGATACTCCCCTCGACCTCGCGATTGTTTCCTGAACTGACGTTGGTTACAAGGAACTTGATTACTCAACAGGGGAAATTCAGCGAGCACATCACCCGTTTGGATTTTTAACGGACCATCAGACCTACGAGGCCATTAGTGTGCAGACGAGTGAGTGATGGCACGTCACTGCCACGGCAGGCAACAGCTCAGCGATCTCCCATCCGGTGAGATCTGTGAGCAGGATCGACATGCCGACCGGAATCCTGCGGCTTGACCAGAACTCACCACGTCAGCTCGGAGCCTCCGCAGCGGGGAGTCCGAGTTCAACGGCGGCAAGAAAGGTCTTGCTCTTATGGCAGTGGATGTCATCGTGTCCGCTCCCCCCGGCCGACGGCGCGGACGCACTCGGATCAGGGAAGCTCTCGTCCTGCTCCCCGGATTGGCGTTGCTGGCAACGGGAGTTCTGCATCCCGGCCTCGCGCACGCCGCGGAGGCACCCGTGACGCTGGGAACCGACACCAGTTACGCGGTTCTGGGCGGTTCAACGGTCACCAACACGGGGCCCAGTGTGATCAACGGCGACCTGGGGCTCAGCCCGGGTTCCTCCGTGACGGGCTTTCCGCCGGGCATCGTCAACGGCGCGCAGCACGTCGGTGACGCGCCCGCCCTGCAGGCGCAGTCGGACCTGGTCATCGCGTACGACGACGCGGCCGGCCGAGCGCCCACGGCCAGCGTCGCGGGTGACCTGGTCGGACAGACACTGACATCCGGCGTCTACAAGTCCACCGGGCCACTGGGACTGACCGGGACCGTGACACTGGACGCCCAGGGCGATCCCAGCGCGGTCTTCATCTTCCAGATCGCCTCGACCCTGATCACCGGCTCGGCGAGCAACGTCAGCCTCATCAACGGGGCACAGGCCTGCAACGTGTTCTGGCAGGTGGGGAGTTCCGCCACCATCGGGACCAATTCCTTCTTCAAGGGCAACATCCTGGCCCTGACCTCCATCGCGGCACAGACCGGCACCGTGATCGAGGGCCGGGCCCTGGCGCGCAATGGCGCGGTCACGCTGGACACCAACACCATTACCAGGGCGGCCTGCACCGTCGGTCCGCCCGGGCCGCCCGGCCCGAGCGGCCCGGCCGGACCCAGTGGACCCGCCGGCCCGACGGGCTCGCCCGGCCCGACGGGTGCACCCGGCGCGCCCGGCGCCAACGGTTCGCCCGGTGCTCCGGGTGCTCCCGGGCCCAACGGCGCACCCGGCGTCGCCGGCTCACCCGGTGCTCCCGGTGCGGCCGGTCCGAACGGCGCGCCGGGTGCGCCCGGCTCCCCCGGCCCCAACGGTGCGCCTGGCACCAACGGCTCCCCCGGTGCACCTGGCGCCAACGGTGCTCCCGGTGCTCCGGGCGCTCCGGGCGCTGCCGGGCCCAACGGCGCTCCAGGGGCCAACGGCCTGCCTGGCGCCAACGGCGCACCCGGTGCTCCCGGCCCCAACGGCGCACCCGGAACCAACGGGTCACCCGGCGCCAACGGCGCTCCAGGGGCCAACGGCCTGCCCGGCGCCAACGGCTCACCTGGTGCTCCCGGCCCCAGCGGCGCACCCGGCCCGAACGGCCTGCCCGGAGCCAACGGCTCCCCCGGTGCTCCCGGCGCCAACGGTGCACCCGGCCCGAACGGCCTGCCCGGAGCCAACGGCTCGCCCGGAGCCAACGGCGCACCCGGCCCGAACGGCCTGCCCGGAGCCAATGGCTCCCCCGGCGCCAACGGCCTGCCCGGTGCCAACGGAGCACCTGGTGCTCCCGGTGCTCCCGGCCCCAACGGGCTGCCAGGCGCCAACGGCGCACCCGGGGCTCCCGGCGCTCCCGGGGCTCCCGGCGCTCCCGGGGCTCCCGGGGCCAGCGGTGCTCCCGGAGCTCCCGGCCCGGCCGGACCGGCTGGGCCTGCCGGACCCCCTGGACCCGCCGGCCCTCCCCAGATTCCGGGGGAGCACGGCGGACATGGCCAGGGAGGCCCTGGACAGGGTGATCACGGGAAGGGCCAAGGCGGTTACGACCAGGGTGACCACGCGACGGGCCCGGGTGGTCACGACCAGGGTGACCACGGGCAGCATCCGAGCAAGTCGAAGCAAGAACTCGCTGCGACAGGCGCAGGTGAATCGATCGGCCTTGCAGTCGGCTCGCTGGTCATGCTGACGCTGGGAGGCTTGGCCATCTTCCTCATGAGGAGGAGCCGAGGAGGCGCAGCCGGTCGACGGCACTAGCCCATCAGGAGTCTGACCGCAGGCTGCCGCCCGTGGCTCGGGAGTGTCATGCTCCCGAGCCACGGGCTTTGCGGGGTCACCGTGCCACTGTCGGAGCCCCGCCCGGCCACGAGTCCAGGGAGACACTGGGCCCGTTGTTGAGGTAGCTGACCAAGGCCGTGTCCGTGGTGGACACGGCCTTGATCTGGGATGGGCGTCGGTCCTCACCCACGCAACCTCCGAGTGCTTCTCGGATTCCCCGTTCGTGAGGTCACCCGACCACCGATGAGCGGCGAACACGACGGTCAAAAAGCCGTTGGGTGCCTCGACCCCTTGGGCTCCGTGGATCACGTGGGCCAAGAAGTCGGCAGCCATAACGGGCGTAGTATTACGTAGTAGAGGTATTACGGGATACCGGAGGCTGCGATGCGACTCAACAGCAAGGGGCAGGTCACCATCCCTGCGGACCTCCGCGAGAAGTGCGGTCTGCGCCCCGGCGATGAGGTGGACGTGATCGAGGAGGGCGGCGTCCTGCGGATAGTGCGCCGGGTCGGGGACGCCACCCATGGGCAGCGGCTGGCACGGCGGATGAGGGGCAGCGCCGCCACCGGTATGTCCACCGACGAGATCATGGGACTGCTACGTGGCGAGTAGCCGGCTGACGTTGGTGGAGCGGGGCCGGGACCGACCGGTGACGCTGGTTGATTCGTGTGTGCTGCTGGATCTGATGACGGACGATCCCTCCTGGGCCGACTGGTCCGAGGCTGAGCTGGCCAAGGCTCAGGACGCGGGGCAGGTCGTGATCAATCCGATCGTGTACGCGGAGGTTTCGGTGGCCTACGCGGCGATCGAGGACCTGGACGCGGTGCTGCCTGCTGCGGAGTTCACCCGCGAACCGCTGCCTTACGAGGCGGGGTTCCTGGCTGGGAAGGCATTTCTGCAGTACCGGAAGCGGGGCGGTCAGAAGACCGCGCCGCTGCCCGACTTCTACATCGGTGCGCATGCTGCTGTCCGGGGCTATCGGCTGCTCACCCGCGATGCCGCGCGCTACCGCACCTACTTTCCGACCATCGAGCTGCTCTGTCCCTGACCGGGTTTGCTGCCGGTCACGGTGTGTCGCACCGCAACCCGTCCTGCGCCCAGCATCCTGAGCGGCATGCTCCCTAGCCGCAGAACACCCGGCCCCCGACCAGCGCCGAACATCGGCAGGCGCCGAGCGCTCCGCGCCCTCCTGCTCGGTGCGGCCTCGGTGACCAGTGCCGGTCGGTCGTCAGCCTGGGCGCGTAGCAGGGACGCCCGGGCCGCGCCGCCGGATCGTGAGCTGCGCGGGGTGTGGATCGCGTCGGTGGCGAACATCGACTGGCCGGCGGCGCCGGGGCTGTCCGCCGACCGGCTGCGCGCGGACTTCGTCGGCCAGTTGGACCACTGCCGGGCGATCGGGCTGAACGCGGTCTTCGTGCAGATCCGGCCGACGGCCGACGCCTTCTGGCCCTCGCCGTTCGAACCGTGGTCCCAGTGGCTGACGGGAACTCAGGGACAGGACCCGGGCTGGGATCCGCTGGCCTTCATGGTCGACGCCGCCCACGAGCGCGGCTTGGCGTTCCACGCCTGGTTCAACCCGTACCGGGTGGCGATCCAACCCGACCGTGCCAAGCTGCTGCCCAGCCACCCCGCCCGGCGCCACCCGGACTGGACCGTGCGCTACGGCGGCGGGCTCTACTACAACCCCGGTGTTCCGGCGGCCCGCCGTTTCGTGGAGCGGGCCATGATGGACGCCGTCACGCGCTACGAGATCGACGGCGTCCACTTCGACGACTACTTCTACCCGTATCCCGTGGCGGGACAGGACTTCCCGGACGACGACGCGTTCGCCAGCTACGGGGCGGAGTTCACGGACCGGGCCGCCTGGCGGCGGCACAACGTGGACCTGCTGGTCCGCGAGATGCGTGACCTGGTGCGGGCGGCACGCCCCGAAGCGGCTTTCGGCGTCAGCCCGTTCGGCGTCTGGCGCAACGTCCGCAGCGACCCGGCGGGCTCGGACACCTCGGCCCGGGCGGAGTCCTACGACGCCCTCTACGCGGACACCCGAAGTTGGATCCGCAACGGCTGGCTCGACTACGTCGCCCCGCAGTTGTACTGGTACATCGGCTACGCCCCGGCCGACTACCGGGTGTTGGCCACGTGGTGGGCCGAGCAGACCGCCGGGACCGACACCCAACTCTGGATCGGCCAGGCCGTCTACCACGTGGGCGCGCCCGAGCAGCCGGCGCCCTGGCAGGACCCGGCCGAGCTCTCCCGGCACCTCGCGCTCGACGACGCGCTGCCGCAGATCGGCGGCACCATCCTGTTCAGCGCCACCGATGTCCGGGCGGACCGGCTCGGCGCGATCAGGAAGCTGGCGGCGGAGCACTGGCAACGGCCGGTGCTGGGCCCCCTGCTGCCCCGCCTCGCCACCGGACCGGTGCCGAGCCGACCGACCGTCGGCCTGGTGTCCGACGATCAGGGCCGGGCACGGTTGATGTTCCAGCACGCAGCCGGCGAGTCGCCGTTCCAGTACGCCGTCCACCGCTCCGACACCGCCACCGGCACGGCCGTCCTGATCGCCGTCGTCCCGGGTGGGACCGACTCCCTCGCCCTCCCCGGTGCCGGTCCCGCCTGGTACACGGTCGCCGCTGTCGATCGCGCCGGCCGGCTGGGCCCGACCAGCCCACCAGTCGCTCTGCAAAGCTGAGTTGACGTAGCGTCAGGCCACGGAAGCTCCTCATCCGGGTAGCCACAGCGGTGTGCTGGTGGGACCTTCGCGGCCGGCCCGGTCGACGCTGGTGGCGGCGTACCAGGCACGTGGTGCGCCGGCCGGCGGGCGGTACTGGTCGACGGTGAGGGCCGGCAGCAGGGCGGTCAGCCGGGTGGGATCGGCCGGTGGGGTGGGTCCGGGGTCGCTGTCATAGCGGTAGACGGCGTACTGGAACGGCCGGGTGTTCCGCTCGGCCCGGGGGCACGGCGTGATCCGCAGGGCGTGCAGGTCGGCGGTGGGGGACAGGATGGGTGGGCCGGGTGGGGCGGCGTGTGCGAGGCGGGGCAGCAGGGGGCCCAGCACCGGGCGCTGCCAGTGGTCGGCGGCGAGTCTCCTGATCGCGCCGATGCGGTCGACCTGGACGCTGCGGGCGCTGAAGAAGATGTCGCCGCCGATGGCGGGCAGGGTGGCGTTGACGGCGAGGTGGCGGGAGAGTTCGGCGGGGTCCTGCCAGGGGCCGGGGCGTTCGGGCGCGCCGGGGCGGGAGGCGGACTGGCCGATCCACAGCTGGGTGTCGGTGCCGGCCATCTGCTCGGCCCACCAGGGCGCGAGGACCGCGTAGTCGGCGAGGTCGTAGCCGATGAACCAGTAGAGCTGGGGGGCGAGGTAGTCCACCCAGCCCTTGCGGGCCCAGCCGAGGGTGTCGGAGTACTGGCTGTCGTAGCTCTGCACGAGGGCGGTGGTGTCCGAGCCCGCCGGGTCGTCGCGGGCGTTGCGCCAGACGCCGAACGGGCTGACGCCGTAGACCGCTTCGGGGCGGGCCGCACGGACGAGGTCGCGCGTCTGGCGGACCATCAGGTCGATGTTGTTCCGCCGCCAGGCGGCGCGGTCGGTGAAGCCCTGACCGTGGGCGGCGAACGCCGCCGCGTCGGGGAAGGCAAGCCGGCCCGCCGGATACGGGTAGAAGTAGTCGTCGAAGTGGACACCGTCGATGTCGTAGCGACTGACGGCGTCCATGATCGCGCGCTGGACGAACTCGCGGACGGCGGGGATCCCGGGGTCGTAGTAGATCTCGCCGTTGTAGACGACCGCCCACTCGGGGCTGCGGCGGGCCGGGTGGCTGGGCAGCAGCTTGGCGCGGTCCGGTTGGATCGCCACCCGGAACGGGTTGAACCAGGCGTGGAACGCCAAGCCGCGCTCGTGGGCGGCGTCGACCATGAAGGCCAGCGGATCCCAGCCCGGGTCCTGTCCCTGAGTTCCCGTCAGCCACTGGGACCACGGTTCGAGCGGCGAGGGCCAGAAGGCGTCGGCCGTCGGCCGGACCTCCACGAACACCGCGTTGAACCCGATCATCCGGGCCTGGTCGAGCAGTTCGACGAAGTCGGCCCGCAGTTGCTCCGCGCTCAGGCCCCGGTGCCGCGGCCAGTCGATGTTGGCCAGGGACGCGATCCACAGCCCCCGCAACTGGCGCTTGCCGGCGCCGCCGGCGGCAGCCTCCTGCCCGAGCACTCCGCCGAGGCGGATCGCGGCGGCAGCGGGGTGCCCGGCGACGGCCTCAGTGACGGCCGCGGTGATCGCCGCCCCCAGCCCGGCCAGCACCGCCCGGCGACCGGAGTGGCGGACGTAGGGCAGATCCACCCGGCTGCTCCTCCCTGGAACGGGCCGCGCCAAGACTGGCCTGCCGGCGCTCACCAGGGCTATCCCCGCGCCTGCTCCGCCGCTCAACACCACGGGGGCCGAGGGGCACGGACGTTCACCGGAACGGGAGGAAAACACCGCCGAACGACCTAACACCTCCAGGCGCGGACCGGGCGGTGAACCACGCCGTCCGGCCGGGCCCGCCGAGGTGCTGCTCACCTGGCGGACCCGGCCGAGGGGGACGGCGACTACGGCTACTACGGCAGCTTGACCGCCAGCACGTCGACCGGCACGATCTCCGGCTCCTGGGCGAGCAGCCGCGGGGCGGCGGCGAAGAGGGCCTTGGCGATCTCGCCCTGCACGTGGGCCTGGCGGCCCTCGTCGCTGCCGAAGGCGTCGAAGATGCCGAAGGTGGTGGGGCCCAGGCGCAACGCGAACCAGACGGTGGTGCCGGCCTCCGCCTGGGCCAGCGGAAGGGCGCCGGTCAGGAACTCGTTGAGTTCTTCGACGTGCTCGGGCTTGGCTTCCAGGCGGACGAGCAGACCGACGCGCGGGGTGGTGGTCATGGGGTTTCCCTTCGGGTACTGGCTGGTGTGATCAACCTATGAGCGCAGCCACCAGGCCCCCCAGTGGCGGATGCGACACATCCCTTACCGTTTCCGACATGAAGATATCGGTGCTGGTGGTCGATGGCGTCTTCGACTCGGGCCTTTCCTCGGTACTCGACGTCCTGCAGACCGCCAACGAGCTGCGCGGCGAGTTGCCCCAGCCACCGCCGGCCTGGGAGGTGACGCTGATCCGTCCGGACGCCACACCCGTGCGCACCGCCGCCGGACACGCGGTCACCGCGGTCACGCCCGCCGAGGCCGCCCCGCCCGAGCTGCTGATCGTGCCCGGGGTCGGCCACAAGCAGCCCGAACCGCTCGTCGCCTGGCTCGACGCGCCCGAGCGGCTGCCGGCCCGCGAACTGCTCGCAGCCGCCCACGCGGACGGCGTGCGGCTGGCCGCGGCCTGCACCGGCAGCTTCCTGCTGGCGGACAGCGGCGTGCTCAACGGTCGGCCGGCGACCACCAGTTGGTGGCTCGCGCCGGTCTTCCGGCGCCGCTATCCGCTGGTCGAGCTGGACGAGAGCCAGATGGTCACCCGGGCCGGTGACATCACCACCGCCGGCGCCGCGATGGCCCACCTGGACCTCGCGCTGGCCCTGGTCCGCGACCGCAGCCCACTGCTGGCCGACCTCGCCGCCCGCTACCTGGTGGTCGACTCCCGTCCCACCCAGGCCAGTTACGCGATACCGGGGCACCTGGCCCGGACCGACCCGACCGTCGCCGCATACGAGCGCTGGGTCCGCGAGCACCTCGACCAGCCGTTGCGGATCGCGGACGCGGCCCGCGCGCTCGGCACCAGCGAACGCACCCTGCAGCGGGCCCTGGACCGGGTGCTCGGCGTCTCCCCGCTGCGCTTCGCCCAGCGGGTGCGCCTCGAACAGGCGGCCCACCTGCTGCGCACCACCGACCTGCCGACCGACACGGTGGCCCGCCGGGTCGGCTACGAGAACGCCAGCACCCTCACCACCCTGCTGCGCGAGCGGCTGGACACCACCCCGGGCCGGCTCCGCCGCTCGGCCGGCGGCTGACCCGGCCGAATCGGCCTGACAGAGCCCCGGCGGCTGCGCCAGGATGATCCCATGGCAGACGAGACCCTCACCCCGCGCCGGATCGCCGACGACTACGTGGCCCGGATGGTGGCCCACGACCCATCCACCGCAGCCTGGTTGGGCGAACGAGTGGGGGAGGACCGGCAACCGGGGCTGTCGCCGGAGTGGTTCGAGGCGGGCGCCGAACTGGCCCGCGGCGCGCTGGCGGCGCTGGACGGGGTGCCGGTGCTGGACGGGGTGCCGGCACCGGACCAGCGGACGGTCCTCGGCGCAAAGGACCCGGTGGAGGCCGACTGCGCGCGCCTGCTCCGCGAGCGCCTGACGGCCGAGCTCGCCTGCCACGAGGCGGGCGACCACCTGCGGTCGGTGCGCGCGATCAACGCGCCGTTCCAGACGCTGCGGAACATCTTCACGCTCTCGCCCACCGAGACGGACGCCGACTGGGCGAACGCGGCCGGCCGGCTGCGGGCGCTGCCGGGTGCGCTGGACGGCTACCGGCAGACGCTGCGCGCGGGAGTCGGGCACGGGCTGCTCTCCGCCCCGCGCCAGGTCGACGCGGCGATCCGCCAACTGACCGCCTGGACCGGCGAGGACAGCGGCGGGCCCAGCTGGTTCACCGGCTTCGTCGCGGACGGGCCCGAGCGCCGGCGCGCCGAGCTGGACCGCGACGCACTCACGGCCACCGCCGCGATCGCGGAGTTCCGCGACTGGCTGCGCACCGACTACGCCCCGCTGACCGTCGAGGTGCCGGACGCGGTCGGGCGGGAGACGTACCTGCGCTCCGCCCGCCGGGCCACCGGCGCCGACCTGGACGTGGCCGAGGCGTACGAGTGGGCGTGGAGCGAGTTCCACCGCACGCTCGCCGAGATGCGGGTGGCGGCCGAGCAGGTGCTGCCGGGTGCCGGCGTGCTGGCGGCGATGAACCACCTGAACGAGCACGGCCACGTGATCGAGGGCGAGGAGGGCATCCGGGCCTGGCTGCAGGAGCTGATGGAACGGGCGATCGAGGACCTGGACGGCACCCACTTCGACATCGCGGGGCCGCTGCGCCGGGTGGAGACCCACATCGCGCCGCCCGGCAGCTCGGTGGCCCCGCACTACTCGGGCCCCAGCCTCGACTTCAGCCGCCCGGGACGCACCTACCTGCCGGCCCTGGGCCGCACGGTCTTCCCGACCTGGCAGCTGGTCAGCACCTGGTACCACGAGGGCGTGCCAGGCCACCACCTGCAGCTGGCCCAGGCGGTGACGCTGCAGCACCGGCTGAGCCGCTACCAGGTGACCCTCGGCAAGATCAGCGCCAACGTCGAGGGCTGGGCGCTGTACGCCGAGCGGCTGATGGACGAGCTGGGCTTCCTCACCGACCCGGCGCACCGGCTCGGCTACCTGGACAAGCAGATGCTGCGGATCATCCGGGTGATCATCGACATCGGCATGCACCTGCGGCTGGAGATCCCGGCCGACTCGCCGTTCCACCCGGGCGAGCGCTGGACCCCGGAGCTGGGCACCGCGTTCATGGCCGCCTACCACGGCAGCCCGGCCGCCCGTCGCCACGGCGAGATCGAGCGCTATCTCGGCTGGCCGGGCCAGGCGATCGGCTACAAGCTCGGCGAGCGGGCCTGGCTGCGCGGCCGCGAGCAGGCCCGGCGGTGGCAGGGCGCGGACTTCGACCTGAAGGCCTGGCACATGGCGGCGCTCTCCCAGGGCTCGCTCGGCCTGGACGACCTGGCGGCGAGCCTCGCCGTCCTCTGAGCGGCGCGTCAGGAGCAGCTGACCCGGGCGCCAGGAGCGGCTGAGCTTCCGTCAGCGCGAGCCGCCCGGCTCGCTCAGCGCAGCACGTCCTCGGTCTGCTCCAGGTAGTGCTCGAGCCGCTGCTGGTTCTCCACCACCCGCAGGCACAGGTGCCGCAGCGCGGTGAGGTCGGCGGGGGTGAACCCCTGGAACACCCCCGCCATCGCCCGCTGGGTCGGCAGCCGGAAGGTGTCGAGCCAGCCGCGGCCGGCCGGGGTGATCCGGGTGAGCACCGAACGACGGTCGTGCGGGTCGGGGATCCGCTCGGCCAGGCCCTCCCGCTCCAACGTGTCGACCAGGCCGGTGACGTTGCGCGAGCTGACGTCGGCGGCCCGGGCGAGGTCGCCGATGCTCAGCGCCTCGCCGGTGGTGGCGCCCAGCCGGATCAGGATGTCCAGCGCCCCGGCGCTCAGGCCGCGCCCCTGGGCGCCCCGGGCGCGCAGCCGCTCCACGGCGTGCGTGGCGGCCCGGATCGCCGAGGCCGCCTCCAGCGCCAGGGTGTCGGTGCCGAGCGTGAACTCGGCCAGCACGGTGCGGACTCGGGGATCGAAGAGGCAGTCGTCGGCGTCCTGTGCCAGGCCGCGCGCGGGTGGCTTGGCTGCGTTGTGTACCTGCTTCATAATGAAGCGTTACTTTATTAGCCTCATATGACGGTCCGTCAAGCCTTGCAGGTGAGAGCGTCGCCGACACTCTCGGTCACGGGCCTCACCCGGAGAAACCGAAGGCCGTCTCCCCCTTGCAGGTCAGTGCCAGGGTGAGCCGCTCCTGGTTGGACGCGTCCAGTTCGGGCAGCGCGTCCTGGGCGAACCAGGCCACCTCCAGCGACTCGTCGTCGTTCACCCGGGCCGTGCCACCCACCACCCGGCAGCGGAAGGTGAGTTCGAGGTAGCGGGTCTGGTCGCCGTTCGGGTAGGTGACGGGCGGCGAGACGGTGACCGAGGTGAGCAGCTCGGGCACCACCTCGACGCCGGTCTCCTCCAGGCACTCCCGCGCCGCCGCGTCGGCCGGCTGCTCGCCGGGGTCGATGATGCCGCCGGGCAGTGCCCAGGCCCTGGTGTCCGTGCGCCGGCCGAGCAGCACCCGGTCCTGGTCGTCCAGCACCACCACGCAGGCGGCGGAGAGCCACAGCGGCCGGGTGCCCACCAGGCCACGCAGTTCGGCGAGAAAGGGAGGAATAGCCATGCGCCGAGCGTAGCCGGGCCCGATCTGCCACAGTCCGCCTGCGACCTGCGACAGTCCGCGCGACGGAACCGCGGATCCCCGCCGGCCAGGTGGGCGGACTGGTCTGCGGCGGGTCCGCGCGCCATAGTCTGGCGCCAGGTGTTCCGGTCAACTCCGCCGCACCGCAAGGGTGACGTGGACGCAGTCGCGGGCTCGGGGGAAGGGCGGCCAGATGAACGTCGACGACTCGGAGTCGATGCCGCCCCGGCCGGCGGAGCTGCCCTTGCTCGCGGGAGACGGCCGGGCGGAGGATGCGGCGCAGCGGCTGCTCGGCCAGGAGCCCGAGGTGCTGGCCCGCTACCTGGCGGAACTGCGGGCCATCAACAGCCCGCTGGCCGCCGACCCCGAGGCCTGGCAGCAGTGCGTGGCGCAGGCCCGGCGGATCCTGCTGGACTGCGCGGTGAGCCTGGCCGAGGGCCGGGCGACGGTGACCGGCACCGAGATCGCCGACGTGGTGAACCAGAGCGGCGAGCGGGTCCGCCCCGGCCTGCACCTGACGCACTCGATCCGGGCCGGGATGCTGCTGCTGGACATCATCCTCTCGGCGCTCGCCACCGCGGTCGCCGAGACCGATCCGGCCGGTGCAGCCGAGGCCCTGGCCCCGACCAACCGGGGCCGCCTGTCCGGCCGCGAGGTGGAGGTGCTCGGCTGCGCCGCCCGGGCACTGAGCAACCGTCAGATCGCGGGCCGGCTCGGCATCACCGAGGGCACCGTCAAGCGCCATCTGCGCAACATCTTCGGCAAGCTGGACGCGGTGTCGCGGATCGACGCGGTGAACAAGGCGGTCGAGCGCGAGCTGATCGCCCCACCAGGTCGGCGCGGCGGCGCCTGAAGCCCGGCCGGCGCGGCAGTGCCCGAGGCCGGCCGCTCAGCCGCCCACCACCCCGCGCAGCACCACGAACCGCACCACCGTCCCCACCGCGTTCGCGCCCACCAGCGCCGCCAGTTCCTCGCCCCGGGTGGCCTGCGGGTCGACCGCGGCCAGCGCCGCCAGCACGCCGCTGCTCAGCACCAGCCCGACCAGCAGCGCGAACCCGCCGCCGAGTTGGTGGCGCAGCACGCCCTGCCGACCGGTCACCCCGAAGGTGAAGCGCCGGTTGGCGGCCGTGTTCGCGACGCCGGAGACCACCTGCGCCGCCGCGTTGGCGAGCAACGCGGGGCAGAGCTGCCGCAACCCCAGGTAGAGCAGCAGGTAGGTCGCCGTCCCCAGCGTGCCGACCACCGTGAAGCTGGCCAGTTGGCGCACCAACCTGGCTCTTCCCGCCTCCACTCGGCCCTTCCCCCTCGGCTCGTCGAACAGGGCGTCGAGCGCGGACCGTGCCCTGCCCCTTCACTGTGACTCTTCAGCGTTGTCCCGTCGATGAGATTCACAGCACCGGATGGGCCCGCGATGATGGGAAACTGAGAGCGGACTGAGATTGAGCGAGCGAGCACGGGGAGTTGAGCCCATGACGGATCAGCGAGACCAGCGTCCCGAGCAGCCGGCCGAGCGGCACGCGGCACCGGACTCCACCGCCGAGGTGATCGTGGTCGGCGCCGGACCCACCGGCCTGCTGCTGGCCGGTGACCTGGCCACGGCCGGCGTGGCGGTCACCGTGCTGGAGCGACGCGGCAAGGAGTCCAACCTCACCCGCGCCTTTGCCGTGCACGCCCGCACCCTGGAGCAGTTGGACGCCCGCGGGCTGGCCGACGAGCTGCTCGGCACCGGCACCCAGCTCGCCCAGCTGCGCTTCTTCGGCCGGCTGCGGCTGGACCTGAGCAGGCTGCCCACCCGCTTCCCGTTCATGCTGATCACCCCGCAGTCGCAGACCGAACGCCTGCTGCTGGAGCGGGCGGTGAAGGCGGGCGCGGTGCTGCTGCGCGAGCACCAGGTGACCGGGCTGCGGCAGGACGGCGACGGGGTGACGGTCACCTCGACCACCCCGCAGGGCCAGGTCAAGCACCGGGCCCGCTACCTGGTCGGCGCCGACGGCGTGCACAGCTCGGTGCGCGAGCTGGCCGGAATCCCGTTCCCGGGCGAGTCGGTGGTCAGCTCGGTGCTGCTCGCCGACGTCCGGCTGGAGCACGCGCCGCAGGACGCGCTGACGATGCGCGCCACCGAGGACGGGTTCGGCTTCGTGGCGCCGTTCGGTGACGGCTGGTACCGGGTGGTCGCCTGGGACCGGACCCGCCAACTGTCGGACGACGCACCGGTGGAGCTGGCCGAGGTCGCCGACATCGCCCGCCGCACCCTGGGCGTCGACTACGGCCTGCACGACGCCCGCTGGATGTCCCGCTTCCACAGCGACGAGCGCCAGGTGCCGCACTACCGCGACGGCCGGGTGCTGCTCGCCGGGGACGCGGCGCACTGCCACTCGCCGGCCGGCGGCCAGGGCATGAACACCGGGCTGCAGGACGCGGCGAACCTCAGTTGGAAGCTGGCGGCGGTGCTGCGCGGCCGGGCTCCCGAGTCGCTGCTGGACACCTATCAGACGGAGCGCCACCCGGTCGGCAAGGCGGTGCTGCGCAGCTCGGGCGCGCTGATGCGGCTGGGCCTGGCCCGCAGCGCGGCCAGCCGGGCGGCGCGCACGGTCGCCACCTCGCTGGCCACCTCCTTCGACCCGCTGATCACCCGGGCCGCCCGGACCGTCTCCGGGATCGGGATCAGCTACCCGGCCGCACCCGGCTCGCACCCGCTGGCCGGGCGCCGGATGCCCGATCTGCGGCTGGCCCAGGACGCCCCGGGCCAGCCGGGCCGGCTCTACGAGGCGCTGCGCGCGGGCACGTTCGTGCTGATCACCACCGACGAGCGGGCCCCGGGCGGCGCTCCGTTCGGCGGCCTGGAGCCGGCCGTCAGTGCGCCGTGGGCCGACCGCCTGGTGCACGCGGCGCCGGCCGACCCGCACGGCAAGCTGCGCTCCACCGTGCTGCTGGTCCGCCCCGACGGCTACGCGGCCTGGGCGGCGGCCGACCCGAGCCGGGCCGAGCTGCGCGCGGCGCTCACCCACTGGCTGGGCGAGCCCGGCGCCGCCGCGGGCGCCTGATATCGCCGGAACCGCCGGGCGGCCACGGATAGTCGACCGCCGGCGATCCGACCGCAGCCGAACTACTCGCCGGCGCAATGGACCAGACCAATCGCGCCGCCCGGGGAGCCGGCCACCGCATTCACCGTATAGAAACAGTCCTATTCAGTTCACATTCTTCGGATCAACACTTGACTGTTATTGGGGAGTTCATTACCTGATCAATACTCAACTCCCAGGGAACTTCTGGGATCTTCTTAGCAGCGTTCGATCCCCCAGAACGCCTGACCCCTGCCGGCCATGCACGCCGGCCAGAGGAGGATCCCAGTGCGACCCCGTCCCCTCGCGCTCGCCGCCGCGATAGCCCTGCTGCCGCTCTGCGCCGCCTCGCTGTCGGTCACCGCCGCCCAGGCCGCCACCCCCAACGCGACCCCCCGCGTGGCGCTGCCCGACACCGTGACCCCCGCGGTGTCCCACTCGCAGAAGCAGGGCGACGTCCCCGCCGCCCAGCAGATCTCGGTGGCGGTCGGCCTCAAGCTGCGCAACACGGCCGACCTGGACAAGTTCCTGGCCGACGTCGCCAACCCGGCCTCGCCGAACTACGGCCACTACCTGACCCCGGCCCAGTTCGCCGCCCGCTACGCGCCGACGCAGGCGGACGTCGACCACGTCGTCGGCTACCTGAAGTCGCAGGGTCTGACCGTCTCGGTCAGCGCCAACCGCCAGGTGATCGACGCCAAGGGCGGCAACGCCCAGATCGCGCAGGCCTTCGGCACGCACGAGAGCGCGTACTACGACGCCGCGGACGCCAAGCAGTTCTTCGCCAACGACAACGCCGCCTCGCTGCCGGCCGACGTCGCTTCGATAGTCGACGGGGTCTCCGGTCTGAACAACAAGACCGTGCGCACCCCGCAGTTGGCCAAGCCGAACGCCTCGGCTCCGATGGCATCGCCGAGCGGCTACGGCCCGAGCCAGTACGACGGCGCCTACAACCTGAACAAGATGGGCGCGGACGGCACCGGCGTGAAGGTGGCGCTCTGGGAGTTCGACGGCTACCAGGCCACCAACCTCACCACCTACGACAAGCAGTTCGGCCTGAGCGGCCCGGCGGTCAGCACCGTCCCGGTCGACGGCCAGAGCTACGACAGCAAGCCCGGCCAGGGCCAGGGCGAGGTCGAGCTGGACAGCGAGATCGTCCGCGGCGTGGCCCCCAAGGCCACCCAGCTGGTCTACGAGGCCCCCAACAGCGACCAGGGCGAGATCGACATGGCCGCCAAGATCGTGGCCGACGACCAGGTCTCGGTCATCTCGATCTCCTGGGGCGGCTGCGAGCCCGACACCACCCAGTCCTCGATGACCGCGGTGGACACCTCCTTCAAGCAGGCCGCCGCCGAAGGCATCTCGGTCTTCTCCGCCTCCGGCGACGACGGCTCGCGCGACTGCACCCGCTCCACCAGCGGCGCCTCGGTCAAGTCGGTCGACTTCCCGGCCTCGGACACCTACGTGACCGGCGTCGGCGGCACCAACCTCCAGCTCTCCGGCACCTCCTACTCCTCGGAGAGCGCCTGGACCACCGCCGGCGGCGGCGTCTCCACCGTCTTCGGCAAGCCGAGCTGGCAGACCGGCACCGGCGTCAGCGGCACCATGCGCACCGTCCCCGACGTGTCGTCGAACGCCGACCCGAACAGCGGCTTCGCCATCTACACCCAGGGCACCAGCAGCCCCGGCTGGCAGGTCTACGGCGGCACCAGCGCCGCGGCCCCGCTCTGGTCCGGCTACACCGCGCTGTTCAACCAGAAGGCCAAGGCGGCCGGCAAGGCCAACCTCGGCCAGGCCAACCCGGCGCTCTATTCGGTCGCCAACAGCAGCGCCTACGGCACCACGTTCCACGACGTGACCACCAGCGGCAACCAGGACTTCAACGCCGGCACCGGCTACGACCAGGTCACCGGCTGGGGCTCCCCGGTCGCCGACGCGCTGACCACCGCACTGCTCGGCGGCAGCAGCTCCGCCGGCGGCGGCAACACCGTCACGGTGACCGGCCCCGGCGCGCAGAGCGGCACCGTCGGCACCGCCGTCTCGCTGCAGGTCAAGGCGACTGACAGCGCCTCGGGCCAGAGCCTGACCTACTCGGCCACCGGCCTGCCGGCCGGCCTGTCGATCAGCACCTCGGGCCTGATCACCGGCACCCCGACCGCCGCCGGCACCTCCTCGGCGACCGTCACCGCCAAGGACACCACCGGCGCCACCGGCACCGCGACCTTCACCTTCACGGTCGCGGCCGCCTCCAGCTGCACCGCGGCCCAGTTGCTCGGCAACCCCGGCTTCGAGTCCGGCAGCGCCTCGCCCTGGCAGGCCAGCTCGGGCGTGGTCAACAGCGACCTGGGCAGCCAGCCCGCGCACTCCGGCAACTACGACGCCTGGCTGGACGGTTACGGCAGCGTCCACACCGACACCGTGTCGCAGACCGTCAAGATCCCGGCCGGCTGCCAGGCCGCCTTCAGCTTCTGGCTGCACGTGGACACCGCCAACACGGACTCGACGGCCGACGACACCCTGACCGTCCAGGCCAACGGCACCACCGTGGCGTCGTTCTCCAACCTGGACGCGGCCAGCGGCTACCTCCAGCACACGGTGGACCTCACCGCCTTCGCCGGACAGACCGTCACCCTGACGTTCACCGGCAGCGAGAGCGGCAACGGCCAGACCAGCTTCGTCCTCGACGACACCGCCTTGAACGTCGGCTGAGTCGCCCGTGCCGACCCTGAACGTCGGCTGATACTCCGCGTTGTTACCTGGTAGCTCGCTGACACCGAATTCTGAATAATCCCAGGTAGTGAGATCCCGCCGCTATCGGACCAGCGTCCGATAGCGGCGGGATTGTTGCATTCGCGTTTCGTCCGTTTGGAGATCCGAGCAAACCCGCGTGAAAGTAATTTGTCGTGACCACTGTCATAGCACGCGGTGGATGACGTAGCCTCTGATCCCTGCGTAAGGTTCCTGCAGCTCGGTGCCGTCCCCACAACGGCACCGAGCCGGTCCCGCCGCGTAGTCCTCGGACAGCTTGGCGGCTGGTGGGGAAGGTCATTCGCATGAGCACGTATTACCCGCAGAACACCGCTCATCTCCGCTTGGTGGAGCAGCAGCTGCCGCACGCGGTCGCGCTGCGCGAACTGCCCCCGTCGGCCGGCGCCGAGCGGCGGCCCGCTACCAGCGAGTTCGCAGCCACCCTGCACAGCGCGATCGAGGCCAGCGGGCTGAGCCTGGACCGGATCCGCACCGAGCTCGACCGACAGGGCGTCAGAGTCAGTGTGACCACCCTGAGTTACTGGCGACGCGGTCGCAGCCAGCCCGAACGGGCCTCCTCGGTCCGGGCCGTAGCGCTGCTGGAACAGCTGCTCGGACTGCCCAGGACCGCGCTGTCCGGCCTGCTGGGCCCGCCCCGCCCGCGCGGGCGCTGGGTCACCGGCGGCCCCCAGGACTGCCTGCCGGTGGCCACCATCTGGCCGGAGGAGCAGCGGATCGCCGAAGTCTTCGCGGAACTCGACGCGCCGCCGACCGGCGAACTGGAACGACTCAGCGTGCACGACGCCTGCTACCTGGACGCCAACCGCTTCGGCAGCCTGCTGAGGACCCGTCAGGTGGTGCGGGCCACCACCGCCGGCGTCTCCCGCTGCCTGGTGGTGCACCAGGCGGACGAGGACGCCGTCGGCTGCCCCGAACTCACCTCGGTCCGGCACGCCCGGCTCGGCCGGGTCCGCCGCTGCCCCGAGATCGGCCTGCTGGTCGCCGAGTTGCTGCTGGACCGCCCGCTCGGCCTCGGCGACTGCGCCGTCTTCGAGTACGAGGTGGAGCTGCCACCGGGCGGCCCGACCACCGTCTACGGCCGCCGCTTCGCGACGCCGGTGCGCGAGTACGTGCTCCAGGTGCACTTCGACCCCACCGCCGTGCCGGCCCACTGCGAACGCTACGAACGCGACCCGGGCGCACTGCAGGACCGGGTGCGCGAACGGCTCTGGATCGGCGCCTCGGCCAGCGCCCACGTGCTGGCCACCGACCAGCAGCCGGGGCAGCGCGGCATCCGCTGGGAGTGGGAGTAGGCCGCTGTCCAGCGCTTTGCGCAGAAAGCAGAACGCCTCACGCGGACGTGGACTGTCCGCCGCACCCACCGGGCGGGCCGTCCGGCCGGTGCCTTCGAGGCCGGTAAGGACGGCCCTGTGGCGTGTACCGGTACGGCTCCGGCACGTCCGGGTAGGCGGTGACCCACTCGTTGCAGCTGAAGCAGAAGCCCTGAGCTGCTTCCGGATCGACCATGATGGGCCGCTCACACAGCGGACAGTCCACGACTCTCCTACACGCTCAGGTCGTACTCTCCGGCCTTCACGGCGGCGACGAAGTCCGTCCACGCCGCCGGGGTCATGGTGACGATCTCACGTGGCCGGTCGCTGTCGCGGAGCGCGACCACGCCGGGGACGTTCACAGCCACCTCCGGGCACGACTTGCGCGCCGTGTTCTGGCAGGCCGCCGTCTTGACGAACTCGAACTCAACCGGGTTGACGGTGTCACTCCCAAGACTGTGGAACGCTGGCTGGCTGACGCCACATTGGTCCCACACCAGCGCAGCCGCACCGACGTCTGCACCGCACTAGGGGTTGATGAACGGATGATCTGGCCGAACTCAGTTCGGGCGAACCTCAAGACGGGTCACGACCGGGAAGTGTTCGCCGTCTACCCGTACCGCTCGGCCTGTCCCACGTCCGTCTGGTCCCAGCTGATCGATGACGCCACGTCAGAGATCTTCCTCGCCGGCTACACCAACTACTTCGTGTGGCTGGAACAACCGGCCCTGCACCAGAGACTGCGCCGCAAGGCGGAGGCCGGTTGCCGAGTGCGCTTCCTCCTCGGAGATCCGCAGTCGGCGACGACCCGCCAGCGCGAGGAGATCGAGAACGTGGCGCTCACCGTCTCCACCCGTATCCGGATCACCCTGGAGAACCTGGCCAAGCTCGCCGGAACGAGCGGTATCGAGGCCCGCTTCAGCGCGCCGGAGGACGGCCCCAACCACGTCAGCCTGTCGGTCTTCCGCTTCGATCACACCGCACTGGTGACCCCCCACCTGGCTCGCCTCGTCGGCCACGACTCCCCCATGATGCAGCTGCGCCGCTGTCAGGACGGAGGCATGTTCGACCGGTTCGCCGAGCATGCCGAAGAACTCTGGGAGCGGGGCACCCCGGCCTGAAGCGCCGGTTGGTCATGCGACAGTGCTCGTATGACCAACCACGATGACCCGGACCTCGCGCTGCGCCAGTGGCGGGCGGCGGCCGCGGATCCGTCCACCGTGCTGATCGACGGGTTCCACGCGCTCAAGCACACCCTGCGGTTCGGCGGCGAGCTGCGGCAGATCGTCACCACCGACCGGTCGGCGCTCGGCGAGCTGAGCCGCGCCCTCGCGCCCGACGTGGCGAAGGCGGTGCTCGCCGCGGCCGTCGAGGTCCCGCCGGCGGTGCTGCGCGAGGTGGTCGCCCGCCCGCACCCGACCGGGGTGGCCGCGCTGGCGGTGCGGCCCGATCCCGAGCTGGCGCTGGCCCGGCTGAGCGCGCTGCCGCGGCGGGCGCCCGTGGTGGTGCTGGACAACCCGCGCAACCTCGGCAACGTGGGCGCGGTGGTGCGGCTGGCGGCCGGCTTCGGGGTCACCGGCGTGGTCACCACCGGCGATCTGGACCCCTGGCACCCCACCGTGGTGCGGGCCGGCGCCGGGCTGCACTTCGCCACCGACGTGGCCCGGCTGCCGGCCGACCGGCTGCCGCCGGGCCCGCTCTACGTGCTGGACCCCGAGGGCGAGTCCATCCACAGCACCCGGCTGCCCGACCAGGCACTGCTGGTCTTCGGCTCCGAACGGCACGGGGTGAGCGAGGAGTTGCGCTCGCGCGCCGATGCCCTACTGGCGATCCCGATGCGCCCGCTGGTCTCCAGCTTCAACCTGGCCACCTCGGTCGGCATGGGCCTCTTCCACTGGCAGGCCCACACCGCCACCCGCTGACGGCGCGGGGCGGATCGCCCGCTCCAGCTCGTCGAGCGCCTGGAGCAGCAACCGGGAGCCGGCGCGCAGCACGTCCAGCTGCCCCGGCTGCCGGTCCAGTTCCCGTGCCCAGGCCCGCCGAGCCGCCCGCAGCGGCCCGAAGTCGGCCGCCGTCCCGGTCAGCACCGCCGCCCCGGCCGCCGCGGTCGCGCGCGCCAGTTCCTGCCCGAACTCGGCGGCCCCCGGCACCGGTTCGGCCTGCCGGCCGGGCAGGTGGGCCTCCATCAGCAGCACCACCCGGGAGAGGAGGCCGAGCGCCTCACGGGCTCGCCCCAGCTGCCCGAGACTCAGCTGCGGCGAGTGCACCCGGTGCCGCACCGGCTCGGCCGCCGCCCGCTCCCGCGCCAGCAGGAAGGCCGCCCGCGCCTCCCTGGCGTCCAGCAGCGCCCGCCGCACCGCCCGCGGGTCGCGCCCGGCCGGGTCGCCGTAGCCGGCCAGCACGGCGGCGGCGTACCGGCCCACGGCGGTGATCCACTCGGCGGTCCGCTCGGGCAGCCGCGCGGTCTCCCAGGTCGGGAAGAGCGCGTAGCCGAGCAGCGCCACCCCACCGCCCAGCAGGGTCATCAGGATCCGCTCCCGGGCGGTCTCCAGCGGCGCTCCGGGCTCCATCCCGAGCAGGAAGACCACGTAGGCGGAGACGCAGGTGGTCATCAGCGCGTAGCCGGTGCGCAGGGTCAGGTAGGCGCCCGCGATGCAGACCACGGCGAGCGCGCAGGCCGCCCAGTTCCCCGGATGCAGCAGCTCCACCACCCCGGTGGCCAGCAGCACGCCGACCAGGGTGCCCACCACCCGGGCCACACCCCGGCTGTAGGTCTGCCCGAAGTCGGGACGGATCACCATCGCGGCGGTCATCGCCGCCCAGTAGCTGTGGTGCAGGCCGGTCAGCCGGGCCAGTAGGTAGGCCGCGGTGACCACCCCGGACAGCCGCAGCGCGTGGCGCAACACCGGCGAGCCGGCCCGCAGTTGGTGGCGGACGGTCCGCACGGCCACCGGCACTATCTTGGCCAGGCCGGGCCGCAGCAGCGCGCCGCCGGAGCCGGCGATCGGCGTCTGCAGGGTGGACTCGGTGTTCTGGTCGAGGGTGCCGAAGGCCCGGTCGAGCAGCGTGGTGAGCCGGCGGGCGGCGCGCAGCGCGGGGCCGCTCAGCACCGGGTGGAGCGGGGCGGCCAGCGCGGTGGTGACGGCGCCCGGATAGCTGGGCGGGTCGCCGGTGCGGATCGCCCGGGCCAGCACGTCCAGCAGTTGGGCGGCGCCGCCCAGCAACTCCCTGACCCGGTCCCGCTCGGGGCCCTCGGCGGCCGCGCCGAGCTGCGGGTCGGAGATCGCGGCCAGGGTGGGGCGGATCCGCTCGGCCAGCCCGCGCAGCCCGCGCAGTTCCGGCGGGCGGCGGCGCTGCTGCCAGGGCGTCAGGGCCGCGGCGTGCCGGGCGGTCATCAGCGGGCCGGGGTCGATGGCGGCGTGCGGGTCCTGCCGCAGCCGGCGGGCGTAGTCGGCCAGCGAGGCGTACGCGTCGGCCAGCGCGTCCCGCTGGGCGCCCCAGTTCTTGATCGGCCAGAGCGTGATCAGCAACGCCTGGACCCCGCCGCCGAGCGCGCAGAGCAGCGCGTGCGCCACGGCGGTCGGCACGCTGACGGGCAGTTGGACCACCACCAGCATCACGGTCAGCGTGTTGGTGGCCACCACCCCGGCGGTCGGGCCGAGCGCCCAGGCCAGGCCCGCCGCGAACGCCCAGGCGGCGAGCAGCACCAGGAAGAGCCCGGTCACCGAGACCGCCAGGTAACCGAGGAACGTGCTGACGCCCAGGCCGAGACCCGCGGCCAGCGCCAGCGAGGGGCGTGGCCGGAAGCTGCGCTGGAAGGTCGCGGTGCCGGCGATGAAGGCGCCCATCGCGGCCGAGGTGGCCGGGCGCGGCCCGCCGATCGCGAGCACCGGGAAGACCACCAGCGCCACTGCCAGCGCCCCGCGCACCGCCCGGACCGGATCGCTCAACGCCCGTTCCAGGCGCAGGCCCGCGCGCCCGGTGTGGCGAAGGGCGGTGAGCCAGGGCATACCGGACAGTCTAGGTGGCCACCGGCCGCCGCCCGGCGGCGCCGAGGACCGAACGGACCCGCCCGCCCAGCCACACCAGCGCGCCGGTCGGCAGGAAGACGGCGTCGGCCGCGACCATCGCCAGCGAGAAGATCGGCAGGCCGAGCAGCACCGCGATTGCCAGGTGCTCGGTGATCATCACCGCCAGCAGCACGTTCTTCACCCGCCGGTTGACCAGCGTGAAGGGGAAGGCGACCTGCACCAGCACGGTGCCGTAGGAGCAGACGAAGACCAGCACCGCGCTGCCACCGAGCAGCGCGGACAGGCCCGGCCACGGCGTGAAGTAGTCCAGGTGCAGCGGGTAGTAGAGGGCGCTGCCGTCCTGCCAGCGCGAGCCCTGCACCTTGTACCAGCCGGCCGTCGAGTAGACCAGCACCACCTGCGCGGCGATCACCACCATCGCGCAGTGGTGCAGCATGGTGGCCAGTGCGTCCAGCACGGCCCGCGGCTCCCCGCCGGGCCACCGGCGCCCGACCAGCCACCAGAGCGCCGCGAACGCCCAGAGCGTCCAGAACAGCACCGACCAGCCGAGGTAGGGCCAGCCGTCGCCGCGCCAGGTCAGGTGTCCGGTCAGCTGAGCCGCCGTCAGCAGCGCACCGCCGAGCACCCAGAGCAGCACCCCGACCGCGTCACCGCCGCCGCCCCTGGCGCGCCGCCGGGCGTCCAGCGACCAGACCTCGGCACAGCGGGTGAAGACCAGGTAGATCGCCATCAGGTGGACGATGTTGTCGCCGCCGTCGCCGACCAGGATGTTCCGGTTCTGCACCGAGACCACGGCCACCAGGAAGAAGACCGAGCTGAACCTGGTCCGCCAGCCGAGCAGCAACAGCACCCCGGCCAGGATCGCCAGCAGGTAGCAACCCTCGAACCACCAGCCCTCGTCGCGCCAGACCAGCACGGTGAAGGCGTGGGTGTCGCCCAGCAGGTCGCGGGCCAGCCCAGGGCTCCACGGCGAGCGGTCGCCGTACAGCACCCGGCGATGGGGCCACTCGCGCAGCAGGTGCAGGGTGAAGACCAGGGCGAAGCCGATCCGCACCACGGCCGCCTGATGCCGGGCCAGCGGGCGGGCCGAGAAGGTGGTGCAGCCGGCCGACACGGCGTCCCGCAACTGCGCGCCCAGCCGCGGGCGAGGCGGCGGGGGAGACGGGGGAGCGGCGGCGGGCGCCGGGGCCACCGCAGTCGGGTCCGCCGCCGGGTCCGCCGGGGCCGGCTGGCCGCCCTGGCGCGGGATCCCGGCCAGCAGCCCCTCGGTCCCGGTCTCCGGCTGCCCGGTCATGACAGACCGCCGTAGTCCGCCGTGCTCACCGGCCACCAGGGGAGTTGCCGGTACTGCGGCGCGGTGGACCACTGCTGGGTGCTCCACGGTGGCGGCGCCACCGCCGTGGTGGCCGAGCGCAGTTCGATCCCGGTGACCGGGGCGCCGTCCAGACTCCGGCCGAGTCGCTGCAGCGCGATCCGCTTGAGGTACTCCTGGGCCAGCCCGCCGCGCTGCCCGACCGGATTCTCGTCCGAGGTGTGGCTGCCGTCGTAGAAGTCCCAGGCCCGGCGCAGCAGGTTCTGGTCGACGTGGCTGGGGATCGGGTTGCCGCGGATCGCCGCGATGTCCTGGGCCGTCAGGTCGACCCAGGCACCGTCCCCGGCGGCGCTGCGCAGCCGGGCCTCGACGCTGATGTTCTGCTGCAGCGGGTCGGGCGCGAAGAGCTTCCAGTTCTGCTCGAACTCGGGGTAGACCAGCCCGTCGACCTGGCTCTGGTACCGCTGCGAGAGCGAGTTGGGCGGCGCCACGCTCAGGAAGACCAAGCCGAGGAAGACGGCCGTGCCGAGCACCAGCGCCGCACCGCCGCCCACCAGCACCGCCAGCGCGGGCCGCGACCAGGCGCGTTCGGCGGCCGGCTCGCCCGGCTCGTCAGCGTCGGTCATCCGGCCCCTTCCTTCCCTGCCAGGGCCCTCCCCTGCCCAGGGCCAGCACCCTAGAGCACGTAGGCGTCTTTCCCCGAGCTGCTCACCATCGGGCGGCCGGCCTGGGCCCAGGCGAACATGCCACCGTCCACGTTGAAGGCCTCCCGCTCCTGCTGGCCGACGAGGTACTGCACCACCTGGGCGGAGCGGCCGCCGACCCGGCAGACCACGTACAGCGGGACGTCGGCCGGCAACTCGCCGGTGCGGGCGACGAACTCGCCGATCGGGATGTGCAGCGCGCCCTCGGCGTGCCCCGCGTCCCACTCGTCCTGCTCGCGCACGTCCACCAGGACCGCGTCGGCGGGCAGGCTCTGGACCTGGACGGTGGGGATCTGCTGGAACATGCGCGGGCTCTCCTGCACGGGTGTCGGCGGTACGGACGTCGGTGTCGGTGCCCCATTGTCCACCGGATCGGCCGGCAACCGGCCCAGTTCGGCCTGCAGGGCGGCGGCCTTGGCCAGCAGTTGCTCGGCCAACTCGGCCAGCAGCTGGTCCGGGTCGCCCGGGGCCAGCGCCAGCAGCGAGCCCATCGCGGTGGACTCCAGGCGGACCTGCTCGGTGGCCAGCTCGGCGATCCGCGCGGAGAGCCAGTCCAGCCGCTGCAGCAGCCAGGCGCCGCGGTCGGGGGCGGCGAAGTCGGGGGCGGACTCCGGGGCGGTGGACCACTCCTGGGTCAGCGACTCCAGCGCCGCCGCGTCACCGCGCGCGTAGGCCTCGTTGGCCCGGGCGATGAAGGCGGAGCGCCGCTGCTGCTCGGCCGGGTCGGTGGACAGGTCGGGGTGAGCCCGCCGGGCCAGCTCGCGGTAGAGCCGCTGGGCCTCCTTGCCGGGACGCACCCGCCGCGGCTGCTCGAGCTGCTCGTCGGCGGCAGTCCCGTCCGTCCCGTCCGTCCCGCCCGCCGCGGCCTCGGCGGCCCGCTGCTCGGCCTGCCGCACGCTGTCGAAGAGCGTGTCCAGGTCCGGCAGTTCGTCCACCAGCCGGCGCGCGTCCACCGCCCGGCGCAGGTCCTCGGGGCTGCCGGTGCGCGCGGCCACGGCCTCGGCGACCAGCGCCTCCAGCTCGTCGATCCGGGCGTAGAGCGGGCCCAGGCGCTCGTGGTGGATCAGCGCGAAGTTGTCGATCTCGACCCGCAGGGTCTCGACGTCGACCTCCAGCGTCAGCCAGGCCAACTCGGTGGCCGCGACCCGCTCCTCCAGCCGCTGCCGCTCCGGGTCCGCCCAGCGGACGGGACTCACCGCGGTCACCTGCTCGCCTCGCTCTGCCATCGTGTCCCGTCGTTCCCGTCGTCGTGCCACGCCGCCCTACCGCACCGCCGTACCGGCGGACGGGCCGCGTCGAGCCTACCCGGGCCGGGGAGCGGGACCGGGAGGGCCGCAGGGGCGGCGAGATCCGGCCAACGAAGTCATGGACAGGGCGTGCGGCAGGGCGCACGCTGGGTGACACGCAACTGATACCGAGGAATCTGGCGGTTTCGGTACCGGCTCGGGGCCGGTCCGTGCTTCGCTGGAGGCGGCAACAGGCCCAGCAGCGGCCGGACAGGCGGGAGCGACACGAATCCCATGGCGGACGACCCGAACTCCACAGCGGACACCCCGGCGAACCAGCCCCGCGCCCTGGGCTCGGTCGCCGCGCCGCCGCCGCTCGCCGAACCGGAGCCCGCCGACCAACCGGCGGGCGTGGTGGCGATGGTGCGGCTGGCAGCCGTGCTGGTCGATCCGGACGGCCGGATCGCGCTGTGGAACCGCGGCGCCGAGGAGCTCTTCGGCCACCGCACCGAGACGGTCCAGGGCCGCACCGCCGGCGGCCTGCTGCCCGCCGTGGAGCCGCGCTCGCTGACCCGGGCACCGCTGGCGGCCGGGCGCCGCTGCGATGCCTTCGACACCCTGGACGACCTGACCCGGGCCGGCGCCTGGGCCGGCCTGATGCCGGTCACCGATCGCGAGGAGCGCTCCCGCTCGGTGCTCTGGTGGGTCTACCCGCTGCTCGAAGCGGACGGCCGGAGCCTGCTGGCGCTGGCCGCCGACGCCCGCCCGCTGCGGGCTCGCGGCCCGCGGATCGCGATCGGCCGCCGGCTGCTGCCCTACGCGGCGGCCGAGACCAACTGCTGGGGCGCCGCCCGCCCGGACGCCCAGGGGAGCTTCCACCGGATCTCGGCCGCGCTGGGTGGCACCGTCCCCGGCTCGGCCAGCCCGCTCGCACCGCTGCTGCCCAGGATCGGCCCGGTCCGGCTGCGCGCGATGCTGCGCCAGGTCGCCACCGCCGGCGCGCCCGCGCTCTGGGTGGACGACGGCACCAGGCTGCCGGTCGTCCCCTACGAGCCGCTCTCCGCAGGCGTGGCCCAACTCGCGGCCGGGCTCGGTCGCCGCTACCCCACCGCCCAGCAGCGCTCCGCCGCGGCCGCCGGGCAGCTGGGCCTGCGGGTGGTCCCGGAACCGCGCCCCGAACCCCGGGCCGCCGCCGAGCCCCGCCTCGACCCGGCCGCCCCGGCCCTACCGGCGCAGCATCGCCCGCAACCGGGCGCCGGCGCCCCGAGCCCCGCACCGACCCCGGGAGCCCCCCTGACGACCGATCAGCAACCCGCCGCCACCGCCCAGCCGCCCGCCACCATGCTGCCCCTGCCGGCGACCGGCGAGCGGACCAGGCCCCCGGCCGACCAGCTGGCCCCGCTGCTGACCGACGGTCAGGCCGGCGAGCAGCTGACCCTGCTGAACGAGGTCGGCGGCAAGGTCGGCACCACGCTCGACCTGGACACCACCGCCCGCGAGCTGTGCCAGGTGCTGGTCCCCCGGGTGGCCGACTTCGCCTGCGTCGACCTGCTGGACCGGCTGATCTCGGACGCCGAGCTGCCCGAGGAGGCGCCGGACGACGACACCATGCTGCGCCGGGTGGCCCGCAGCTACCACGAGTCGGCCGGCACCTGGTCGCACGTGCTGGAGGAGGGCGCGCTGCTGGCGATGCCCCGCAGCACCCCGCCCGGCATGGCGCTGCAGCGCAACCAGGCGGTGCTGGTCCCGGTGGTCGGCGAGGACCTGGCGGTGGACTACGCGGCGGCGCTCGGCGGCGGGCCGAGCCTGGTGCCGGTGGTCTCCGGGCGCTCGATGCTGGTGCTGCCGCTCTCCGCGCGCGGCACCGTGCTCGGCATCCTCAAACTGCTGCGGCTGCCCGACCGCGCCCCCTTCGACGAGGCCGACGCCGCCACCCTGCGCGAGCTGGCCGCCCGGGCCGCGCTGTCGCTGGACAACGCCCGGCTGCACCGGGCCGAGTCCAAGATGGCCACCACCCTGCAGCGCTCGATGATCCCGACCCGCCCGCCGCAGATCCCCGGCGTCCAGATCGCGCACCGCTACCTGCCGGGCGACCGGCGCGCCGAGGTCGGCGGCGACTGGTTCGACGCGATCCAGCTGCCCGGCAGCCGGGTGGCCCTGGTGGTCGGCGACGTGATGGGCCACGGCCTGCACTCGGCCGCCGCGATGGGCCGCTTCCGCACCGCGATGCAGACCCTGGCCGCGCTCGACCTGCCGCCGGGCCAGCTGCTGCGCCACCTGGACAACCTGGCCCAGAAGATCGGCGACGACCATCTGGCGACCTGCCTCTACGCGGTCTACGACCCGATCAACCGCACCTGCGAGCTGGCCAGCGCCGGCCACGTGCCACCGGTCCTGGTGCATCCGGACGGCACCGGCGAACTGCTGGAGATCCCGGCCGGCGCGCCGATCGGGGTGGGCGGGGTGCCGTTCGTGGCCAAGAAGATCGACGTGGTCGACGGCTCGATGCTGGTGATGTGCACCGACGGGCTGGTCGAGGTGCGCGGCGGTGACATAGGAGAGGGCCTGGCGGCGCTCTGCGGGAACCTGATCGATCCCAAGCAGACGCCCGACGAGGCCTGCGACACGGTGCTCGACCGGCTGCACTCGGACGACCGCAAGGACGACGTGGCGCTGCTGGTTGCGCGATTCGACGGCGTGGCCGAGACCGAGGTGGCCACCTGGACCCTCGCGGTGGACAGGGCCGAGGTGCGCCGGGCCCGCCGGCTGGTCCGCGACCAGCTGGCGGCCTGGCAGCTGAGCGCGCTCAGCGACACCACCGAGCTGCTGGTCAGCGAGCTGGTCACGAACGCGGTCCGGGTGGCCAGGGACTACGTCCAGCTGCAGCTGATCCGGGTGGACAAGCTGCTGGTGGAGGTCAGCGACGACAACCACAACCTGCCGTCGCTGGAGCCCGCCGAGTCGATGGACGAGAACGGTCGCGGCCTCAACCTGGTCAGCAAGCTCGCCGAGCGCTGGGGGACCGCCCGCAAGGCGGTCGGCAAGGTGGTCTGGTTCGAGCAGCCGCTGCCGCGCGGCTGAACCGGACCACCCAGCCGGGTCACGCCGTGCGCTGGCGGTCCGCGCTGAACAGGGTGGCCGCACCGACCCCGGTGAGCACCCGCGGCCAGTAGCTGCCGAAGACCTCGCCGGAGGCCGCGATCAGCACGGCGGTGATGATCGCCACGATGTGCTCCTGGCCGGCCAGGTTCGGCACCAGCACGGCCTCGCCGAGCATGGCCGCCATGACCGCGGCGCCGGTGAACCAGGCCCTGGACTTCCAGGCGATGCAGATCGCCAGCGCCACCACGGCCGCCGAGGGACCGGTGTCCCGCATGTGCGCGACCGCGCCGGGAAGGCCGAACAGGTGCTCGGGGCCGAGCCGCACGCCGATCCGCGCGTAGATCGTGCCGGTCAGCGTGCAGGCGTAGGCGATGAAGAGCGTCGCCTTGCGGCCCAGCACGATCTCGGCGATCCCGAAGACCAGCAGGACCTGCACGAGCGCCCCCCAGACCGGCAGGTCCAGGGCCGGCACGTAGAGCGACAACGGGGTGCGCAGCAGCGATACGTCGAGCGGCAGCCCGGCTTTGATCACGCCGATCCGGGTGACGAACGACTCTCCCCCCGGCAGGTGCTGAACAATGCTGAACAGGAGGATCAGGAACGTCGCGACGACCGCCAACGGAATGGACGCGAAGCGCTTGCGCGCCACGTGCTCCCGGACGGTGCCGAACAATGTTCCCCACTCGGCGACGACGGCCCGGCGCAACAGCGCCCCCCGCCCTTGTCGCGCGCCCCCCGTGTGGGTCCTCTGGTCCACGACTGCCTCTCTCGTCGATTTCCCCGCTATGTCAAGCCTAGATAAGTGGAACATCTCCCGCTTCGGTCTTCATACCCATATTCGACTCATCCTCAGGTGGGATATCGCACGTGTTGATCTCAGGGCCGACCCCGAGGCCCACCCCGAGAACAGCACCATCGGCTATATCCCGCCCTGAAGAACGCTCGGTCGACAGCGCGTTCGGGTTCCCTCCGCCCCCCGGCGGAGGGTTACCCCTTCCCGCCGCCTTCCGCCGTGGGCAACGTCGGGGCCGCACCGGAGGCGGCGGACCGGGTGTGCCGGCGACGGAAGAGCGAGGGGAGGCTCGGTGCGGTGATGAAGCCCTCGGCGCGGGCGCTGGCGATCCCGATCCGGGGGATCTCGCTGCTCTTCTCGAAGAGCAGGTAGCGCGGCTCCCAGATCGGCCGGTACTTGGCGTTGGCCCGGTACAGCGACTCGATCTGCCACCAGCGGGAGAAGAAGCCCAGCACCGCGCGCCACAGTCGCAGCACCGGCCCGGCGCCCAGCCGCGAGCCGCGCTCGAAGACCGAGCGGAACATCGCGAAGTTCAGCGAGACCCGCTTGAGGCGCAGTTCGCCCGCGCCCTTCTCCAGCAGTTCGATCACCATGAACTCGATCAGGCCGTTCTCGGTCTCCCGGTCCCGGCGCATCAGGTCGAGCGAGAGTCCGTTCGAGCCCCAGGGCACGAAGCTCAGCACCGCCCGCGGCTCGCCCTGGCCGTCATGGCACTCCAGCATCACGCAGCGCCCGTCGGCCGGGTCGCCGAGCCGGCCCAGCGCCATCGAGAATCCGCGCTCGGTCTGCCCGTCGCGCCAGCGGTCGGCCTTCTCCAGCAGTTCGGCCATCTCGGCCTCGGGGATGTCCTCGTGCCGGCGGATCCGGACCGTGTAGCCGGCCCGCTTGATCCGGTTGTAGGCCTGCCGGACCCCGCGCATCGCCCGGCCGTCCAGCGAGAACTCGTCCAGCTCGACGATCGCCTCGTCGCCCAGCTCCAGGGCGTCCAGGCCGTGCCGGGCGTAGATCACCCCGGCCTCCTCGGAGGCACCCATCACGGCCGGGGCCCAGGCGTGCTCGCGGGCCTCGGCCAGCCAGGCCTCGATCGCGCCCGGCCAGGCCTCCGGGTCGCCGATCGGGTCGCCGGAGGCCAGCGAGACCCCGCCGACCACCCGGTAGGTGACCGCCGCCTTGCCGGTCGGCGAGAAGACCACCGCCTTGTCCCGGCGCAGCGCGAAGTAGCCCAGCGAGTCCCGCTCGCCCTGCTTCTCCAGCAGCGCGCGCAGCTTCTGCTCGTCCTCAGGGGTGAGCAGTTCCTTGCCGCGCGGACTGCGGAACGCGACGTAGAGCACCAGCAGGAAGAGCACCGCGCCCATCGCGTTGATGAAGGCGTTCAGCCAGTTCGGGACGTCGATCACGTCCAGCAGCCGGTCCGAGGGGGTGACCGTGATCATCCGGCCCACCGCGTAGCGGAACTCGTCGCCGAAGCTCGCGTCCGACAGCCGGTTGTAGAAACCGACCAGGATCGCCCCGACCAGCCCACCGAGCACCAGCCCGCCGACGAAGGTGGCCACCGCCGTCAGCGGGTTGGACCGGTCGCCCTTGGAGGTGAACTCCTTGCGGCCGACCAGCAGGAAGAGCACGAACAGGCCGGTCAGGATGGTGGAGAAGTAGTTGAAGCCGTGCTTGCTGTAGTGGTCGGCGCCGGGCACCGCGATCGCGAGCAGGTAGAGCAGGAAGAAGAACCCGGCGAGCACGAAGTTGAAGATCCAGGCGGCCCGCTTGCGCCGCCGCATCGCCACCGCGAGGAAGATCGACAGCACCGCCGTGGCCAGGCCCGCGGTCATCAGGTACGGAGTGAAGTACTGGCCCTCGGAGTGGTGGCGCACCGTGTTGCGAAACGGAGTCAGGACCACCGCCACCACGTTGACCAGCGCGATCAGCCGCAGGTACCAGACCGTACCGGCCGCACCGATGGGCCGTAGCCGCGCCAGGAACCCGGACCGCGGCGCGGCCGCCGAGGACGGCTTGGTGGTGGTGGACACAGCTTCATTCCAAACGATCGGATCCGCAGGCGCATCCGCACTGCTGGTGGAGTGTCATCAATCGTGGCGCAGCCCGCGGCGGATCCGCGTGAACCGGTCAGCCGATTCCCACCCCGCCGTTCGGCGGGGGTGAGAACCGTCGGAAGCCCTAGGCTCGTCCCCGAGCGAGGAGTGAGGAGGGACCGTGACAGCGATCCGCGTGCTGATCGTGGACGACGAGCTGCTGGTCCGCTCGGGCCTGGGGATGATCGTCGGTTCCGCCCCGGACCTGGAGCTGGTCGGCGCCTGCAGCGGCGGCGAGGCCGAGGAGCAGGTGAAACGGCTGCGGCCGCATGTGGTGCTGCTCGACGTCCGGATGCCCGACCTGGACGGGATCTCGGTGCTGCGCCGGCTGCGGGCGCTGCCCGACCCGCCGGCCGTCTCGATGCTCACCACCTTCGACACCGACGAGTACATCGGCACCGCGCTGCGCGCCGGGGCGGCCGGGTTCCTGCTCAAGGACACCGCCCCGGACCAGCTGGTGCACGCGGTGCGGATCCTGGCGGCCGGCGGCAGCATGCTCTCGCCCGCCGTGACCCGCACGGTGATCGGCGGCTACGTCGAGGGCGGCAGTCCCGATGCCGGCGCGCTCGCCCTGGTCCGCTCGCTGACCGGCCGCGAGCTGGACGTGCTGGCGCTGCTCGGTGAGGGGCTGGCGAACGCCGAGATCGCCGAGCGGCTGTTCCTCGGCACCGGGACGGTCAAGGACCACATCAGCGCGATCCTCGGCAAGCTCGGCGCGGCGAACCGGGTGCAGGCCGCCGTGATCGCACACCGCGCCGGCCTGGTCCGGCCCGCCGGATCGTGATCACGCTCGTCGGACGCCGACCGCTCTCCCCCGCCGCCCGCCGCCGCCTGGCCCTGCTGCTCCCGGTCGCCTACGCACTGCTGGAGAGCTGGTTGCTGGACCGGGACACGGTCTGGTGGAAGAACGCGCTGAACTGCGTGGCGGCGCTCGGCCTGCTGCTGCGCCTGCGCTGGCCGGCCGTCTCGATGGTGCTGGCGCTGCCCGGCACCTTCTTCACCGAGAGCTGGCTGGCCCCGATGACCGCGCTCTACTCGGTGGCCGCCGACCGGCGCCGGCTGCCGGTGCCGGTGCTCTGCGCGGCCGCCTTCGGGCTCTGCGACTACTTCACCTGGTCGGTCACCGGGCAGAACTCCGGGGTCGACCCGCTCGCGCTGACCCAGAGCAACGGCCTGGCCGTGATGCAGTCGGTGCTGCTGGGCACCGCCCCGGTGGCGCTCGGCATGCTGGCCCGCACCCGGCGGGAGCTGACCCTGCGCCTCGAGCAGCTCACCCTGGGGCAGCGCCGCGAGGCCCGGCTGCTGGCCGAACGGGTGCTGGCCACCGAGCGGGCCAGGCTGGCCCGGGAGATGCACGACGTGGTCTCGCACCAGGTCAGCCTGATCAGCGTGCAGGCCGGCGGGCTGCAGGTGTCCACCACCGACCCGGCCGCCGCGCGGACCGCGCAGACCATCCGCGAGCTGTCGGTGCGCACCCTGCAGGAACTGCGGCAGATGGTCGGGGTGCTGCGGGCCGCGGGCGGCGCGAGCCTGCCCGGTCCTGGCGGGCCGTCCGGCCCGCCGCAGGCCCCACAGCCCCGGCTGGCCGATCTGCCGCGGCTGGTCGAGGACAGCGGACTGGTCGCGGGCAACGGACTGCTGATGGACCACGGGCTGTGCGGCCGCGACGAGCTCGACCCGGACGGGCGCCAGTGGCCCGAGGCCGTCCAGCGGGCCGCCTACCGGACGGTCCAGGAGGCGCTGACCAACATCAGCAAGCACGCGCCCGGCTCCCAGGTGCGGATCACCGTCAGCGAGCGGGCCGGCCGGCTGCTGGTGGAGGTGCGCAACGGCCCGGCGCCCAGCCGCCCGGACCGGGGCGCACCGCTGCCCGGCGGCGGGCACGGGCTCGTCGGGCTGCGCGAGCGGGCCCAGCTGCTGGGCGGGCAGCTGACCGCCGAGCCGACGGCGGACCGGGGCTTCCTGGTCCGGGCCGTGCTGCCGGCCGGCGGCCGGTAGGGGGCGGCCGGTAGGGCCGGACGAGTGCGGTTATCAGCTCGGCTGCTGCGCCGAGCGGGTGACTACGGGTGACTTGCCGGTGGCGTAACCGTTTCCTGGCCAGTCGAAGCCGAAGAGTAGCGCGAGGGACACTTTCGGTCACCGACGATCAGGAGTGCTCCCCGTCTGCCCCTGTTCTATCCGGCAAGGAATGGAGACACCCCCATGAAGGACTTCCGCAGGGCCCTCGGCCTGGCCTGCGCCGCCGGTGCGCTGGTGCTGGCCGGCGCCGGCGTCGCTTCGGCCGACAACTCCGCGACCGCGACCGGTGTGGCGGTCGGCTCGCCCGGCATCCTGTCCGGCAACGTCATCCAGGTTCCGGTCAACATCCCGATCAACCTCTGTGGCAACAGCATCGACGTGATCGGCCTGCTGAACCCGGCCATCGGGAACACCTGCACCAACGGCTGACACAGCCCCGTCCCGGCCGGTCCCGCCAGCTAGGCGGGGCCGGCCGTCGGCGTTCCGGCACCGGCCGGCCGCAGCTGACGCAGCGTCCAGCCGCGCCCCGCCGGGTCCAGCTCGCGGGTCGCGGCGGTGAAGAGCTCGGCGGCCCGGCGGTAGGAGAGCCGCCCGCGCCCGGTCAGCGGGCAGCGGTCGGCGGCGGGGACGGACCCCGGCACCCGACGATCGGTCAGCAGCAGCGGCCCACCGGCCCGGCTGACCAGCAGCAGCGGCAGCAGCCGGGCGGCACCCGGGCCCCAGCGCAGATCGGCCGCCCGACCCCGGCCGCGCCGTCCCGAGACGTCGATGTCGTCGACGTCCAGTGCCAGCACCCGCTCGATCGCGGCCCCGGACTCGTGCACCAGATGCCAGCAGACCTGGTCGCGCAGCGGCGCGGGCAGCGCCAGCACCGCGGCGACCTGAGCCACCGTCAACGGCTCGGGGCCCGCCCCGGGCGCCACCACCGGCACCAGGCCGGCCGTCGGATCGGTGCGCAGCCAGCCCTGTGCCCGCCACCACCGGACGGCACCGCGCAGCGCCGACAGCTCCCGGTCCGCGGTGCGCCGGGCGGCCCCGCCCTCGACGAGGTGCGCCCGCAGCCGGTCGGCAGCGTGCGGCTGGTCCAGCACCGCCAGCGGCAGCACCGGCGGCACCGCCCGCCGCCGCCCTGCCCCGCCGGGCGCCGGGCGGTCGGCCAGCGCCCAGGCCCAGGTGACCAGCGCGATCCGGTAGATCCGACGGGATCCGGCACTCAACGGGGCGGCCGTCAGATAGCGCTCGACGGCGACCGCGTATTCGACCGGTTCCCGCAGTAAATCACTCACCCTGTTCTCCCGGTTTCCGCAGTTCAGCGCGGATTTACTGCGCCATTCCAAGGCTACTCGGAAATTGACTCCCGATCACTCAATTACGCTTGCCTGACCGCTCTTCTGACGGGCACTCTGCTCTTCATGACGACCGCTCTCGACGGGCGCCGCGGACTCCTGCGCGCATTTCCCGAGGACCGTGAATTCCGCCGCTTCTTCCCCGGCTACGCCGTCTCCCTCTTCGGCTCCGCGATGGCGCCGATCGCGCTCGCCTTCGCGGTGCTGCGCACCGCCGGCGGCGCGGGCGCGCTCGGCCTGGTGCTGGCGGCCCGGGTCCTGCCGCTGGTGCTGGTCCTGCTGGCCGGCGGGGTGGCCGCCGACCGGCTGGGCAGCCGCCGGGTGATGCTCGCCGCCGACCTGCTGCGCTGCCTCTCCCAGGGCACCTTCGCGGTACTGCTGCTGACCGGCCGGCCGCCCCTGTGGGCGGTGCTCGCGCTGGTCGCCGTCGGCGGTGCGGGCGAGGCGGTGTTCAGCCCCGCGCTGAGCGCGCTGATCCCCCGGCTCACCCCGGCCGACCAGCTCTCCGAGGCCAACACCCTGCTCACGCTGGCCCGGTCCACCGCCACCGTGGCCGGCCCCGCGCTGGCCGGGCTGCTCACCGCCGCCGCGGGGCCCGGCGCGGTACTGGCCCTGGACGCGGCCAGCTTCGCGGTCAGCGTGCTGGCGCTGGCCCGCCTGACGGTACGGGCACCGGTCGCTGCGCCGGGCCCGTCCCTGCTGGCCGACCTGCGCGCGGGCTGGAGCGAGTTCCGCTCCCGCGGCTGGCTCTGGACCACCTGCGTGCACTTCGGCCTCTTCAACCTCCTGGTCTGGGCACCGTTCCTGGTGCTCGGCCCGGCCACCGCCGCGCAGCGGCTGGGCGGCGCGCGTTCCTGGGGCCTGGTGCTCGGCGCCTACGGCGCCGGCTCGGTGCTCGGCGCGCTCGCCCTGCTCGGCCGCCGCCCCAGGCGTCCGGTCCTGGTGGCCACCATCGCCACCATCGGCTGGGCGGCGGCCCCGGCGGCCCTGGCGCTGGGCGCCGCGCTGCCCTGGGTCTGCGCGGGCGCGGCGGTCGGCGGAGTGGGCGAGGCGGTCAACGCGACCTTCTTCAGCACCGCCGAGCAGCGCCTGATCCCGCCCGAGGCGCGGGCCAGGGTGGCTTCCTACACCAGCCTGGGTGCCTTCGCGCTCGGCCCGCTCGGCCTGGCCGCCGCAGGCCCGGCGGCCGCGCTGCTGGGCAGCAGGACGGTCTTCGGTTTCGGCGCGCTCTGGCTGCTGGCGGCCACCGCAACCGTGCTCACCGTTCCTTCGGTACGCCGCAACTGACGCCCCGTCGGCCGCGTGGCAGCGCGATCCGCAGACCGGCCCGGTCCGAGCCGCGCACCGCGAAGGCCCGGGTCACCTCGTCCGGCGCCGAGCCGACGCCGAGCAGCGCGGCGCTCAGCCCGGCCGCCGCCAGGTGCCAGTCGCGCGAGCGGCGCAGCATCGCGTGGTCGGCCCCGGCCACCTCGAAACCGGCCACCCGGGCGCCGGCCGCCCTGGCCCGGACCGCGAAGTCCCGGGTCTCGGCGGGGTCGGTGACCTTGTCGCGGTCCCCGTGCAGGGTCACCAGGGCGCGACCGGCCAGCTGCTCGGCCGCCTCCTGCGGCGGGCACCAGGGCGCCAGCGCCACGACCCCGGTGACCGCCGGGTGACCGGCGCAGCGCAGCGCGGCCCGCCCGCCCATCGAATGCCCCAGCAGCACCACCGGCACCGGCCCCAGCTCGGCCACCACCGCGTCCAACGCCTCGACGACATCGCGCGCCGGGTCCGCCCGCTCCGCGTTCCAGCCCCGATACCGGTAGCGCACCAGCCCCACCGCGACGTCGGCCCCCGCCGTGGCCCTGGCCAACGGTCCGACGAACCCGCGCATCCGCACCGCCGCCGGCTGCCACGGTCGGGCCGGCGCCGTACTGGCCACCTGACCGCCGTGCAGCACCAGCACCACCCCGCGCGCCCCCGCCGGCCCCACCCGCCACCGCACCGCTCGCACCACGCGCACCACTCCCGTCCAGCCCGAACCGATCGGTTCCGACCCACGATCACCCAAGGCCGCCGCCAACTGCCGATACTTTCGATCAACTATCGCTCAACAGCGGTCAGTAGATCGTCCGGGCCCGACCGACTCCCTACTCTCGGGAGTGGCTCGGGAGTATCCGAACGACCCGTGGAGGCAGCGATGACCGGTGTGGAGATTGCCCTCAAGGAGGCCCTGGCGATCGAGGGCGCCATCGGCGCGGCCCTGGTGGACCTCGGTAGCGGGATGGCCCTGGGCACCCTGGGCCAGGCAGCCGATCTCGACCTGACCCTCGCGGCGGCCGGCAGCACCGACGTGGTGCGGGCCACCCTGCGCTCTGCGGAGCTGCAGGGAAAGGCGGGCGGCGAGGCGATGGAGGACATCCTCACCACCCTGACCCACCAGTACCACCTGGTCCGCCCGCTCACCGGAGCCGGCGGCCAGGGCCTCTTCTTCTACCTGGTGCTGGACCGGGCCCGGGCCAACCTGGCGATGGCCCGCCATCACATCCGCCGGATCGAGAGCGAGCTGACCATCTGACAAACGGCCACCAACCAGGCCGGCCGAGCAACCGGGTCAGCCGAGCAACCGGGCCAGTTCCGCCCCGAGGTACGCGGCACCGACGCCGCCCAGCAGCGAAAGGCCGACATTGGCCGCCGCGTACCGCCGGGCCCCGCTCTCGACCAGTCGCAGCGTCTCGTAGCCGAACGTCGAGTAGGTGGTCAGCGCCCCGCAGAACCCGGTGCCGACCAGCAACTGCCAGTGCGACGAGGCGGCCCCCGCCAGCACCGCGCCGGTCACCAGGCCCAGTACCAGGGTGCCGAACAGGTTCACCGCGAAGGTCCCCCACGGGAACACCGAGTCGTGCCTGGCCTGCACCGCACGGTCCGTCAGATACCGCGCCGGTGCCCCCACCAGCGCCCCGATCGCCACCAGCAGGTATCCGCTCACCGCGGCGGCTCCCCGAACCGGACCACCTCGACCGGCTCCACCGTCACCAGCCCCCGGGTCACCAGGCCGGCCAGCTTCGGCAGGAAGGCCCGCACCCGCTCCTCCTCGTCCACGATCACCACGGCCACCGGCAGGTCCTCGCTCATCGACAGCAACCGCGCCGAGTGCACCGTACGGGACGCCCCGAAGCCCTCCACCCCGTGGAAGACCGAGGCCCCGGCCAGCCCGGCCGCGTGCGCCCGGTGCACGATCTCGGTGGCCACCGGCCGGTGGTGCCAGGTGTCGGTGTCACCGACGATCACCGTCAGCCGCAGCGTCGGCCCGTTCATCGCGTCCGCCCGGCGCGGGCCAGCACCCGCCGCGTCGCTCCGGCCCCGCCGGCCACCGCCACCATCGCCGTCACCAGGGTGAGCGCCAGGTAGCCGAACGCCGTGCCCGCCTCGCCCCTGGCCAACAGCCGCTGGATGTCCACGCAGTAGGTGGAGAACGTGGTGAACCCGCCCAGCACGCCGGTCCCGAAGAACGGGCGGACCAACCGGTGCGCCGGGCGCCCCTCGGTGATCGCCACCAGGAAGGCCCCGATCACCAGGCACCCCAACACGTTGATCAGCAGTGTGGTCCACGGGAAGCAGCCGGCCGCCGTCGGCCACAGCCGCCCCGCCTCGTACCGGGCCTCGGCCCCGAGCACGCCGCCGACCGCGACCACCGCGACGGCGTCCAGCGGCAGTTCCCGCGGCCCCCGCCCGCTCACGACACCGCCCGCCGGTCGGCCAGCCGGCGAGCCGCCCGCTCCCGGGTCGCCACCGGCAGTTCGGCGACGTCCACCAGCCGGTGCAGCAGCTCCGGCTCGCCGGTCAGCGCCCGGAACGTGGTCGCCACATCGAGCCCGTGCGAGGGCCGGTGCACCACCCGCACCGCATCGCCCGCGCACACCGCCCCGTCCCGGAGCACCCGCAGGTAGGCGCCCGGCAACGCCCGCTGGGTGAACCGCTTCACCCAGCCGCGCTCGTCCAGCCAGCCCGCGAAGGTCCGGCACGGGATCCGCGGCACCGAGACCTCCAGCAGCAGCGTCTCGCCGACCAGCCAACGCTCGCCGATCACCGCGCCGTTCACGTCCAGGCCCTCGGTGGTGAGGTTCTCGCCGAACTCCCCGGGCCGCAGCGCGCGCCCCAACTCCGCCGCCCAGCGCGCCAGGTCCTCCCAGGCATAGGCGTAGACGGCCTGCTCGGGGCCGCCGTGGTTGCGCAGGTCGCAGATCGCGTCCCCGGCCAGCCCGCTGCCCTGGACCGGCGCCGAGACCTCGACGGGGCCGGCCACGGACCGCTTGTCGATCCCGGTCACACCCGGCTCGGAGAACTCCGTCGGGGTGGCCGTGCCGATGTTCACCGACCGGACGAAGGCAACTGATTCCATACGCCCAAGCTACCGCCGTCGCCCGCCGGGCCTCCCCCTGACGGCCCAACTGGGAAGCCGCCCGCCCGCCGCCCGCACAGGCTGGGCACATGGACAAGCCGCCCCGTGCCCCGCTCTGGCTCTGGCTGCTGCTGCCCTGCGCTCCGGTGCTGCTGTTCGCCGCCTACTTCACCGTGCCGCTGGGCACCTTCGGCCCCCACCACCCGGTGCTCAGCTGGACCGTCTTCGGACTGCTGCTGGCGCTGCTGGCCGGGCTGCTGCTGCGGGAGATCCAGTCGATCATGCTGGAGCGCCCACGCGGGCTGCCCGGGATCGTCATCCTGCTGCTGAGCATCGTGACCCTGCTGGTCTTCTCCACCTGCTACCTCGCGCTGGCCCGCGCTCCGAACCAGTTCACCGGCCTGAGCACCCGGGTCGACGCGCTCTACTTCACCGTCATCACCGCGGCGACGGTGGGCTACGGCGACATCGTCCCGGTCAGCCAGACCGCCCGGGTCATCGTGATGGTGCAGATCCTCTACACCCTGGTCTTCCTCACCGCCGCCGCGACCGCGGTCGGCCAGCGGGTGCGCGGCCAGCTGGACGTCCGGGCCCGCCGCCGCCAGGACGAACGCGGTTGAGCTTTGCCACCGGCGAGGCGATGCTGGTCAGGTGACCGGCATCTTCGACGAGGAGTTGCGCGAGCAGCTGGCCCTGGCCCGCAAGGCCCTGGCCCAGGCCCGCGCCGACGGCGATCTCGACGGCGTCCAGGCCTACCAGGGCCGGATCGCCGGCCTGCTGCGCACCGCCACCAAGCACGGCATCGCCCTCGAGCACACCGAGGAGGAGGAAGGCGGCGAGAGCTGACGCCGTCCTCCACTTGCCGGTCGGTCTAAAGTGATCGGCCATGGAAGACCGAGCACCTGTGACGCCGCTGACCGTCGGCTTCGACCTCGACATGACGCTGATCGACACCCGGCCGGGCATCAAGCGGTGCTACGACCTGCTGGCCGCCGAGACCGGCACCGCCATCGACAGCGACCTGGTGGTCAGCCGGCTCGGCCCGCCCGTCGAACAGGAGCTGGCCAACTGGTTCCCCGCCGAGGCGATCCAGACCGTCGCGGACCGCTATCGCGCGCTCTACGCCGAGCACGGCATCGAGGGCTCCACCGCGCTGCCCGGTGCCCACGAGGCGATCGCCGCCGTGCGCCGGCACGGCGGGCGGGTCATCGTGGTCACCGGCAAGTACGAGCCGAACGCCCGACGCAACCTCGACGCCGCGCGGCTGCCGGTGGACGGCCTGCACGGGACGGTCTTCGGCGCGCAGAAGGGCGCCGTGCTGCGGGCCGAGGGCGCGAGCGTCTACGTCGGGGACCACCTCGGCGACATCGAGGGCGCCCGGGTCGCCGGCGCACTGGCCGTGGCGGTCGCCACCGGCCCCTACGCCGCCGCCGAACTCGCCGCGGCGGGCGCGGACGCCGTGCTGCCCCAGCTGACCGCGTTCCCCCGGTGGCTGGCGGACCTGCGGTCCTGAGCCCTGCCGAAGCGGCCCCACGGGCGGGCCGCTTCGGGGCCCGGAAATGCGTTGAGGCCGGTCGCCCCGACTTTCGTCGGACCGACCGGCCTCATCTGTGCGCGAGGGGGGAGTTGAACCCCCACGCCCTTTCGGGCACTGGAACCTGAATCCAGCGCGTCTGCCTATTCCGCCACCCGCGCAAGGTGTTGTCGAAGATGCTAACCGATCGTCCGGGTGAGGTCGAATCGGTTTGGACCCGCTTCGCTTCCCACTCGGCCGGCTTCGGCTCCCTCTCGGGCGCCCCTTCCGACGTGGAAAACATTAGCACGCCCCTCGAGCAACCTACGAATCGTTCCCAGGCCACGGCCTGCACGTCTGCCTCCGAAGCGCCACTCGAACGGCTCGACGAACAGCCCGGTCAACTGTCCGACGGACGGCTTGGCGAACGGGTGAGCGAGGGATGAGCATCCACCGCCAGGGGTACCTCTCGTTGCACCGGAACCGCCGCGGCGGCCAAGGTGTGCGCAAGCCCACCCGCCCGCGGCGGGTGGCCGGGGAACCGTACAGATGGCCAAGGCGTGGATACGATCAGTACGGAAGTTCCGCAATCGGGCCCGCGGCGGCCCGACCCAGCAGCCGAGAGACCTTTGGAAGGGGGTGCCCAGTGGGAGTCATGAAGAAGTTCGAGCAGCGACTCGAGGGTCTCGTGAACGGCACCTTCGCCAAGGTGTTCAAGTCCGAAGTCCAGCCCGTGGAGATCGCCGGTGCGCTGCAGCGCGAGTGCGACAACAACGCCACCATCTGGAACCGCGACCGCACCGTGGTGCCGAACGACTTCATCGTCGAGCTCAGCCCGCACGACTACGAGCGGCTCAGCCCCTACGCCGGCCAACTCGGCCAGGAGCTCTCCGGCATGGTGCTGGAGTACGCCGAGGCGCAGCGCTACAGCTTCCTCGGCCCGCTGCAGGTGAACCTGGAACGGGCCGACGACCTGGACACCGGTCTGTACCGGGTGCGCAGCCGCACCCTGGCCGGCGACACCCCCGAGCCGCCGGCCGCCGCGGCGCCGGCCCAGCCCGGCCACGGCCGCGCGCCGAGCGAGGCACCGGGTGCGCAGGGCGCACCGTGGCAGCAGAGCAGTGCGCCGACGTACGCCGGTGCGCCGCCCGCGCCGAGCGCGCCGCCGGCCATGCCCCCGGCACCGCCGACCGCCGGGATGGGCAGCAATGTGCGCCCGTTCCCCGGCGCCGGTACCGGCGCGGGCACCCGGCGCTGGATCGAGGTCAACGGCACCCGCCACCAGATCACCGGCAGCGCCTGTGTGCTGGGCCGCTCCACCGAGGCGGACGTGCGGATCGACGACCCCGGGGTCTCCCGCAAGCACGCCGAGATCCGCCCCGGCACCCCGGCCATGGTGCTCGACCTGGGGTCCACCAACGGCATCGTGGTGGACGGACAGCACACCCAGCGCGCTACGCTCCGCGACGGCTCGCGGATCGTCGTGGGCTCCACGACGATCATCTACCGACAGGTCGAAGGGTAGGGCGAGCTCCGGTGTCCGAACTGACTCTGACAGTCCTCCGGCTGGGTTTCCTGGCCGTGCTGTGGCTGTTCGTCATCGTCGCGGTCCAGGTGATCCGCAGCGATCTGTTCGGCGCCAAGGCAGGCGGCAGGGCCGGCCGACGCGGCGGGCGCGCCGCGGCCACGGCGACCGCCGGCGGGGCTCCGACCCCGGTCGCCGCCCCGCCGCGGCAGCAGCCCGGCGGTCCGCGGGAAGGCGCCCAGGCCGGCCAGAGCGGCGGCCAGCGCGGTCGCCGCGCCGCATCCGCCGGCCCGACCCAGCTGGTCGTGGTCGAGGGCGCGCTGGCCGGTACCACGGTCGCACTGCAGGGCCAGGTCATCACGCTCGGTCGGGCCCACGACTCCACGATCGTGCTCGACGACGACTACGCCTCATCGCGGCATGCCAGGATCTACCCCGACCAGACTGGGCAGTGGACCGTGGAGGATCTAGGCTCCACCAACGGCACGTATCTCGACCGGCAGCGGCTGACCACGCCGATGCCGCTGCAGGTGGGAGTGCCGATCCGTATCGGCAGGACCGTCATCGAACTGCGGAAGTAGTAGCGCATGAGGGACAGCACCCCGTCCAAGACCAGCCGGGACGGCAGCGCGATGGCTGCCGCGGCCCTGCGCGAGGCCCAGAGGGGGGCACGCACCGTATGAGCCTCGTGCTGCGTTTCGCCGCCGGTTCCCACAAGGGCCTGATCCGGGAGGGGAACGAGGACTCCGGCTACGCCGGCCCTCGGCTGCTCGCCGTGGCCGACGGCATGGGCGGCGCGGCGGCCGGTGAGGTGGCCTCCGCCGAGGCCCTCAGTTCGATCATCTCGCTCGACGACGCCGACCCGCACGCCGACCTGCTGACCCTGCTGAACGACGCCGTGCAGGCCGCCAACGAGCGGCTGCGCGTGATGGTCGAGCAGGACCCGCAGCTGGAGGGCATGGGCTGCACCCTCACCGCGCTGCTCTGGACCGGCGAGCGGATGGGCCTGGTGCACGTCGGCGACTCGCGGGCCTACCTGCTGCGGGACGGCGCGCTGACCCAGATCACCCAGGACCACACCTGGGTGCAGCGGCTGGTCGACGAGGGCCGGATCACTCCGGAGGAGGCCGAGACGCACCCGCAGCGCTCGCTGCTGATGCGCGCGCTGGACGGCCGCGGTCAGGTCGAGCCCGACCTGTCGATCCGCGAGGTCCGGGCCGGTGACCGCTACCTGATCTGCTCCGACGGCCTGTCCGGACCGGTCAGCCACCAGACCCTGGAAGAGACGCTGGGGAGCTTCTACGCCCCCGAGCCGACCATCCAGGAGCTGATCCAGCTCGCCCTGCGCGGCGGCGGCCCCGACAACATCACCTGCGTCGTGGCCGACGTGCTCGACGTGGGCCCCAGCGACACCCTCAGCGGCCAGTTCGCCACCGCCCCCGTGGTGGTCGGCGCGGTGGCCGAGGGCCCGCACGGCACCGCCGTGGACCACCAGATCATCGACACCCCGGCCGGCCGGGCCGCGGGCCTTGGCCGCCCGCAGTCCCCGCCGCCCGGCGCCTTCGGCCCGCCCGCCGGCTACGGCGGCGCGCCCGGTGGCTTCGGCCCGGCCGAGGGCTACGGCGAGACCTACGGCGAGGCGCACCCGGAGGGCTACGGCGAGGGGTACGGCGACGGCTACGGCCAGGCCGGCTATCCCCAGGAGGGCTACGGCACCGGCCAGCCCGGCGAGGGCTACGGCACCGCCCCGGCCGAGCCCGACGGCTACCCGGTCCCCGAGCAGCCGAAGAAGCGCCGCTGGTTCCGGCGCTCGGCGATCACCGTGCTCGCGCTCGGCCTGGTCGGCGGCGCCGCGTACGCCGGCTACCAGTGGACCCAGGGCCAGTACTACGTCGGCGAGCGCGACGGCCACGTCGCCGTGTACCAGGGGATCAACCAGGACCTGCCGGGGCTGCAGCTCTCCTCGGTCCAGCAGGAGTACCCGGACGCGGCGATCACAGACCTGCCCGCCGACCAGCAGAGCCAGCTGCGGAGCACCGTCTCCGCGGACAGCCTGAGCGCCGCCACCGCACAGGCCGACCACTTCAGGGCGCAGGCCTCGGCCTGCCACAAGCTGAAGCAGGGCGGTGCCTCGCCGGCCGCCACGGCGACCAACGCCGCCCTGGAGACCACGCCCAGGGTGGGCGCCTCACCGGCCGTGCCGAGCCCCTCGGCCACCACCACGGCGCAACCCAGCCCGAGCACGACCCCGCAGGCCGGCGGCTCGCCCAGCGCCCCCGCCTCCCCGAGCGGACCGCCCCCGCTCACCGCGGACGAGCAGCCGCTGGCGAAGAACTGCTCCTGAGCGGCCCGACCGCCGCTTCCGGGGGCGGGGCCGTCGGCCCCGCCCGCGGAAGCGACCCGGGCGGTCAGCGGGTGAGCGTTCGTGCGGTTGAATGACTTCGCCGTGCCAAGCGCAGTACGCACCGAGGAGGGGACCGCGTCTCAATGAACCAGCCCATTCGACGGGTCTCCGTCTTCTGCATGGTCCTGATCTTCGCGCTGCTGCTGCGGACCAACTGGATCCAGGCCGTGACGGCCGACTCCTACGCAAGCAACTCGCACAACCTCCGCAGCACCCTCGACGCGTACTCCTACCCGCGCGGCACCATCATGACCGCCGACGGGCAGCCGATGACCGGCTCGAACCTCACCACCGGCTACGAGTACAAGTACAAGACCACCTGGACCAACGGGCCGCTGTACGCCCCGATCACCGGCTACTCCTCGCAGGTCTTCAAATCCAGCGGCCTGGAGTCGCTGGAGAACGGGATCCTCGCCGGCACCGACGACCGGCTCTTCTTCGGCGACACCTGGGACGCGCTGACCGGTGGGAAGAAGCAGGGCGGCAACGTGATCACCACGATCAACTCCAAGGCCCAGCAGGCCGCCTTCCAGGGCCTGGGGAACAAGAAGGGTGCCGCGGTCGCCATCGACCCGCGCACCGGCGCGATCCTGGCCCTGGTCTCCACCCCGTCCTACGATCCGGGCACCTTCGCCGGCAGCAGCACCGCCGAGGGCAAGACCTACAACGCACTCAACAGCGACCCGAACCAGCCGATGCTGGACCGGGCGCTCAAGGAGACCTACCCGCCGGGTTCGACCTTCAAGATCGTCACTGCCGCCACCGCCTTCGAGACCGGCAAGTACCAGAACCCGACCGACCAGACGGACACCCCGGACCAGTACGTCCTGCCGGGCACCAACACCGTGCTGAACAACGACAGCCCCGGCGAGGCGTGCGGCCAGGCCACCCTGATCGACGCCTTCGCGATCTCCTGCAACACCGTCTACGGCAAGCTCGGCGCGGACCTCGGCGAGGAGAAGCTGCTCGCCCAGGCGAACAAGTTCGGCTTCAACGCCACCGTCGACACCCCGATCCGCTCGGCCGCCAGCACCTTCCCGAGCGACTCCACCCCCGACGGCACCGCGATGGACGCCATCGGGCAGCACAACACCGCCGCCACCCCGCTGCAGATGGCGATGGTGGCCGCCGCGGTCGCCAACAACGGCAAGCTGATGCAGCCCTACCTGGTCGGCCAGGAGAAGTCGGGCAGCGGCAGCGTGGTCTCCACGCACGCCGAGAAGGAGATGGACCAGGCGGTCAGCCCCGCCACCGCGCAGAAGCTGCAGCAGATGATGGTCGCCGTGGTGCAGAACGGCACCGGCAAGCTGGCCCAGATCCCCGGCGTCGAGGTCGGCGGCAAGACCGGCACCGCCCAGCACGGCACCGACAACAAGGGGCTGCCGTTCGCCTGGTTCGTCTCCTACGCCAAGGTCGGCAACGACATCCCGGTCGCCGTCGCCGTGGTGGTCGAGGACGGCGCCGCGAGCAGCGACGAGATCAGCGGCGGCAGCATCGCCGCGCCGATCGCCAAGTCGATCATGCAGGCGGTCATCGGGCACTGACCCTGACGGCTTTCCGACGAGCTGGGCCATACTGGGCGATCGGACGTGTGATCGGATACCGGTCTGGTCTCAGCTGCCGGGCGTGTCGAGTTGGTACGGCGGCGACCGGTAGCGTATCCGCCAGCAGCGGGTGTGCCCGCGGCTCAGGGCCACGGTTCGACGGGGCCCGGAGATCGGCGTCACAGAACCAACGTGGCGAGGGCAGCGTCAGTACTGGCACGTGCGGGGACACCTACGTCATATCCTCACCGCCCGGTGAGGGAGAGGGTCGGAACTATGGAAGAGCCTCGTCGCCTCGGCGGCAGGTACGAGCTCGGCGGCGTCCTCGGACGCGGTGGCATGGCCGAGGTCTACCTCGCCCACGACACCCGGCTCGGCCGATCCGTAGCGGTGAAGACGCTCCGGGCCGACATGGCCCGGGACCCGTCGTTCCAGGCCCGGTTCCGCCGTGAGGCCCAGTCGGCCGCCTCGCTGAACCACCCCGCGATCGTCGCCGTGTACGACACCGGCGAGGACTACATCGACGGCATCTCCATCCCGTACATCGTGATGGAGTACGTCGAGGGCTCCACGCTGCGCGAGCTGCTGCACTCCGGGCGCCGGCTGCTGCCGGAGCGCGCGCTGGAGATGACCATCGGCATCCTGCAGGCACTGGAGTACTCGCACCGGGCCGGCATCGTGCACCGCGACATCAAGCCCGCCAACGTGATGCTGACCCGGCAGGGCAACGTCAAGGTGATGGACTTCGGCATCGCGCGCGCCATGGGCGACGCCGGGATGACGATGACCCAGACCTCGGCCGTGATCGGCACCGCGCAGTACCTCTCGCCCGAGCAGGCCAAGGGCGAGACCGTGGACGCCCGCTCCGACCTCTACTCCACCGGCTGCCTGCTGTACGAGCTGCTCACCGTGCGTCCGCCGTTCATCGGCGACTCGCCGGTCGCGGTGGCGTACCAGCACGTGCGCGAGGAGGCCCAGCCGCCGTCCAGCTACGACCCCGAGGTGCGCCCCGAGGTCGACGCGATCGTGCTCAAGGCGCTCGCCAAGGACCGCGACTACCGGTACCAGAGCGCCGACGAGATGCGCGACGACATCGAGCGCTTCCTCGACGGCCTCCCGGTGGCCGCCGCCCAGCAGGCCGCCGCGTACGGCATGGGCGGCTACGGCTACGACCAGAACGGCTACCCGGTCGACCACGACCCGTACGGCCAGACCAACCTGCTGCCGCAGCAGGGCCACGGCGCCGCGCCGACCACCATGCTGCCCCCGGTCGGCCAGCAGGGCGGCCCCGGCTACGACGACGGCTACGGTGGCGACGACGGCTACGGCGAGGGCCCGCGCAGCCGCCGCCGGGACGACCAGCCGAAGAAGAGCAACACCTCCTGGATCATCCTCGCCGTCGCCGCGGTGCTGGTCCTGGTCGGCTCCTTCTTCGTCGCCTCCGCGATGTTCAAGGGCGGCGGGGGCAGCGGCGGCTCGACCCAGATCACCGTGCCGACGCTCACCGGCAAGAGCATCGCCGACGCCACCACCGCCGCGAAGGCCGCCAGCAGCAAGCTGACGGTCACTCAGGGCGACCCGATCCCCTGCAACAACGTCGCCAAGGACCTGGTCTGCCAGCAGAACCCGGCGGCCGGCGCGCAGATGGCCAACAACGGCCAGATCACCGTGCAGCTCTCCAGCGGCCCCGGCCAGAGCCCGGTCCCCACGGTCACCGGCCAGACCGCGGACGCCGCCACCCAGGCACTGACCTCGGCCGGCTTCCAGGTCAGCACCCAGTACGCCAACGACGACACCACCCCGCAGAACTCGGTCGTCTCGCAGACCCCGACGGGCGGCAGCCAGGCGGCGCCCAACAGCCAGGTCACCATCGTCATCTCGCAGGGCCCGGGCAAGATCGCGATCACCAACGTGGTCGGCCAGCCCACCGCGGCGGCCGTCCAGGCACTGCAGCAGCAGGGCTTCACGTCGATCGACTCGACCTCGAAGACCGCGCCGTCCACCAACCCGAGCCAGGTGGTCGGCACGGTCGCCGTGCAGAACCCGCCGGCCAACACCAAGACGGCCAAGGGCGCCCAGATCACCCTGACGATCTACGCCGCGCCGACGCAGGTGCAGTTGCCCGACCTGACCAACATGAACGTCAAGGACGCCACCGCGGCACTCACCGCCAAGGGCTTCACCAAGTGGACCTTCTCCGGGCCGAGCGGCAACGACGCGATCGTCACCAACACGAACCCGCCGCCGAACACCCTGGTGGACCCCAGTACCACCATCACGCTCACCACGACGGCGGCCACGCCAACCAAAGGGGGTCCCATCGGCGGGACCTTCGGCTCCCCGCCCTTCTCCAACCCCGGACAAGCACCCCAGGGCAACTAGCCCCTGAACAGCTCTGAAGGGGCTGTGGACAACGATCCTCGTTGTCCACAGCCCCTTCGCCGTTGCTGCCCCTGCTGCCCCATGGCGACCTCACCGCCGCCGGCGTCGGCGCCCACCTCCTGGGGAGGAGCTGAGGGTACAGAGCACGTCCATCCGCCCGCCCAGGGAGTGGACAACGCTCGACGTGTCGGCCAACCGCACCGTGAGCGCCGCCAGCAGCTCCTGGTCGCGCCGCACCTGGGCACTGAGCACGGCATGCCGGGCCTCGAGCGCCGCGATGCCCTGCTGGAGCTCGGTGACGCGCTGCTGGACGGCACGGGTGGCCTGGTCGACGATCTGACCGATGGTCACACCGGACAGGTCGGCCGGCCGCTCCACCGCGTCGAGGAGATGGCGGCGCACCGCTCGGGCGACCTCGCTGTCGCGCAGCAGCATGGCGACGTTGAGGACGGCGCGGCGGGGGAAGAGGCCGAGGCCGGTGCCGGGGAATTTTCTTAGCTGCAGGTTGCAGCTAAGAAATTCCTGCAGCTCAGCGCCTTTGAGCACGGTGTAGCCATTGCTACTCAACTCAACCCGGTGCCTGTGGACAACCGCGTTGATGGCTCGCTCCCCCACCTCGAAGTAGTCCGCCATCATCCGCGCGGTCACATAGATCCCATCTGGGAGCAACAACAGCGCCTTCACCTTCTCCAGCGCATCCGTCCGCTCCGCCATGCTCGCGCGCAGGGTGCGCGACTCCAGCAGTACTGCGTCGTTGTTCATCGGGTGACTCCCCTCAGGCGTGAGTGCCACCACGACCAACGCCTCGCACACCCGCCTGTCACTCCACCGGCGGCGGCGCCCGGGGTCACTCCCCCGGCGCGTTCAGATCCTGCGCGCGCCGCCCCACTGACGTGCTTCGAGCAAGTCAGTGGCCATTCACCCCCGCAACTCCACCGGTGGCGTCCGCTGCGCGTCCACCTGGTCCACCCGCACCAGGCTCCCCCACACGGCCATCCGGTAGCGCGAGGTGTACACCGGCGTGCAGGTGGTCAGCGTGATGTAGCGCCCGGGCTTCGTGTAGCCGGACTCCTGCGGCACCGGGGCGATGATGCCGGTGTCGTACTTGGTGGTCTCCGACAGCGTGGCGTCCACCCGGTAGACGTACCAGCGGTCGCGGGTCTCGACCACGATCGGGTCGTCCTTGCCCACCGCGTCCAGGTCGTGGAACTTGGCGCCGTGGCCGTCCCGGTGCGCCGCCACCGCGAAGTTGCCGACCGGGTCCCAGGGCATGGCCGCGCGGAAGGGCTCCTGGTAGACGCCCGCCACGCCCTGGTTGAGGACCTCGGGGCCGGTGCCCATCTTGATCAGCACCGCGAAGTCCTTGCCCATCGCCGGGACGTGCAGGAACCCGATGCCATCGTCGCCGGCCCGGAACGGCACGACGGGGCCGACCGGAGCGGTCCAGGTCTGCCGGAGCCGGTCGCCCGCGCGGTCGGCCTGACGGTCCGCCAGCAGGTTGGTCCACCAGAGCGAGTAGCCGACGAAGAGCGCCAGCACCAGGCCGGCCGTGATCAGCAGTTCGCCGAACACCCCGAGCGCCAGCGCGCCCCGGGTGCGGGGGCGGCGCTGCGGGGTGCCGGCGCCCGAGGGGCTCACGGTCGACTGCTGCCACTGGTCCGTCACACCGGCTCCGCTCGTCCACCTGGATGGGGCGGCGCCGGCGTGACGGCGGCTAACCGTTCGTCAGCGCCGGGGGCTGCCCTTGGCTGCGCGGCCGCTCGTCCACCATCTTGCCGAAGACGATGAGCCTTCCCACGGCACTGTACTCGGGGGTACAGGTGGTCATCGTGATGTAGCGGCCCGCCTGGCTGAACGGGGAGCCGTTGGGGATCGGGTTCAGCACCGCGACGTTGTGCGGCGAGGTCTGCGGGATGCCGCCTTCCACCTCGTAGGTGTAGTAGGTGGTCTGGGTCTCGACCACGATCTTGTCGCCGGGGTGGAGTTCGGCGAGCCGGTTGAACGGCTGGCCGTGCGTGGTGCGGTGACCGGCGACGGCGAAGTTGCCGTTCGCGTCGGAGGGCATCGCGGTCCCGGTGTAGTGGCCGACCAGGCCGTGGTCGAGCACCGTCGTGGTGTCGGTGCCCTCGGCGACCGGGTCGGTGAGGCCGATCTTGGGGATGTGGATGATCGCGAAACCCTTGCCGGGCGCGAAGGTCGGCACGGGCGCGGCGGATTGGCCGGGGGCCGGGGTCGGGGCGACGGTGGGGTTGTTCCACTGCTGCTCGAGCTGACTGCGGGTGCTGTTCGCGGCGGCGTCCGCCTGCACGTTGGTCCACCACAGCTGGTAGGCGACGAAGAGCAGCATCACCAGGCCGAAGGTGATGCACAGTTCACCGACCGCGCGGGCGGCGAGCACCCGCTTCGGCTCCTTGGGACGCACCACGGCGCTGCGGCGGCCCGCGGCCCGGCGCCGACCGGTGCCGGAGCGCATCGAGACCTTGCCCTGCGCACGGCGGGCGGCGGGCACCGGCGGAGCCCCGGCGGCGCCGTCCGGGCTGACGGATATCGTGCGCAGCTGCAGCGTCTGATCGGCCAGCCAGGGGTAGGCGGGCTGGTCATCGGGCTGCGCGGGGTCGTAGACGCTCCAGCCGTCCGGCTCGGGCCCGCCAGGGTAGGGGGCGGCGCCCGGCCCGTTCGCGGCCGTCCCGTACCCGGCTCCGCCGTATTCCGGCGTCCCGGGCGCGGGCGTCCCGTGCCTGGGCGTGTTGTACCCAGGCGTGTCGTACCCGGGCGTGTCGTAGCCGGCCGGCTGGTACCCGCCCGCCCCCTGCCCGTAGCCCGGGTAGGCGTCCCGGCGTCCCTCCGGACGCACCGCCGTCACGGTCTCAGCCCCGGCCGATCACCGGAGCGAGGCCCGCCGAGCGGCCGACCGCCTCCGGGTCGCCGCACTCGGCCAGCCAGTTGGCCAGCATCCGGTGCCCTCCCTCGGTGAGCACCGATTCCGGGTGGAACTGCACGCCCTCGACGGGCAGTTCCCGGTGCCGCAGACCCATGATGACACCGCTGTGGGTCCGCGCGGTGACCACCAGCTCGGCCGGCACCGTGGCGGGCTCCACGGCCAGCGAGTGGTAGCGGGTGGCGGTCATCGGCGAGGGCAGTCCGGCGAAGACCCCGCCGTCCTCGTGCTCGACCAGGGAGGTCTTGCCGTGCAGCAGTTCGGGCGCCCGGTCGACCACCGCGCCGTAGGCCACCGCGATCGACTGCAGGCCCAGGCAGACGCCGAACAGCGGCAGTCCGGTCGCGGCGCAGTGCCGCACCATCTCGATGCACACCCCGGCCTCCTCGGGTGCGCCCGGCCCCGGGGAGAGCAGGACGCCGTCGTAACCGGCCGCTCCGGCGCGCCTGACGGCCCGATCCACCGTCAGCTCGTCGTTGCGGACCACCTCGCAGGTCGCGCCCAGCTGGTAGAGGTACTGGACCAGGTTGAAGACGAAGCTGTCGTAGTTGTCCACCACGAGGATCCGCGGGGCGGTGTCGGGCGAGGCCATGCGTGCTGTCTCCGGGTTCGTGCGGATCGGGCGATCGGGCGGATCGGGCGAGACGAGGGGCGCGGTGACGGCGGTGACGCGGCCGTCAGCCGGACCCGCCGTTGTTCACCGTGACGTCGCCGAAGGGGAGCAGCGGTTCCGCCCAGGGGAAGACGTACTGGAAAAGGATGTAGACCGCCCCGAGGATCAGCAGGATCGAGAGGAAGGCCCGCACCAGGGTGTTCCCCGGCAGGTGCCGCCAGATCCAGCCGTACATGGTGCTCCCTAGGTGATGGGCAGTGGGAAACAGAGTAGACCTCGAAGCTGTGCGCCACGGTGGCCGTGGCCGATCTGCTGGCCGATCTACTGGCCGATCTACTGAGCGGTCGCGGCGTGCAGATCGGTGCTGCCGGTGTAGCCGGGCAGGCTCAGCTCGCTGCTCTCCTGCACCTTCCACCCGAGCCCGTAGGCGGTCACGTACTGCAGGTAGTTGCGGATCGAGGGGTCCGCGTCGACGGCGGCCCGCAGGTCGGCGGTCCGCCCGACCGCCCTGATCACGTACGGCGGCGAGTAGACCCGCCCCTGCAGCAGCAGGGTGTTGCCGACGCAGCGCACCGCGCTGGTGGCGATCAGCCGCTGGTCCATCACCTGCACGCCGCTCGCGCCGCCCCGCCACAACGCGTTGACCACGGCCTGGATGTCCTGCTGGTGGATCACCAGGTCGTTGACCCCGGGCTCGGGCACGCCGGGGATCCGGGCGGTGGCATCGGGCGGCGCGTCGTTGAGGGTGACCGTCAGGCCCGGGCCCTGCAACGGGTCCAGGCCCACCTGCTGCTGCAGGGCGGAGAGCCGGTCGCTGTCGGCGGGGCTGCGGCCCTGCTGGCCGGCCAGCTGGTCGGCGCGCTGCTGCTGGGCGGAGAGTTCGGACTGGGTCTGCCGGTTCTGGTCGCTGCGCTGCTGTATCACGTCGCTGAGCCGCAGCAGCGAGTTGTCGGTGCGCAGGTCGATGCCGTGCGCCGCGTGCGCGCTGACGTAGAAGAGCACTCCAGCGAGCGCGAAGACGCCGCAGGTCAGGACACGGCCGACAATTCGGGGCGAGCCGACACGGTCGGAAGCCGGGTCCAGGGGAGGATCACCGGAAATCGAGGAATTCGGCACCGTACCCTTATCTCCTTCCGACCCGGCGAGCCACTACGCTAACGGACGCCGGTGGCATGTGCGGAGCTCAACCCGTACGGACCCGGTCCCCACAGCCGCCCCGCCCCGCTGCACCCTGCGCGGTCTCACAGCGCATCGACAGGAGAGCCCCTCGTGCCGAAGTCTCGACTCCGCAAGAAGTCCGACTACACCCCGCCGGTCACCGCGACCGCAGTCAAGCTGAGCGCCGGGCGCAACTGGGTGGCCCCGGTGATGCTCGCGCTCTTCCTGGTGGGTCTGGTCTGGATCGTCACCTACTACGTGACCAGCGGCAGCTATCCGGTGCAAGCCTGGGGCAACTGGAACATCCTGGTCGGCTTCGGCTTCATCGCCGCCGGCTTCGGTGTCTCCACGCAGTGGAAGTAGTCACCACCCGCTGACCGCCTTCTCGAAAGCCGCCCCGCCGCACGCCGGTGGGGCGGCCCTTCGTGCTGTCCGGGACCGCCCGGCGCTTTTCGCACCAACCGCTTATCCACACGGTTATCCACAGTGGGGAAAAGTCGACCCGTCCTGTGGATAACTCTGCGACACTGCGGCGGGCATTCCTCACCCAGGGCCTGGCGAACCTCCCGCGGGTCCAGAAAACCTCGCAGCGGGACACGCGTAGACCGGGGGACGGAGCGACTGCCGGCAGACAGCCTGTGCGCAACCCGCTGCTCACTGTGGACAACCGAACACCCGACCGCCCTACGCACAGGTGCGCGAAAGCGGCGCGCGATCACCCCGTGAGGCGCGCCGTCTCGACCAGCACCATCGCGACGGTCACGGCCAGCATCAGCACGACCGTGCCCGCCTGCACCAGGTTCCGGTTGGCCCGCGGCGCGTGCATCATGCCGATCCCGGTCAGCACGCCGGCCACCAGGCCGCCCACGTGCGCCCGCCAGTCGATCCCGGGCACCGAGAAGGTGATCACCAGGTTGAAGACGATCAGCGCGACCACCGGACCGACCGGCTGCCGGGCCGCCCGGAAGAGCACCGCGGTGGCGCCGAAGACCCCGAAGATCGCGCCGGAGGCACCCAGCGAGAGCACGCCCTGTCCGGCGACCAGGTAGACCAGCGCGCTGCCGGCCAGTCCCGAAACCAGGTACAGCGCGATGAACCTGAGCCGCCCGAGCACCCGCTCCAGGGTCGGCCCCATCCACCACAGCGCCAGCATGTTGGAGCCCACGTGCAGCGGCTGGACGTGCAGGAAGGTCGCGGTCAGCAGCCGGTACCACTGGTCCGGCCCGGCGGCCACGCCGTAGGCGGTGCCGGTCCGCGAGACCTCGCTGTACAGGATCCACTGCTGCTGCAGCGACTTGTCCAGGTAGGCGGCCACCACGAAGACCGCCAGGTTGATCCCGATCAGGATCTTGGTGACCAGCGCGCCGTCCCCGGTGAGCCGGCCGCCGAACCTGGTCGTGGCCACCCGGGTGGGCTGCACCGCGGCGCCGCGCACGCACTCCGGACACTGGAAGCCGACCGCGGCGTCGATCATGCACTGCGGGCAGATCGGGCGACCGCAGCGCGCGCAGCTGACCCCGGTCTCCTGGTCGGGGTGCCGGTAGCAGCGCGGCAGGGTGTGCGCGCCGGGCGCGGCCTCGTCCTGGACCATCCGGGTTCGTCCTCCTCATGACCGATCCCGGTGCCGCTCCGCGTCGCGGAAGGTCACCGGGATCGTCAAGGCTACTGCCGCCACGGCGGCGCCGACAGGAGTCAGCGGCGGGTGATCTCCACCGACTCGATCACCACGTCGTCGACCGGACGGTCGCCCGGACGGGTCGGGGCCACCGAGATGCCCTGGACGACCTTCTGGCCGGCCTCGTCGACGACCTCGCCGAAGATGGTGTGCTTGCCGGTCAGCCAGGTGGTGGGCGCCACGGTGATGAAGAACTGCGAGCCGTTGGTGCCCGGGCCCGAGTTGGCCATGGCGAGCAGGAACGGGCGGTTGAAGGCGAGGTCCGGGTGGAACTCGTCGGCGAACTTGTAGCCCGGGCCGCCGATGCCCTTACCCAGCGGGTCGCCGCCCTGGATCATGAAGTCCGAGATCACCCGGTGGAAGATCGTGCCGTCGTACAGCTTGGCGTTGCTCTTCTCACCGGTGCCCGGGTGGGTCCACTCGCGGGTGCCCTCGGCCAGCTCCACGAAGTTGCGCACGGTCTTCGGCGCGTGGTCCGGGAAGAGCCGGATCACGATGTCGCCGTGGTTGGTCTTGAGGGTCGCGAACAGTTCCTCGGCCACGAGCTGTGCCTTCCTTCTCTCTTCAACAACTGACCACCGCATCATCCCATGAGCACTCCGCAGGCCTTGGGCCGTCCGGCGGCCTTGGCGGTACGGACGGCCCAGCCCGCCATGCGGTCGGACAAATCGGCATGCATGATCTCGAATCAGCTGGATATGTGCTTAAAGGACGCCACCCAGGAGGAGGATCCCTGTGACCCGCTTGGACACCGCACGTGAGACGGCCGGCAAGACCCTGGACACGCTGGCGCCCTACGCCGCCACCGCCAAGGACACCGCCACGCACTACGCGGACGAGGCCCGCCAGCGACTCGGTCCGGCCCTGGAGGCGCTCGGCCCGCGCTTCGAGGCGGCCGCCGGGCAGGCCAGGACCGGCACCCTGCAGGCCGCTCATTCGGCCAGGGTCGGCTACGTGCGGCACGTCGCCCCGCATGTCGAGCACGCCTTCGCCACGCTGCCGCCCAAGACCCAGGAGAGCACCCTGCGGGCCGTGCACCGGGCCCAGGAGGCCGCGCTGGCCGCCAAGCACTCCGCGGACCGGGCCGCCGCCCACACCCGCACCAGCACGCTGCCCAGGCTGAACGAGGCCATCGACGGGGCCCGGGCGAGTGCCGGCCCCGCGGTGCACGAGGCCCAGCTCCGCGGCTCGGCCGCGCTCAGCGTGCTGCAGGGCCAGGTGAACGCCGAGCAGGTCAACAAGCTGGCCGCCAGGAACGCCCGCAAGGCCAGGTGCAACCGCACCGCCACGTCGCTCGCGGTGGCCGGCACGGTGGCCATCGGCAGCGGCCTGCTGATCTGGCGCTGGTGGCACCGGCAGAGCGAGCCGGAGTGGCTGATCGAGCCGCCCGAGGTGCAGGGCCCGCCCAACACCGTGCACCCCGCCAGCGGCGCCACCGCCGCGACCGCTCCGCTGAACGGCTCGGGACCCGCTGCGGCCGACGACGATGCCGCCGACGAGGGCGGCGCCCAGGCGGCCCCCGACACCCCGCGCCCCGGCGATGAGCACCCCAAGCCGCACGACCCGCGCAAGCCCCACTGACCGGAGTCGCCCCCGGACATGCCGATGGCCGGCCTGGAGGACCCAGGCCGGCCATCGGCATGTCGAACTGTGGAGCTTAGGAGACTCGAACTCCTGACATCTGCCTTGCAAAGGCAGCGCTCTACCAACTGAGCTAAAGCCCCGTGACGGTGCACCGGGCGCCGTCGGAGAACAGCGTACCGGGTCCGTCGGAAAATCTTGAGCGGGTATCCGACCTGCGCGGCGGGGAGGCCCGGACAGGCCTCCTGTCGTCCGCGCTCGGGGTCAGCGACCGGCCGGGATCGGGTCGGTGGCCTCGGTCCACAGGTCCTGCTCGGCACGGTCGGCCTGAACCTGACGGTAGACAAAGAAGCCGCCGAGGGCGACCAGGGCGACCAGGAGGAGCTTCTTCACCGCGGGACCTCGTCCTTCTCAGCGTGTGGGCGGGCTCAGCAACCGGGGCCCGGATCGGGCGGCCGGGGCTGCGAGTCCTCGGGATGTGCACGTATCAACCGGCGGCCGGCTGGCCAAACCGCCTTGCGGCCGATGATACACACCCGTGTCCTGTCCGAGACCGGCCAGCGGTAGCTCAACCGGCGGACCCTGACCACGGTTTGACGCCCGGGCGGGTCAGCCGCCCAGACCGGGGCGTCCGAAGGCGACCGTCGCGTCGTCGTGCCGCTTGCCCCGGAACCGCCCGGGGGGATCCGCCGCCTCGGCGGCCCGCACCGCCCGCACGGCCCCGGCGGGCCCCTGCTCGTCCAGCGTGTCGAGCAGCCGCCGCCAGGACCAGCCGTACCGCTCCACCAGCCGCGACACCCCGTCGGTGAGCACCGCGAAGCGGACCACCTCGGTGAGCCGGTGGGCGCCGCTGATCGCCTGCTCGGCAGCCTCGGGGCGGGTGCTCGCGACCCAGAAGCCGCCGGGCGCGTTGCGCAGCCCGGCCACCGTCGCCAGGTCGTAGGCGGGCAGGTGGTCGACCCGGTCGTCGAGCACCAGCTCCAGCCGACCGTCCGTCAGTTCGACCAGCACCGGTGAGTCGGCGAGCACCAGGTGCTCCAGCCACGCACCGCGCCGGCGCAGCAGGGCCACGGTGGCCGAGGGGCTGTCGGGGTGATCGAGGTCACAGGTGTCCACGTGCAGCGCCCGGACCCGCTCGATCGCCGCCGCCAGCACCTGGGCCAGGGTGAGCTCGGGCTCCTCCACCAGCAGTTGCCCCAGCCGGGCGCCCAGCCGCCGGGTCACCCAGGCCACGTCGTGCTCGCACCCGGTGTTCGGCGCGCTCCTGGTGGCACCGTCCAGCACCACCACGAAGTCCTCGCCGGCCAGCACGAAGTCCTCGTTCGCCCGCTCACCGGGCGCCGCCACCGACACGTACCCGACCCGCACCCGCCGCTCCTCACGCCACCACAGAAACAGCAGCGCCCCGGATGGTGAACCATCCGGGGCGCTCTCGCAGGTGGGCCTAACAGGACTTGAACCTGTGGCCTCTTCCTTATCAGGGAAGCGCTCTAACCGTCTGAGCTATAGGCCCTTGCCGCACTGAAAGATTAGCGGACCGACGGCCGATCTCCCAAATCCATCTCCCCTGCCCCGTTCGGACGCGCGATCGCAATGTGCAGCTCAGGCGACCTGAGCCGGTCGGGGCCCGGCTGCCCGGGGCGGATCAGCCACTGCTCACGGGTGGCCGGCAGGCGGCTGGCGCCGGCCGGTGCGGTGCGCACGGCGAGCACCTGGTTGACGCCGATCCGGTTCTCCTCGAAGGCGAGCGCGGAGGCGGCCATGTAGAGCCGCCAGACCCGGGCCCGGCCGCGGCCGACCAGGCGGACGGCCTGCGCCCAGCCGGCCTCCAGGTTGGCCACCCACTCGCGCAGGGTCAGCGCGTAGTGCTCGCGCAGCGCTTCGACGTCGCGGACCTCGAAGCCGGCCTCCTCCAGCAGCGAGACGGTGCTGCCGACCGGGGCCAGCTCGCCGTCCGGGAAGACGTAGCGGTTGATGAACGGGCTGCTGCTGTAGGTCTCACCGGGAACGGTGGGGCGGCGGGCGATCTGGTGGTTGAGCAGTCGCCCGCCGGGGACCAGCAGGTCGTACAGGCCCGTCGCGTAGACGCGGTACTGCTCGCTGCCGACGTGCTCGGCCATCCCGACACTGGAGATCGCGTCGTACGGGCCGTCAGGGATCTCCCGGTAGTCCTGCAGTCGGATCTCCACCTGCTCCGCCAGACCGGCGGCGGCCACCCGCTCGCGGGCCAGCGCCACCTGCTCGGCGGAGATGCTCACCCCCACCGCGCTGACGCCGTAGTGCTCGGCCGCGTGCAGGACCAGCGAGCCCCAGCCGCAGCCGACGTCGAGCAGCCGCATGCCGGGCTCGAGGCCGAGCTTGCGGCAGATCAGGTCGAGCTTGGCGAACTGGGCGTCCTCCAGACTCCTGCTCTCGGGCGTCCAGTAGGCGCAGGAGTAGACCATCGAGCTGCCCAGCACCAGGCGGTAGAAGTCGTTGCCCACGTCGTAGTGGTGGCTGATCGCGGCCCGGTCGCGGCCCCGGCTGTGCAGCCGGCCGACCGGGCGGGCCTCCTCGGGTGGCAGCGGCGGACGCGGGCCGAGCGCGCCGGCTTTGGCCAGCACCGCCAGGGCCCGGCGCCCGCCCGGGCCGGCGAGCTCGCCGGGGCCCAGCCGCAGCGCGCGCACCGCGGGGCGCTCGGCGAAGTGGGCCGCCTCGGCCAGCACCCGGTAGAGGTCCTCGCCGGGACCGAGCTCCAGGTCGCCGGAGACGTAGGCCCGGGCCAGGCCCAGCTCGCCCGGCGCCCAGAGCAGCCGGCGCAGCGCCCGGCGGTTGCGCAGCAGCAGCACAGGGGCGTCCGACGCCCCGGCCACGCTGCCGTCCCAGGTCTGCAGCCGGAACGGCAACTGGCTGCCGAGCAGCTCCTCCGCCGCGCCGACCAGCTGCGATGCGATCTGTGCCATCCGTGAACCTCCGCGCAACCGACGGGCTGCCGCCATCTGGCGACCGCCCACTGACCAGAACCGGCAGTCGTGCAGAACGCTTCAGCCAACCCAGCCGTTGACACCCGCTCTTCGAGGCACGCCGAAGAGAGAGCGGCTGTCACCCGATTGACGACCGGACAACGAAGCGGACCCCTTCGATTCAACAACCGAAGGGGTCCGCACATGCCGCGTTTTTCGAAATCGGTTCGTACAGTAGGACGTTCCGCAGAGCGTTCCACCGCGCCCGACGGCCGGATGACGGCCGCTCAGTTCGCCCGCTGCGACCGGCAGCGGGCAGGCTCACTCCTCTTCGGCGAGGGTCAGCTCGATCCCGCCGGTGAAGCCGGCCGCCGCGTTGTAGATGAACGAGGCGAGCGTGCAGAGCGCGGTCAGCAGCACCACGTCCACCACCGCGATCAGCGCGGTGTAGGTGATCACCTGGCCGAAGCCGACGTAGTCCATGATGTTGACGCCGCTGCTGGCGCCGCCGGTACCGGAGCCGGTGGCGTCCTTCAGCATGTTGCCCACCGAGCTGAAGACGCCGAGCGAGTCGAGCGTGGTCCACAGCACCGCGGCCGCCACGATCATGACGATGCCGATGGCCAGCGACAGCAGGAAGCTGACCTTCATCACCGACCACGGGTCGGCCTTGACGATCCGCAGCCGCGCCCTGCGGGTGCGGCCCGGCGCCCCGGCGGCGGCCGCGGCGGGCGGGGTGGCGGGCCGGCGCGGCGCGGCGGCGCCCTGCGGCGGGGCGCCCGCGTTGGTCCGGGTGCCGCGCGGCGGGGTCGGCTGCCCCTTGGTGTAGGTGGTCGGCGTCGAGTACCCGGCCGCGCCGCCACCGGGCGGGCTCGGCGGCATCGGCGGCTGGGGCGGCGCCGGGTTGTACCCGCCGCCGGGGCCAACCGTGGACATCAGAGAGGTGGAGGCAGCCGGGTGCTCGGCCGGCGGCTGCGGTACACCTCCGTACGGCGCACCGCCCGGCGCGGCACCTCCCGCTGCACCCGTGGTCCCACTCACGCTGGATCCTCCTGCAGTTCCTCGCCGACGCGCGCCTTACGCCCCGGTGGCCTCCACTGTGCGGCATCAAGCTGAGAAGCCCGAAACCGGGGCCGGCCGATACCCTCGCCACTGGCCCGGGGTACCGGCCGCCCGATGTACATCAGTCCTGGTCAGCAGCGTCGGCCGAGGACGGTGCGGGATTCGCCACACCATCGGCCACGCCCTGCGCGGCGGCTTCGGGCGCGTCCTCGAGCGCCGCGTCCTCGGCGCTGTCGTCGTCCTCCGCCTCCGCGTTGCGGGCCATGCCCACCACCGCGTCGCGCTTTCCCAGGTTGATCAGTTGGACGCCCATCGTGTCACGTCCGGTTTCACGAACTCCGGAAACCCTGGTCCGGATCACCCCACCGGACAGGGTGATCGCCATGATCTCGTCGCTCTCCTCGACCACCAGCGCCCCGACCAGCGAGCCGCGGCCCTCGACGATCTTCGCCGCCTTGGTGCCGAACCCGCCGCGGCCCTGGATCCGGTACTCGTCCACCGAGGTCCGCTTGGCGTAGCCGCCGTCGGTCGCGGTGAAGACGAAGGTGCCGGGACGGACCACGTTCATCGACAGCAGCTCGTCGTCCTCGCGGAAGGCCATCCCCTTCACGCCCGAGGTGGCCCGGCTCATCGGCCGCAGCGCCTCGTCGGTGGCGGTGAAGCGGATCGACTGGGCCTTCTTGGAGACCAGCAGCAGGTCGTCCTCGGCGGAGACCAGCTCGGCACCGATCAGCTCGTCGTCGCGGCCGTCCTCGTCGGTGCGCAGGTTGATCGCGATCAGCCCGCCCGAGCGCGGCGAGTCGTAGTCCTTCAGGTGCGACTTCTTCACCAGACCCTCGCGGGTGGCCAGCACCAGGTACGGCTTGTCCTCGTAGGTGCGCACCGCCATCACCTGGGTGATGTGCTCCTCCGGCTGGAAGGCCAGCAGGTTGGCCACGTGCTGGCCGCGGGCGTCGCGGCCGGCGTCCGGCAGCTCGTAGCCCTTGGCCCGGTAGACCCGGCCCTTGTTGGTGAAGAAGAGGATCCAGTTGTGCGTCGTCGTCACGAAGAAGTGGTCGACGAGGTCGTCCTGCTTCAGCTGCGCGCCGCGCACGCCCTTGCCGCCGCGCTTCTGCGAGCGGTAGAGGTCGGAGCGGGTGCGCTTGACGTAGCCGCCACGGGTGATCGTGACGACGATGTCCTCCTCCGCGATCAGGTCCTCGACCGACATGTCGCCGTCGAAGGGGATCAGCGTGGAGCGCCGCTCGTCGCCGTACTTGTCGACGATCGCGGTCAGCTCCTCGGAGATGATCTCGCGCTGCCGGGACGGCGAGGCCAGGATCGCGTTGTACTCGTCGATCTTGCGCTGCAGCTCGTCGTGCTCGTCGGTGATCCGCTGGCGCTCCAGGGCGGCCAGCCGGCGCAGCTGCATCTCCAGGATCGCGTTGGCCTGCAGCTCGTCGATGGCGAGCAGGTTCATCAGGCCGCTGCGCGCGGCGTCGGCGCTGTCCGAGGCCCGGATCAGCGCGATCACCTCGTCGATCATGTCCAGCGCCTTGAGCAGCGCGCGCAGGATGTGCGCCCGCTCCTCGGCCTTGCGCAGCCGGAACCGGGTGCGCCGGACGATGACCTCGACCTGGTGGTTGACCCAGTGCCGGATGAAGGCGTCGAGCGAGAGCGTGCGCGGCACGCCGTCGACCAGGGCCAGCATGTTGGCGCCGAAGTTGGTCTGCAGGTCGGTGTGCTTGTAGAGGTTGTTCAGCACCACCTTGGCGACCGCGTCGCGCTTGAGCACGATCACCAGGCGCTGACCGGTGCGCGAGGAGGACTCGTCGCGGACGTCCGCGATGCCGGCCACCCGGCCGTCCTTCACCAGGTCGGCGATCTTCAGCGCCAGGTTGTCCGGGTTCACCTGGTACGGCAGCTCGGTGATCACCAGGCACTGGCGGCCCTGGATCTCCTCGACCTCGACCACCGCGCGCATGGTGATCGAGCCGCGCCCGGTCCGGTAGGCGTCCTCGATGCCTCGGCGGCCCACGATCAGCGCGCCGGTCGGGAAGTCCGGCGCCTTGATCCGCTCGATCAGCGCGTCCAGCAGTTCCTCGTTGGAGGCCTCCGGGTGCTCCAGCGCCCAGAGCGCGCCGGAGGCGACCTCGCGCAGGTTGTGCGGCGGGATGTTGGTGGCCATGCCGACCGCGATGCCGGTGGCACCGTTGACCAGCAGGTTGGGGATGCGCGACGGCAGGACGGTCGGCTCCTGCGAGCGGCCGTCGTAGTTGGCGGCGAAGTCGACGGTCTCCTCGTCGATGTCGCGCATCATCTCCATGGCCAGCGGCATCAGCTTGCACTCGGTGTAGCGCATCGCCGCGGCCGGGTCGTTGCCCGGCGAGCCGAAGTTGCCGTTGCCGTCCACCAGCGGCATCCGCAGCGACCAGGGCTGCGCCAGGCGCACCACGGTGTCGTAGATCGAGGTGTCGCCGTGCGGGTGGTAGTTGCCCATCACGTCGCCGACCACGCGGGCGCACTTGTAGTAGCCCTTCTCGGGCCGGTAGCCGCCGTCGTACATCGCGTACAGCACCCGGCGGTGCACCGGCTTGAGGCCGTCGCGGACCTCGGGCAGCGCACGGCTGACGATCACGCTCATCGCGTAGTCGAGGTAGGAGCGCTGCATCTCGGTCTCGAGCTCGATCGGCTCGACCCGGGAGACGAAGACGTCGGTGGAGGTGCTGTCCGGCTGCTCGCCGTCAGGACGGTTGTCGTCGACCACTGGTGGTCAGTTTCCTTTCACGCGTGACTGGTACGTACGGACGGGGTCGTGAGAACCCGTCACACGTCCAGGAAGCGGACGTCCTTGGCGTTGCGCTGGATGAAGGACCGGCGGGCCTCGACGTCCTCGCCCATCAGGACCGAGAAGAGGTCGTCGGCACGGGCCGCGTCCTCCAGGGTGATCTGCTGCAGCAACCGGTGCGCCTGGTCCATGGTGGTGATCCGCAGCTCCTCGGCGTTCATCTCGCCCAGACCCTTGAAGCGCTGGATCGCGTCGTCCTTGGGCAGCCGGCGCCCGGCCGCCACGCCCGCCTCGATCACCGAGTCGCGCTCGCGGTCGGAGTAGACGTAGTCGAAGTCGTCCTTGCCCCACTTGATCTTGTACAGCGGCGGCATCGCCAGGTAGACGTAGCCGGCCTCGACCAGCGGGCGCATGAAGCGGAACAGCAGGGTGAGCAGCAGGGTGCGGATGTGCTGCCCGTCGACGTCGGCGTCGGCCATCAGGACGATCTTGTGATAGCGCAGCTTGGACTCGTCGTAGTCCTCCTGGATGCCGCAGCCGAAGGCCGAGATCAGCGCCTGGACCTCGGTGTTCTGCAGCACCTTGTCGATCCGGGCCTTCTCGACGTTCAGGATCTTGCCGCGGATCGGCAGGATGGCCTGGGTGCGCGGGTCGCGGCCCTGCTTGGCCGAGCCGCCGGCCGAGTCACCCTCGACGATGAAGATCTCGCACTCGGCCGGGTCCTTGGACTGGCAGTCGCTCAGCTTGCCCGGCAGCGAGGCGCTCTCCAGCAGGCCCTTGCGGCGGGTCAGGTCGCGCGCCTTGCGGGCCGCCATCCGGGCGGTGGCCGAGTTGATCGACTTGCGGATGATGTCCGCGGCCTCGGTCGGGTTGCGGTCCAGCCAGTCGTTCAGCTGCTCGTGCACCACCTTCTGGACGAAGGTCTTCGCCTCGGTGTTGCCCAGCTTGTCCTTGGTCTGTCCCTCGAACTGCGGCTCGCCCAGCTTGACCGAGATGATCGCGGTCAGGCCCTCGCGGATGTCCTCGCCGGAGAGGTTCTCGTCCTTCTCGCGCAGCAGCTTCTTCTCGCGCGCGTAGCGGTTGACCAGACCGGTCAGCGCCGCGCGGAAGCCCTCCTCGTGAGTGCCGCCGCCGTGCGTGTGGATGGTGTTGGCGAAGGAGTAGACCCCCTCGGTGTACGAGGTGTTCCACTGCATGGCGACCTCCACCGAGATCGTCTTGTCCTTGTCCTCCGCCTCGAAGTCGATCACCGAGGGGTGGATCACCTCGCCCTTGCGGGAGTTGAGGTGCTGGACGAAGTCGGCGATGCCGCCCTCGTAGTGGTAACCGACCGAGAGCGGCTTGCCCTCGTCGTCGACGTGCTCGGGGCGCTCGTCGGTCAGCGAGATGGTCAGGCCCTTGTTGAGGAAGGCCATCTCCTGGAAGCGGCGCGAGAGCGTCTCGAAGGAGTAGACGGTGGTCTCGAAGATGTCCGGGTCGGCCCAGAAGGTGACGCTGGTGCCGGTCCGGTCGGTCGCCTCGTGCTGGACCAGCGGGGCGGTCGGGGCGCCCAGCTTGTAGTCCTGGGTCCAGCGGTGGCCGTCGGTGTGGATCTCGATCGCGAGCTTGGTGGAGAGCGCGTTGACCACCGAGACGCCGACGCCGTGCAGACCGCCGGAGACCGCGTACCCGCCGCCGCCGAACTTGCCGCCCGCGTGCAGCACCGTCAGCACGACCTCGACGGCCGGCTTCTCCTGGCCCGGGACGATGCCGACCGGGATGCCACGGCCGTTGTCGACCACCCGCACACCGCCGTCGGCCAGGATCGTGACGTCGATGGTGTCGGCGTGCCCGGCCATGGCCTCGTCGACGGAGTTGTCCACCACCTCCTGGACCAGGTGGTGCAGACCGCGCTCGCCCGTGGAACCGATGTACATACCGGGACGCTTGCGGACCGCGTCGAGGCCCTCGAGCACCTGGATGTTGCTGGCGGTGTAGGAGGTACCCGAGGACGGGTCGGTGGGGACGGGGGACTGGCTGGACTCGCCGGAATCGGCCACGAAGCGCCCTCTCTGGCACAGCACGGGCCGCATCCCCGCCCGGGTTCGGGCGAGCGTGCGACCACGGCGTTTCGACTCAGTTACCGCAAGCGGCAGTGTTTGACCCTCAGTCTACCGGTACCGCCGACATAGATGGGCGTTTGGCAGGCCCTGAGGGCGGATTTACCGCCCCGAATCCCCTCCGCACATGTCCCGATACTCGCCCCGGGGGCTCAGCGGCCTCACACGGGCCGTCAGCGGTTCCGGAAGTATGCGCTCCGTCAAGACCGGAGCCGGCCGCCGGGTCACCCCCAGGTGTCGCGCGGACCACGACTGCCCGGCGCCCGCAGCCGGCCGTACCGGCGCTCCGGCGCGGACGGGCCCTGCACCCGGATCACCTTCACCGTGCCGTGCCCCAACTCGTGGTTCAGCCGGGCCACCAACTGCCTTGCCAGCAAACGCAACTGAGTCGCCCACGCGGTGGAGTCGCAACGCACCGTCAGGACCGCCTCGGCCTCCGCGAACTGCTCGGGCGTGCAGTGCGCCGCGATGTCAGGACCGACGATCTGCGCCCACCGGCCCATCACCCCACCGACCGCGGCCGGCGCCTCCCAGCCACGCTCCGTGATCAAACGATTGAGCGCCGCCCCCAGTGGCACCGGGTCCCGGCCGTCCGCCCTGGCGCCGCTGCGCAACCCGTGCCGCTTCGCCTCGCGCTTCTCGCGGACCTGCTCGCCCCGCTGGCGGGCCTGCTCCTTGGCCGCCCGCAGCGCGACCCGCGCCAAGTCGACGCCGGAGAGTTCCGGATCGCTCATCTTCGTCCCCAGCCTGTGGACAGTCTCTTCGTTCCGCCGCCTCCCGGCGGGCCATCCAGCGTACGACTCACAGGCCGATCCGGGTCACTTCGCCACCGGAGACCGCGTAGCGCACCCCCGCGAGCGCCTTCGGGACGTCCTCCGGGACCGCCGCCGTCACCAGCACCTGCTCGCCGTCGGCCACCAGCTCGGCCAGCTGGTCGCGTCGGCGGGCGTCCAGCTCGGCGAAGACGTCGTCCAGGATCAGCACCGGCTCGCCGCCGTCGGCGCGCAGCAGCTCGTAGCTGGCCAGCCGCAGTGCCAGCGCGAACGACCAGGACTCGCCGTGGCTCGCGTACCCCTTGGCCGGCAGCGTGCCGAGCAGCAGCGACAGCTCGTCACGGTGCGGCCCGACCAGGGTCAGCCCGCGCTCGGTCTCCTGCTTGCGCACCGCCCGCAGCGCCTCCAGGAGTTGCTGGTAGGCCTCCTCACGGCTGCCCGGCAGCCCGCCCTCGAAGGAGGACCGGTACTCCAGGCGGGTCGGGCCACCGCCCGGCGCCAGCCGCTCGTACGCCTGCTCGACCAGCGGCCCGAGCGCCGCCACCAGCTGCAGCCGAAAGGCCGTCAACTCCGCGCCGGCCTGCGCCAGATGACCGTCCCAGACCTCCAGGGTCGACAGGTCGGCGCCCTTGCCGCCGCCCGACCTGCGGGCCATCGCCGCGGTCTTCAGCAGGGCGTTGCGCTGCTTCAACACGCGCTCGTAGTCCGCCCGCACGCCCGCCAGCCGGGGCGCCCTCGCGGTCAGCAGCTCGTCCAGGAACCGCCGCCGCTCCCCGGGGTCGCCCTTCACCAGGGCCAGGTCCTCGGGAGCGAAGAGCACGGTGCGCAGCAGGCCCAGCACATCGCGCGGGCGCACGTTGTCCGAGCGGTTGATCCGGGCCCGGTTGGCCTTGCCCGGGGTGATCTCCAGTTCGACCAGCGTGGTCCTGGAGCGGTCCACGATCGAGCCGCGGACCACCGCCCGGTCCGCGCCCTGGCGCACCAGCGGGGCATCGGTCGCCACCCGGTGGCTGCCCAGGGTGGACAGGTAGCCGATCGCCTCGACCAGGTTGGTCTTGCCCTGCCCGTTGGGCCCCACGAACGCGCTGACGCCCGGCTCGAGGGGCACCTCGACCCGGGCGTACGAGCGGAAATCGGCGAGCGACAGGTGCGCGACATGCATGGGTGTGGACCGCGCTCGCCTTCTTGTGGACTACTTCGTGGTGGACTACTTCGACTCGACCGCGTGGCCGCCGAACTGGTTGCGCAGCGCCGCGATCATCTTCATCTGCGGCGAGTCCTCCTGGCGGGAGGCGAAACGGGCGAAGAGCGAGGCGGTGATGGTCGGCAGCGGCACCGCGTTGTCGATCGCGGCCTCCACCGTCCAGCGGCCCTCGCCGGAGTCCGCCGCGTAGCCGCGCAGCTTGTCCAGGTGCTCGTCGCCGTCCAGCGCGCGCACCGCGAGGTCGAGCAGCCAGGACTTGATCACGGTGCCCTCCTGCCAGCTGCGGAAGACCTCGCGCACGTCGGTGACCTCGTCGACGGCCTCCAGCAGCTCCCAGCCCTCGGCGAAGGCCTGCATCATCGCGTACTCGATGCCGTTGTGGACCATCTTGGCGAAGTGGCCGGCGCCGACCTTGCCGGCGTGCACCGAGCCGAACTCGCCCTCCGGCTTGAGCGCGTCGAAGATCGGCTGCACCTTGAACACGTGCTCGGCGCCGCCGCCGTACATCAGCGCGTAGCCGTTCTGCAGGCCCCAGACGCCGCCGGAGACGCCGCAGTCCACGAAGCCGATGCCCTTGGCGGCCAGCAGCTCGGCGTGCGCGATGTCGTCGGTCCAGCGCGAGTTGCCGCCGTCCACCACCACGTCGCCGGGGGCGAGCAGGTCGGCCAGCTCCTCGATCGTCGCCTGGGTCGCGGCGCCGGCGGGGACCATCACCCAGACCACACGCGGGCCCTGGAGCTTGTCGACCAGCTCCGGGAGGCTCGCGACGTCGGCGAGGTCGGGGTTGCGGTCGTAGCCGATGACGGTGTGGCCGGCGGCGCGGATGCGCTCGCGCATGTTGCCGCCCATCTTGCCGAGACCGATGAGGCCGAGCTCCATGACAAGTCCTTACCTGGGATGTCCTGCCTGACGGCGGCGCCGTTGCCGCGACACAAGAGCCTACGCCGCAGGGGTGTCCACAGACTGTGGACGGTCCGTGGACACCCGTACGTTGTCAGGTCACCGCGCTATGAGGCGGTGTCAGCCCGACAGCCGGACCGGCATGATCAGGTACTGGTAGGCCTCGTCGACCTCGGCGTCCAACGCGGCCTTGCCCTTGAGCAGGGCCGGCTTGGTGGCCGTGGTGAAGCAGAGGTTGGCGTACGGGGAGTCGATGGCCTTGAGGCCCTCCTCCAGGTAGCCGGGGTTGAAGGCGATCGAGATGTCGTCGCCCTCGAGGTCCGCGTCGATCCGCTCGGTGGCCTGGGCGTCGTCGCCCGAGCCGGCCTCCAGGGTCAGCACGCCCTGCTCGAAGCTGAGCCGCACCGGGGTGTTGCGCTCGGCCACCAGCGAGACGCGCTTGAGCGCCTCCAGGAACGGCTGGGTCTGCACCGAGGCCTCGGCGCTGAACTCGGTCGGGAAGAGGCTGCGGAACTTCGGGAACTCGCCCTCCAGCAGGCGGGTGGTGGTGCGCCGCCCGGCCCCCTCGAAGCCGACCAGGCCCTCGCCCGCGCCGCCCGAGGAGAGCGCGATCGAGACCGTGTCGCCGCTGCCCAGGGACTTGGCGATGTCCTGCAGGGTGCGGGCCGGGACCAAGGCGACCGCCGAGATGTCCGGTTGCTCGGGCTTCCAGAGCAGCTCGCGGACGGCGAAGCGGTAGCGGTCGGTGGCGGCCAGGGTGATCTTGTCGCCCTCGATCTCCACCCGGACACCGGTGAGCACCGGCAGCGTGTCGTCGCGGCCGGCGGCCACCGCGGCCTGGCTGACGGCCGAGGCGAAGACCTCGCCGGAGACCGTGCCGGTGGCGGTGGGCATCTGAGGCAGCGACGGGTACTCGTCCACCGGCAGGGTGGGGAGCGTGAAGCGCGAACTGCCGCAGACCACGGTGACCCGCTGGCCGTCGGTGGAGATCTCCACAGGCCTGTTGGGAAGGTTGCGGGCGATGTCGTTGAGCAGCCGGCCCGAGACCAGCACGGTGCCCGACTCCTCGACATCCGCCTCCAGCTCGACCCGGGCCGAGACCTCGTAGTCGAAGCCGGACAGCGCCAGGCTGCCGTCCTGGGCGGTCAGCAGCAGGCCGGCGAGCACCGGAACCGGCGGCCGCGCCGGGAGGCTGCGAGCAGCCCAGGCCACCGCCTCCGCGAGGACGTCACGCTCCACCCGGAACTTCACCGGTCACCGCCTCCTGGGTCTGCAGTCGTGTGCAGCTCTTGATCGTCATCTGGCATCTGGCGAGCACCGGGACCGCGGGTCGAGCCCACTGCGGCTCCAGGTGCCGAAGGACAGTCTGACGTACTCCGCCGACAGACGGGGCAGACGGGCGGAAGCCAGCCGAACGGATGTCGGGCCGGCTTGTCCACAGATTTCGGGCCACCCCGCTGTTGAGCGAATCCAGGGGTCTCTAGGTGTAGTGGTAGTAGTAGGGCCTGTGGAAACCGTGGATAACCTCGTTTCCGCAGGTCAGGCCCACTTTTTTGTCCACACTGGGTGTGGACCGGCGCAGTGGATAACCAGGCGCCGCTGTGGACAGCGGAGCGTTACTCACAGGCCACCGTGCGTATCCACAGGTTTTCCCCAGCGTCGTCCCCAGATTCTCGCCCGGTTATCCACGAGCTCCGGTCAACTTCTCGTGACGCCTTTCACACCGGGCGATGAACAGGGCCCGTCCGTTGTCGAACAGTGGATAGAGCTGTGGAGAAGCTGGGGATAATCGGCCGTTCCCTGGGGACGGGCAGTGGACAACCTCCGGGGCCAACTGACGGCCCGCCAACTGTCCACACCCTGTGGATAACTGTTGTGCACAAGTCCACAGGGTGCTGACCTGCGGCGGAGAGCGTAGCGGCACAGCCGCTGTGGAGGAATTCGGGATAACTCGGCGATCCCCATGCTGTGGACGGGGGAAAACACCCGTCACTGTGGACAACACTCGCTCGGGCCCACTCTGTTCGAATCGATGCTCAGATGTGCGAGAGGGCCTGGCGCTTGGCGGATCGTCAGCTGACCGGAGCCTTCCCCGGCCGATCCAGGTTCACACCACTGCGGAGACGACGAAGGGGGCTGCGACTCGGGTGAGTCGCAGCCCCCTTCAAAAGCCCTGCCAGGCCTAGCTCTTGATCCGGTTGGTCAGCTCGGTGACCTGGTTGTAGAGCGAGCGCCGCTCGGCCATCAGGGAGCGGATCTTGCGGTCCGCGTGCATCACCGTGGTGTGGTCACGGCCGCCGAACTGGGCGCCGATCTTGGGCAGCGAGAGGTCGGTGAGCTCGCGGCAGAGGTACATGGCGATCTGACGGGCCGTCGCCAGCACTCGGCTGCGCGAGGACCCGCAGAGGTCCTCCACGGTGAGCCCGAAATAGGCGGCCGTCTGCTGCATGATGACCTGCGCCGTGATCTCCGGCCCCGCGTCCTCGTCGCCGCCCGGGATCAGGTCCTTGAGCACGATGCCGGCCAGCTCCAGGTCGACCGGCGAGCGGTTGAGGTTGGCGAAGGCGGTCACCCGGATCAGCGCGCCCTCCAGCTCCCGGATGTTCCGGGTGATCCGGGAGGCGATGAACTCCAGCACGTCGGCAGGGGCGTTGAGCCGCTCCTGGATCGCCTTCTTGCGCAGGATCGCGATCCGGGTCTCCAGCTCGGGCGGGGTGACGTCGGTGATCAGCCCCCACTCGAAGCGGTTGCGAAGCCGGTCCTCCAGGGTGATCAGCTGCTTGGGCGGCCGGTCCGACGAGAGGACGATCTGCTTGTTCGCGTTATGCAGGGTGTTGAAGGTGTGGAAGAACTCCTCCTGGGTCGACTCCTTGCTCGCCAGGAACTGGATGTCGTCGACCAGCAGGATGTCCATGTCCCGGTAGCGCTTGCGGAACGCGTCCGCCTTGCCGTCCCGGATCGAGTTGATGAACTCGTTGGTGAACTCCTCCGAGCTCACGTACCGCACCCGGGTGCCGGGGAAGAGGCTGCGCGAGTAGTGGCCGATGGCATGCAGCAGGTGGGTCTTGCCGAGGCCGGACTCGCCGTAGATGAAGAGCGGGTTGTAGGCCTTGGCCGGCGCCTCGGCCACCGCCACCGCCGCGGCGTGTGCGAAGCGGTTGCTGGCGCCGATCACGAAGGTGTCGAAGAGGTACTTCGGGTTCAACCGGGCGGCCGGCTCGTCCTTGCGCGAGCTGTCCGCCGAGGGCGCGCCGGGCGGGGCCGGCACCCCAGGGACCGGGGTGCGGTCGGTGACCCGCTCGGGCAGGGCCGGGGACGCGGGGCGGTCCAGCTCGCCGGGCCGGTGGCCCGACGGCTGACCCGGCGGACCCGGGAGGTCCTGGCCGGGTCCTGGCCGGGCGGCGGGGCGGATGGCCGGCGGCGGCAGGTCGCGGCGCCCGGGCTGGCCGGGGCGCGCGCCGCGCTGGCGCGGCTCCTCGCCGGTGGAGTCGTAGGCGCCGCCGAACAGGTCGCCCTGGGACGGCTCGCCACCGGGGCCGGGGCCGCCGGTCGGCTGCGGCCGGTTCTCGCTCTCGCGGCTCTCCCAGTCGCGGTAGCCGCGTTCCTGGTAGGGCTGCGGCGGCCCGGCGGGGTAGTTCTGGCCCGGGTAGCCGCCGTAGTTCGGCTGCTGGGGGTAGGGCTGCTCCTGGTAGCCGTCGTACGAGGGCTCGGGGTAGGCGTAGCCGTTCTCGTAGGCCTGCTCGCGGTAGCCCGGGGCCGGGTAGTCGTGCGACGGGCGGGGCGCACCGGGCCAGCCGGGCTGCTGCTGCGAGTGCTGCTGTTGCGGGTGCTGGGGCTGGGGCTGCTGGGGCTGGTGCGGTTCGGCGGGGCCCGGCTCGGGCTCGGGCTCGGCCACCGGCTGGGTCGTGGGCTGGGTCGTGGGTACTGGGGTGGGCGGCATGGCGTTGGCATCCACCATCACGGCAATCCGCACCGGGCGGCCGAACTGCTGGCTGAGCCCGTCGGTCAGCTGCGGCAGCAGCCGGCCTTCCAGCACTTGCTTGGCCCACTCGTTGGGGGCGGCCAGCAGCGCGGTGTCATGCATCATCCACATCGGCTGGGTGCGCTGCACCCACAATTTGTCCTTGTCACCCACCGAGGTGTCGTTGACCAGCCGCTCGACGACCTTCGCCCAGGCCGGGACGAGGTCGCTGTTGACATCAGCCACTGGTGCACGCTTTCTCGTTCCCCTGGAGGCAGGGGGTGGTCCTGGTCAGGATCGGAAGGCAGGGCTGGTTCGGATGGATGAACAAAACCAGACAAGTCCTGCAACGGTAGTCAGCGGGCAGAGCTGATTCAAGTTGTTGTCCACAGGCTGTGAACATCCTGCCGTAGGGATGCCGGTTTGACCCCCGGGTCCCGTCCCGCGTACCGTAACCAGGTCGAGTTGTCGATGGCCGCTGCCGCATGTCCGCGGGTCCGCCCCGCTTCCAGAAGGCGCGCAGCACGGGCGCCGTGGATTGCCTGGACCCCAGCAGACCTGGGGATTCAGGTCGGATTTCCCAGGTATGAGGGGGAGATCACGCGGCCGCACGGTGACGGCCAAGCTGCAATTCGTCACCCTACGATTCACCCCAGGAGCCCCCGAGTGAGCAAGCGCACCTTCCAGCCGAACAACCGTCGTCGCGCCAAGACCCACGGCTTCCGGCTGCGGATGCGTACCCGCGCCGGCCGCGCCATCCTGGCGACCCGCCGCGCCAAGGGCCGCACCAACATCTCCGCCTGATCCGCGCAAAGGGTCTGCAGTGCTGCCCTCCGAGAATCGGCTGCGGCGGCGCCAGGACTTCGCGATCGCGGTGAAACGCGGCCGCCGAGCCGGCCGGCCCCTGCTGGTCGTCCATCTCAGACGAGAGGACGACCAGGCTGGGCAGGCCGGCGGGTACAGCGACTCCCACCCGCACGTCGCCGAGGGGACTCCCTCGGTGCGTGCGGGTTTCGTCGTGAGCAAGGCGGTTGGTCCTGCCGTGGTGCGCAATCTGGTGAAGCGTCGCCTGCGTCACTTGGTCCGGGAGCGTCTGGGCCGGTTGCCCGCAGGTAGCCTGATAGTGGTACGGGCGCTGCCCCCGGCAGCTTCGGCCTCGTACCTGGATCTTGCACATGACCTGGACGCGGCGCTGAAGCGGTTGCTCCGGACGGATCCGGCCTCTCCGGCAACAGGATCAGGGCGATGAAGTACCTGCTGATGGGACTGATCAGGCTCTACCAGTGGACGATCAGTCCGCTGCTCGGACCGGTCTGCCGTTACTACCCCTCGTGCTCGCACTATGGCTACGAGGCGGTGCGGACGCACGGTGCGGTGAAAGGCAGTGTGCTGACCGCCTGGCGGATCCTGCGATGCAATCCCTGGTCGCCCGGTGGGGTGGACCACGTGCCGCCGCGCAAGCGTCCCGTTTGGCACCAGCGCCTGCGTGCCCTGGTGCAGTCAAGGACCGGTAGCGCCGCGAGTCCGGAGCCGGCTGGCTCCGCGGCCCACGCCCCGGTCACCACAGGCTCGACGGCTGCTGGTCAGACGTCGGTAGGCCCGATGTCCGCAAGCCTGACGACCAAGCCCAAAGCCCAAGGAGTCTGACCGGTGACCTGGTCCTTCCTGAACCCTCTCTACACCGCGGTGTCCTGGATCATCGTCCAGTTCCACTCGCTCTACAGCCACATCTTCACCCCCAACGGCGGCTGGGCCTGGGGCCTGGCCATCGCCTCGATGGTGGTGGTGATCCGGATCTGCCTGATCCCGCTCTTCGTGAAGCAGATCAAGTCGACCCGGGCCATGCAGGCGATCCAGCCGAAGATGAAGGCCATCCAGGAGCGCTACAAGAACGACCGGCAGCGCCAGTCCGAAGAGATGATGAAGCTCTACAAGGAGGCGGGCACCAACCCCTTCTCGAGCTGCCTCCCGATCCTGGTGCAGATGCCGTTCTTCACCGCCCTGTACGGGGTGCTGAGCAAGGTCGCGCACAACCAGCCGATCGGTGTCATCAAGGGCGACGTGCTCGCCAGCGCCCACCAGGCACACATCTTCGGCGCCCCGCTCTCGGCGACCTTCGTCAACAGCTCGCAGACGAGCGTCAAGGTCGTCACCGCAGTGATGATCTTGATGATGTCGGCGTCGCAGTTCATCACTCAGCGCCAGCTGATGACCAAGAACATCGACCTCTCGGTGAAGACGCCGTTCATGCAGCAGCAGAAGATGCTGATGTACGTCTTCCCGGTGATGTTCGCCGTGATGGGCATCAACTTCCCCGTCGGTGTGCTGGTCTACTGGCTGACCACCAACGTCTGGTCGATGGGCCAGCAGCTGATCGTGATCCGCAACAACCCGACGCCGGGCAGCCAGGCCTGGGACGAGCGCCAGGCGCGGCTCAAGGCGGCCGGCCGGCTCAACCCGGACGGCACGGTCATCAAGGGCACCGGCCTGTTCGGCCTCTTTGGCGGTGGCAAGACGGCGGCCGCGCAGCAGCAGGCGGCGGTGGCCCTCACCGAGTCGGTGCAGGTGCGCCGCCAGCAGCCGCGCCGGCAGACCAAGGCGCAGCGGCAGCACGTGCACGGCGCTCCGGTGAAGGCCGAGGAGGCCAAGGAGGACGCCCCGCAGGAAGCCGTACCGGTGCAGGAGGACGCGGTGCCCAGCGCGCAGGGCGCGGGCAAGGCGCAGGCCTCGGGCGGGGCCAAGCGGCCGGCCGCCAAGCAGGGTGGCGGGAGCGCCAAGCGTGGTCCGCAGCAGGGCGGCGGTCAGCGGCCCAAGAAGAAGTCCTGAGCCGGCGCCCCACTCTCTGACCCTCGATTTCGGCCCGTAACCGTGGGCCCTGTCTTTGAAGGAGTCCCTCCCGTGACGGAAGGCACCACCTCCGCCGTCGAAGCCGGATCGGGCGCTGCGGCGCAGGAGTCGGCGGACACCCTGGTCGCTCGCCTGGAGCAGGAGGGCGAGATCGCGGCCGACTACCTGGAAGGCCTGCTGGACATCGCCGACCTGGACGGCGACATCGACATGGACGTGGAGGGCGACCGGGCCCTGGTGTCCATCGTCGGCGACGGCGACGACCGCAGCCTGCAGCGGCTGGTGGGTCAGGACGGGGAGGTCCTGGAGGCGCTCCAGGAGCTGACCCGGCTGGCGGTGCACCGGGAGACCGGGGAGCGCAGCCGGTTGATGCTGGACATCGCGGGCTTCCGGGCGCGCAAGCGTTCCGAGCTGGCGGAGCTGGGCGCGAAGGCCGCGGAGCAGGCCAAGCGGACCGGTGAAGCGGTGAAGCTGCGGCCGATGACGCCGTTCGAGCGCAAGGTGGTCCACGACGCGGTGGCGGCGGCGGGCCTGCGCAGCGAGTCGGAGGGCGAGGAGCCGCAGCGCTGTGTCGTCGTCCTGGCGGGCTGAGGTCCTGGCGGACTGAGGTCCAAGAAAGCGTCCCTCGTCGACCCCGTTCGCACATGCTTGTGCGGACGGGGTCGACGTTCCTCGGGGCAGTGGCGTTCCCTCGGAGCAGACGTTTCACGTGAAACGGTGGTGTGCGGGGGTCGGTGGAATCGGTGAGCGGAGAGGCTGAGATGGCGACGGAGAGTTCGGCGGCCGACGGTGCGCCCCAGGGGCTGGCTGAGGCTCCGCCACAGGCACGGGAGATCTTCGGTGAGCGGTTCCCCGCGGCGCAGCGCTATGCGGAGCTGCTGGCGTCGGCGGGGGTGCAGCGCGGGCTGATCGGGCCGCGGGAGGTGCCCCGGCTCTGGGATCGCCATGTGCTGAACTGCGCGGTGCTCGCCGAGTTGCTGCCGGCCGGTGCGACGCTCTGCGACGTGGGCTCGGGTGCCGGACTGCCGGGGATCCCGGTGGCGCTGGTGCGTCCGGACGTCTCGGTGACGCTGCTGGAGCCGCTGCTGCGGCGCACCACCTTCCTGGAGGAGGTGGTGCGGGAGCTGGGGCTGGAGAACGTCACGGTGCTGCGGGGGCGGGCCGAGGAGATGATCGGGAAGGTCTCGGTGGACATCGTCACGGCGCGGGCGGTGGCGCCGTTGGACCGGCTCGCGGGTTGGGGGCTGCCGCTGCTGCGGCCGTACGGGCAGATGCTGGCGCTGAAGGGGGACACCGCGGAGCAGGAGCTCGCCGACTCGCGCTCCGCGCTGACCAAGCTGGGCGCCGTGGAGTGGTCGGTGATCCCGGTGGGCGAGAGCGCGCTCGGGGCGGCCACCCGCGTGGTCCAGGTGAAGGTCGGGGAGAGCCCCGGCGGGGTGAAGGCGGCGACCCGGCGGGCCAAGGCGGCCCGGGCGGGTCGGGCCGAGGCGCGCGGCACCGGGCGCCGCCGGCGCTGATCGGCGCGGTCCAGCGGGCCCCGGGAGCGCTGTGCGCTCCCGGGGCCGCTTGCGTTCTCGGAGTGTCGCACCGTCAGATTTCCGACAATGCGGGCAAGGTGTTTCACGTGAAACGTCGCTCGCTGCTTCCCGTAGTTCTCGACCTGCGGCTGCGCCGCGGGCTCGGCCGTGGTCGGGCGGAGACTGTTGCCGCTCCGGTTTCACGTGAAACACTGGGCCCCATGCAGGACTCGGAGACCATCGACCAGATCGATGACACCCCTATCGCACGGGCGGCGCAGGCCGCCGTCCAGGCACTGGGGCGGGCAGGCGAGGGTTTGCCCAGGCCGCCGGCGACTCGCGTGATCGTGGTGGCCAACCAGAAGGGCGGGGTGGGGAAGACCACCAGCACCGTCAACATGGCCGCCTCGCTGGCCATGCACGGGCTGCGGGTGCTGGTGATCGACCTCGATCCGCAGGGCAACGCCTCCACCGCGCTGGGCATCGACCACCACGCCGAGGTGCCGTCGATCTACGACGTGCTGGTGGAGGGCAAGCCGCTGGCCGATGTGGTGCAGCCGGTGGTGGACGTGGAGGGCCTGTTCTGCGTGCCGGCCACCATCGACCTGGCCGGTGCGGAGATCGAACTGGTCTCGCTGGTCGCCCGGGAGAGCCGGTTGCAGCGGGCGATCGCGGCCTATGAGCAGCCGCTGGACTACATCCTGATCGACTGTCCGCCCTCGCTGGGTCTGCTGACGGTCAACGCCCTGGTGGCCGGCCAGGAGGTGCTGATCCCGATCCAGTGCGAGTACTACGCGCTGGAGGGGCTGGGGCAGCTGCTGCGCAACGTCGAGCTGGTGCGGGCCCACCTGAACCCGGCGCTGCACGTCTCGACGATCTTGCTCACCATGTACGACGCCCGGACCAGGCTGGCCGCACAGGTCGCCGAGGAGGTCCGCAACCACTTCACTACCGAGGTGCTGCGCACCGCGATCCCGCGTTCGGTGCGGATCTCCGAGGCCCCCAGCTACGGGCAGACGGTGCTCACCTACGACCCGGGCTCCACCGGTGCGCTCTCCTACCTGGAGGCGGCCCGGGAACTGGCGATGCGCGCGGTCGGTCTGGACGCACCGCCCACCGCCGTGGAGCAGGCGGCCGCCGAGGCGCTCGGCGCGGTGGGACACAACCGGCACACGATCGGCGCGCAGGCGACGCCGATGGCACAGCACAGCACGATGGAGGGCAATCGGTGAGTGGTCGCAGGGGTCTGGGCAAGGGGCTGAGCGCGCTGATCCCGGCGGCCGGTTCGCCGGCGCCCGTCGGGGTCGCGGAGCCGACCGTACCGGAGCGGTCGGCGGTGCCCGCCGCCCAGGCGGTGCCGGCGATCGGCGCGGCGTCGCCCAGCGCGGTGCCGGTGCTGCCCTCGGGGCGCGGCACGGTGGCGGCCAGGGCGGCGGGGAGCGTTCGGCTGGAGGCGGTGCAGGCTCCGGCCTCGGTGGAGCTGGTGCCGGTGGACGGGGCGCGGTTCGCCGAGCTGCCGCTGGACGTGATCACGCCCAACCCGCGCCAGCCGCGAGAGGTGTTCGACGAGGACAAGCTGGCCGAGCTGGTCGCCTCGATCAAGGAGGTGGGCCTGCTGCAGCCGGTGGTGGTGCGTCAGGTCGCTCCGGAGCGCTATGAGCTGATCATGGGCGAGCGGCGCTGGCGGGCCTCCCGCGAGGCCGGGCTGGAGCAGATCCCGGCGATCGTGCGGGCCACCGGGGACGACAAGCTGCTGCTGGACGCGCTGCTGGAGAACCTGCACCGGGCCGAGCTGAACCCGCTGGAGGAGGCGGCCGCCTACGACCAGCTGCTGCGGGACTTCGGCTGCACCCATGACGAGCTGGCGGACCGGATCGGTCGCTCGCGCTCGCATGTCTCCAACACGATCCGGCTGCTCAAGCTCTCCTCCGCGGTGCAGCGGCGGGTGGCGGCCGGGGTGCTGACCGCGGGCCACGCCCGGGCGCTGCTCGGGGTGCTGGACGGCGAGCGGCAGGACGAGCTGGCCCGGCGGATCGTCGCCGAGGGCCTCTCGGTGCGCAGCACCGAGGAGATCGTGGCGCTGCTGGACCACGAGGAGAAGCCGCGTCCGGCGGCCCCCAAGGCGGGCAAGCTGCTCTCGCCGGCCTTCAACGACCTGGCCGGCCGGCTCTCGGACCGCTTCGAGACCCGGGTGAAGGTGGAGGTCTCCCAGCGCAACGGCAAGCTCGGCAAGGGCAAGGTGGTGCTGGAGTTCGCCTCGGTGGAGGATCTCAACCGGATCCTGGACAGCCTGGCACCGGGGGAGGACGGGCTGCGGCTCTCGCAGAGCTGAGTCGGCGTTCGGATGTCGCTGGACCGGTGGGTGCACGTTTCACGGTGGCTGTGTTTCACGTGAAACATGCACCCACCGGCGTCTGTACGGGTCCTTGGGGGCCGGGGCCGGGTGGGTGCCGGTTGATGGCAGCCCCAGGGGGAGGAACCGAACAAGGAGGTGTGCCGCATGGGTCGCAGGATCGTTCCGCTGACTTTGGACAACCTGGCGGACCTGCCCGCGCCCTGCCGCTCCTGCGTCTTCTGGGAGCTCGATCCGGTGAGCGGTCGGCAGGCGGTCGACGGGGGCAAGGCGGAGGCGGAGAAGGAGGGGTGGATCTCCGCGGTGCTGCTGGAGTGGGGGTCCTGCGGACGGCTGGTCTATGTGGACCAGGAGCCGGCCGGGTTCGTGCTCTACGCGCCGCCGGCCTACGTGCCGCGCTCGCAGTCCTTCCCGACCAGTCCGGTCTCTCCGGATGCCGTCCAGCTGATGATCAGTCGGGTGCTGCCGGGCTTTCAGGGGCAGGGCATCGGACGGGTGCTGGTGCAGCAGGTGGCCAAGGACCTACTGGGGCGCGGGTTCCGGGCGATCGAGGCCTTCGGGGCGGCGGGCGGGGCGCAGTCGAGTTGCCTGCTGCCGGCCGAGCACCTGCTCGCGGTGGGGTTCAAGACGGTCCGGCCGCACCATCGCTTCCCGCGGCTGCGGCTGGAGGCGCGCGCCACGCTCTCCTGGAAGGGCGGTGCGGAGGGGGCGTTGGAGCGGTTGCTCGGTGCGGGGCGCAAGGAGCCGGCACTGCGCCCGTTCTGATCCGCCGTCGGCCGGGGGCGGGCGGCGACCGACGGTACGACGAAGGGGCGGGCCCGCGTGGGCCCGCCCCTTCGCTCTGCCGCCCCTGGCGGCTCAGGCCTTGTTGACCGTGATGATGCCCTCGAGGTCGCGCAGCAGCGCGGCCTTCGGCTTGGCACCGACGATGCTCTTCACGACCTCGCCGTTGACGTAGACGTTCAGCGTCGGGATGGAGATGACACCGTACTGCGCGGCGACGGCCTGGTTGCTGTCGACGTCGATCTTGGCGACCGTCAGCTGGTCGCCGTACTCGTCGGCGATGGTCTCCAGGATGGGGGCCACCATCTTGCAGGGGCCGCACCACTCGGCCCAGAAGTCGACCAGGACGGGCTTGTCGCTCTTCAGGACCTCGCTGTCGAAGGTCGCGTCGGTCACGGTCTTGGTGGCGCCGGCCACGGGGACTCCTAGGGTCGCGTTTCGGGGTGCTGCTCGGTGGGGTTCAGGCATGTCAACAACAGGGAGGCGGATTCTGTTTCACCGCCTCCCAGGACGGCTTCAGACCGCGACGGCGGCCTTGGCCTCCTGCTCGGCCGCGTGGGCCAGGTGGGCGAGGTAGCGCTCGGCGTCGAGCGCGGCGGAGCAGCCGGTGCCGGCGGCGGTGATTGCCTGGCGGTAGCTGTGGTCGACCACGTCGCCGGCGCCGAAGACACCGGGGATGTTGGTGCGGGTGGTGGGGGCGTCCACCTTGAGGTAGCCCTCGGCGTCCAGCTCCAGCTGACCGGTGAAGAGCTCGGTGCGCGGGTCGTGGCCGATCGCGATGAAGAGACCGGTGACCGGCAGCTCGCGCAGCTCGCCGGTGGTCGTGTCGCGCAGGGTGACGTGGGTGAGCTTCGGGTCGCCGTGGATGGCCTCGACCGCGCTGTCCCAGGCGAAGCTGATCTTCGGGTCGGCGAAGGCGCGCTCCTGCATCGCCTTGGAGGCGCGCAGCTCGCCGCGGCGGTGCACGACGGTGACGCTCTTGGCGAAGCGGGAGAGGAAGGTGGCCTCCTCCAGAGCGGTGTCCCCGCCGCCGACCACCGCGATGTCCTGGTCCCGGAAGAAGAAGCCGTCGCAGGTCGCGCACCAGGAGACGCCGCGGCCGGACAGCGCGTCCTCGCGGGGCAGGCCGAGCTTGCGGTGCTGGGAGCCGGTGGTGACGATCACGGCGTGGGCCCGGTGGACGGTGCCCTCGGAGTCGGTGACGGTCTTGATGTCGCCGGTGAGGTCGACCGCGACGATGTCGTCCGGGACCAGCTCGGCGCCGAAGCGCTCGGCCTGGGCGCGCATGTTGTCCATCAGCTCGGGGCCCATGATGCCGTCCCGGAACCCGGGGAAGTTCTCCACCTCGGTGGTGTTCATCAGGGCACCGCCCGCCGTGACCGCGCCCTCGAAGACCAGAGGCTTGAGAGAGGCCCGTGCGGTGTAGAGAGCCGCTGTGTAGCCGGCGGGGCCGGAACCGATGATGATCACGTTACGGACGTCGCTCACTGAATCTCCTGGTTCGCATCGCGACCCGCGCCAGGCGGGCAGGGTGGCGGTCCTGCTCCGCCGCCCGGGACAACGACTGACCAGTCTGGCGCATTCCCAGGGCGTGGCCTACCAGGGCCCACCCAATGGATGGGTGCGGCGCACAGTCGCAGGCTGGTCAGGAGGCCGGGACCTCCTCGTGCAGGAGGACGCCGGCCGGGGTGCCGTCCGCGCAGCCGGGGGTGAGCAGGAAGACGTCCAGCGCGGTCGAACTCCCGCTGACCCGGAAGACGTAGACGTCCACCGGGGCGGACTGGAAGCTGCCGTGCGTGACGAGCAGCGGCTGCTCGTCACGGTGGCCGGCGACGGCGCCCTGGACGCAGCTGGGCAACTTGGCTGGCGCGGCATTCGGGGTGGGGTTCTCCTGCTCGCTGCTGGCGTGCGGCAGCGAGCTGTGGCCGCTGGGGGAGGTGGGTAGCAGTTGCCGGATCTGCTCGGGCAGGCCGGCGGCCGTGAACGCGGGGCCGCCCGGGCTGCCGCTGGGCGTGGCGGGCATGGCGGTGTCGGGCTTGCCCTGCTGGGCGCCCGCGGCGGCGGAGCCGGCCGCCTGGTGCGCGTCGTCGCCGAGGCCGGATACCACGACGACGGTGCCGAGGCCGAGCACCGCGAGGCAGGCGACGGCGGCGGCCAGCAGCGTGCCGCGGCGGCGCTGGCGGGATCGGCCGGGGCCGGTGCTCCGGTCGGCGCGGCGCGGCGGTGCGGCGGACTCCGCCGGACGCTGGGGCGCGGCGGTGGCGGCGGTGCGGGCGGTGCCGGCGGTGGTGCGGGCGGTGGCGGGCTCGGCGAGTGCAGCGGCCAGTGCGGCGTCGATCCGTCGCGCGACATCCGCTGGCATCGCCGGTGGCTCGTCCTCGGCGAGCAGCTCGGTCAGCTCGGCCAGGGCCGCCAGCGTGTCCGCACAGTCGGGGCAGCGGGACAGGTGCTCGCGCAGTTCCGCGGCCTCGGTGGCGGCGAGCAGCTCCTCCTGCAGATCGGCGAGCTGGTCGACGGTGGGATGGGACGCGGGCGGCGCCGACTCGACGGGTTCGGGTGTCTGGTTCGTCATCGGGGCGTCGCGTCTCCTTCCAGGCTCGGATCTTGGGTGGGGATGCCGGAGCCCTGGGATGGGACGGAACCGGCGCCCGATGGGTTCCCCGGTCTCGGGCCGGGTGATGTTTCACGTGAAACGTCCGGCGGTGCTTCGCGTGGCTGTGTTTCACGTGGCTGTGTTTCACGTGGCTGTGTTTCACGTGAAACGTGGTCGCCGCCGTCCTGCGGACGCAGGTGGCGGACCAGGGGCAGCAGCCGGGCCCGGCCGCGGGCACAGCGGCTCTTCACGGTGCCGACCGGGACGCCCAGCAGCTCGGCGGCCTCGGCGACCGGGTAGCCCTGCATGTCGACCAGCACCAGCGCGGCCCGCTGATCGGCCGGCAGTCCGGCCAGCGCGGCGCCGAGTTCGCGGCGCAGCTCCTGGCGGAGCACCAGGGCCTCGGCGGGCTCGGCGGCGGGGACCAGGGAGTCGAGCCGGCCCGGCTCCTCGTCCAGCGAGCCGGCCCGCCTGCTGCCGGCCCGCCGGGCCCGGTCCAGGCAGGCGTTGACCACGATCCGGTGCAGCCAGGTGGTAACGGCCGCGCGGCCCTGGAAGGTGTGTGCGGCGCGCAGGGCCGAGACCAGCGCGTCCTGCAGCGCGTCGGCGGCCTCCTCCCGGTCGCTCAGGGTGCGCACGGCGAGCGCCCAGAGGCGGTCCCGGTGGCGCCGCACCAGCAGGCCGAAGGCGGCTTGGTCGCCGGCCACGTGCCGGGCCAGCAACTCGGCGTCGCTCGCCTCGTCGAGGTCGGACGTGAGGGCTTGGTGAGCCCCGGGTGGCTCTGGTCGTGCCGGTCCTGCCATCTGCCTGCCCCTCGGGTGCCGCTTGGTGCGGTCGGCTGGTGCTCCCGGCAGCCATGCCGCGTGACGGCCTGCTGCTGGGGTCAGCCGGTGACCTTGATCGTGGTCACCTGGCCGCGGTAACTGCCGCTCCCATCCTTGGGGAGGCTGGTCAGCCAGATCAAGAGGTAGCGGGAGTTGACCGGGGAACTCAGCCGGAACTGCGCGTCCTCGCCGGTGGCGGTGGCCAGCGGCTGGCCGAAGTCGCCGAGCTGGGTCGGCGGGTTGGCGCCGGTGGCGGTGGGAACTCGTAGTTCGGCGGTGGTGCTGCCGATGAACTGGACCTCGACCGAGCGGACCGGCTTGGCCGTGCCGAGGTCGACCAGCAGGCCGGTGCCGTGGCCGAGGGTGGTCAGGTCCTGGAAGTAACCGTCGGTCTGCCAGGCGTTGTCGGGGTTGCCGCTGTTGATCTGGGAGATCAGGTTGGGGTGCATCGGGCCGGTGCCGGACGGGTTGAAGGACTGGATGGTGCTGATCGCCAACGGGGTGGGGCCGGCCGTGGCGGAGGCGCTGACCGAGGGCGTGCTGCCGAGGCCGGAGCCGCCGAGGGCCTGCCTGTCGCCGCTCTTGCCGAGCTGACCGGCCAACTCCCAGGAGCCGTAACCGATGGCGGCCAGCAGCAGCACCGAGACCGTCCAGTTCAGCACCCGCCTGGCCCGGCGGCGCGGGCGCGGGCGCGGCGCGGGCCCCGGCTGGACCGGCCTGGGCTGGACCGGGCCAGGGGCGGATGCCGGCCCCGGGCCGGGGCGGTGGCCGCCGGGCGGGACCGGGCGCAGCGTCTGGGTGCGGGGACTGCCCTGACCCGGTGCCGGGTAGCGGGGGGTGGCGCGGTCCAGGGTGCCCGGCGCCGACTCGGGCTGGCGGATCCGCGGCAGCAGCGAGATCTCCTTGGCCAGCGCGGCCGGCGAGGTGATCGGCGCCCGCTGGTCGCCCAGGGCGCGCACCGCGAGGTCGGCCAGGCCCTGGTGGACGTCGGCCCGCAGCTGGGCCGGCGGGGTCGGGCCGTTCCCCTCGGGCACGCCTGCCAGGTCGTAGCGGCCCTCGGGATCCGGCCAGCGGTGGGTCAGCGCGGCGTACAGCAGAGTGCCGATCGCCCGGGTGTCCGTCAGTTCGGCGTCCTGCTCGGGCAGTCCGCGCACCGCCGCGTCGACGGCCACCCCGTTGATCCGGTACTGGCCGGTGTCGGTGCGCAGCACGCAGCGCGGGGTCAGCCGAAGGTGGGAGCGGCCGCCCTGGTGGGCGGCGGCGATCGCGTCGGTGACCTGACGGGCCATCTGGTAGGCGTCGTAGGGCGTCATCGGGCCCGGGCCGAGCAGGGTGGCCAGGTCGGTGGCGTCCGGCAGCCACTCCCGGATCACGTAGACCAGCTCGCCCTCCTGGACGGCGTCCAGCACCTGCACGAAGCGCGGGTCGCCGAGGAGCGCGGCGGAGCGGGCGGCGGCCAGCACCTTCTCGGCCCGCCGGTTGCCCGCCGCGAGCAGGTGGACGCCCACGGCGCGGCGCAGCTTCTCGTCCACCGCGCGCCAGCTGCTGAACACGTCCGAGTGGGAGATGCACTCCTCCAGCCGGTAGCGGTCGGCGATCCGGTCGCCGCTGTGCCGCTCCGGGACCGGCAGCCGCTCGGGCAGCGCGTCGCCGTCGGGGTCCTCGTCCTCGTCCACGGCCCCGTGCTGGTCGTCGCCGGCGGCGCTCTCCGGGTCCGCCGCCGGGTCGGTGTCAGCCTCGTCGGCTGCTTCGTCGTCGGCTTCGGCCTCGGCTTCGGCCTCGGCGTCGGTCGGGGCGTCGTCGGGGGACCGTTCGGCGGCCGGTGCGGCCGTGGCGAGCGCCGGCAGGGCCTGGGTTGCGGCCAGCTCGGCGTCGGGGTCGCCCGGGGCCCCGGCGGCGCGATCGGCCAGCTCGGCGGCGATCTCGGCGGCGGAGAGCGGCGCGGTGATCTCGCCGGACACCTCGCTCGGGGTCTCGACCGCGTCCTCGGCGGTCGAACGTTCGACGACTGCCTTGGTGTGATCCTTGGTGCGATCAGCCACCGTCGTCCTGCCTCCCCTTGTAGCGCCCGGTGCGGATCCCCGCCGACTCGCCCTTCAGGGGGCGGCCAGGCGACGACCCGGGTCTGCAGACCAAGTAGTTCGACACAATTGTGCCCACTCTTGCCACCCGAGTACGACCACGGACGGGGCCATCCGGTTCCGCCCGGGCCGGAAGCGTTCGGTAGGTAGACAAACTGATCTGCGATCAGCGGCCCAGTCGGGTACGGACCATGCCGATCATCGCGTTGAGTTCCTCGATCCGCATCCGTCGGGCCAGCGTGAGGAAGACGGCCAGCTGGGCCGCTCCGGCGACCAGCACCGCGAGCACGCTGCCTAGCCAGCCGTCCAGCAGCTCGCCGAGCACCAGCGCGAGCAGGAACCCGACCAGCGCGGCCGGCAGGCAGGCGATCGCCAGGCGGGCGTAGGTCTTGGCGATCCGTGCCGTGTCCAGGCCGCCGATCCGCAGCTTGAGCTTGGGCAGCGCCACCGCCACGCCCACCAGGTAGGAGGCGCCGTAGCCGAGCGCCATCCCGGTGACCGCCCACTGGGCCGGCAGCAGCAGGAAGCAGAGCAGCGCGGCGGCGGCCTGGGCGGCGGCGACCCAGACGGTGTTGGAGAACGGGGTGCGGGTGTCCTCGTAGGCGTAGAAGCCGCGCAGCAGCACGTACTGGACCGAGTAGGGGATCAGGCCGAGGGCGAACGCGGAGAGCATGAAGCCGACCGCGGTGGTGCCGTGCGCGGCGCTGCCGCCGTTGCCCAGGCCGTAGATCGCGCCGCCGATCTGCGGGCCCAGGGCGAGGAAGAGGAAGGCGGCGGGGACGATCGCCACCGCCGAGGTGCGCAGCCCGTAGGAGAGGTCGTCGCGCACCGCGGCGGCGTCGCCGTCGGCGGCCGCGCGGGAGAGCCGGGGCAGCACCGCGCTCATCACCGAGACGGTGATCACCGCCATCGGCAGCTGCCAGATCAGCAGCGCGTTGGAGTAGGCGGCGAGGCCCACGCCGAGGTAGCCGGCCGTGGCAGCCTTGCCGCCGGCGGCGGTCGCCAGCTGAGTGACCACCAGGTAGCCGGCCTGGTTGGCCAGCACGAACAGGAAGGTCCACTTGGCCAGCCGGGCGGCCTTGCCCAGCCCGTGCCCGCGCCAGTCGAAGCGCGGCCGGAAACGGAAGTCGGCGGCCCGCAGGTACGGGATCATCGCCAGCGCCTGGACGGCCAGGCCCAGCAGGGTGCCGACACCGAGCAGCCGCAGGCCTTCGGGGCTGACGCTCGCGGGGGTGACCCGGCTGTGCTGGAAGGTGCCGAAGACCCACAGGTACATCGCGAAGGTGAAGATCACCACGACGTTGTTGAGCACCGGGGTCCACATCATGGCGCCGAACCGACCGCGCGCGTTGAGGATCTGCCCCATCACCACGTGCACGCCCATGAAGAAGATGGTCGGCAGGCAGTAGCGCGCCAGCGCCACCGTGGTGTCGGCGCCGGTCGTCGTGCTCATCAGCGAGTGCGAGATCAGCTGGACCAGGAGCGGGGCGGCCAGCACGGCCACGAAGACCACGCCGGCCAGGCCGGTCATCACCAGGGTGAGCAGGCGGTTGGCGTAGGCGGTGCCGCCGTCCTCGTCCTGCTTCATGCTGCGCACCAGCTGCGGGACGAAGACGGCGTTCAGCGCGCCGCCGCCGATCAGGATGTAGAGCAGGGTGGGCAGGGTGTTGGCGGCCGAGTAGGAGTCGCCCATGGTGCCGACGCCGATCGCGGCGGCGATCACCATGGTGCGCAGGAAGCCGGTGGCCCGGGAGACCAGGGTGCCGGCCGCCATGATCGCGCTGGAGTTCAGCAGGCCGCTGACCCGGCCGCGGGTGACGGCGGGGCCGTCGGGGTCGGCCGGGCCGTCCGCTCCGCCCTGGTCCGCGGGGTCGGTGGGATCGGTGGGGTCGGTGGGGCCGAGGGGGCCATCGGGCCGGTCCGGGCCGCCGGGCTCGGCGACCGGCGTGCCGCGCGGGGACGGCTTGTCGCGCGGGGCCGGGTCGGTGGTCGGGACGGCGGTCGCCTCGGCGGTCCGGCCGGACCGCACGCCGACCTCCTCGGCGCTCAGCGGCGGATCGAACTCGATCACCGGGAACGGCCGCTCAGGCACCTCGGCGACGGCGCCCGAGCCGCGCCGGGCGGGGGCGCCGGCCGGCTCGGGTTCGGCGGCCGGCAGGTCGAGCGCGGGAACCGTCGCGGCGGCCGGGCGGATCCAGCGGGAGATGGGGACCACCGGGTCGTCCAGCGGTTCGGCGTGGTCGCGCTGCTGCGGCGGCAGCGCGTTGCCGGTGTCGCTCTGATCCCGAGCAGGAGCAGGAGCAGGACCATCGGCCTCGGTGGAGCCGGCCGCGGCGGTGGCGGCGGGTGCCGGGTCGGTCTCCTGGTCGTACGGCCCGCGCCCGGCCCCGGTGGCGTACGGATCGGCGGCGAACGGGTCACGCGCGAAGGTCTCGGCGAGGTACCAGTCGGATTCGTCGGCCGCCGCGCCGCTGGGTGCCGTCGCCGGGCGCTGGTCGCCGTTGCGCGAGTCCTTCCCCTGCGGCCCGGCAGGGGGGACCGCCTTGCTGCGCTCGGTCATGCCACCTCATCGCTGGTCGGATCCGGCCGTCTCGCCGAGACCTACTGTCTCATCACCGAAGACCCGAATCCGGCTTTCGACGCCGAGCGCTAAGGGTGCGCCGCAGCCCCTTCAGCGGTTGCCCGCTCGTCCGGTTCGGGCGGATTCGTCCCCAAGGGTGACTCGCCGTCCGCTGTCGCGGCCCCGTCGGTGCCCTCGGGCGCGTCCGGGTCGGTCAGCGGTGCGTCCGGATCCTCGTCGGGCTCGCCACTGCGCTTGCGGCGCTGCAGGAAGATCCGCAGTCCGGCGAGCAGCACCAGCGCGCCGCCGGCGCCGACCACCCACCACACCCCGCTGGTCACCTGGGTCACCTCGACGGTGAACTGCACCTCGGTCCCGAACGGCTGCGCGTCGGGGCCGGTGGTGTACAGCTGGGCGGTCATCTGCACCGGTCCGTTGCCCTTGGCCTGGGCGAGGAACTTGGGCGAGGTGCTCTGGCCGGCGCTCAGCACGATGTCCTGCTGCTTGCTGACGTTCAGTCGGGTCGGCTGGCTCGAGGTGAGCCGCAGTTCCAGGTTGGTCACCGACTGCGTGAGCTCGTTGCGGACACTGACCTGGATCATGCCCTCATTGCCCGCGAGCGTGATCTTGCTGCTCTTCTTCGGGATGAACACCGCGCCGGTCAGCTGGGTCAGGTAGCTCTGGACGTCGTTGCGGTAGGTGCCGCCGGTCGGCTCGGCGCCGCGCCAGGCGGTGGAGACCGAGCGGAGCATGGCGGCGCCGAACGGGCCGTTGACCCGGTTCTGGAGGGTGAGGATCCGCAGCAGCGAGTCCACCTCGTTCTGGGTGTCGGCGACCGACTTGAAGCCGCTGACCGGCAGTTCGCCGCCGCGCAACGCACCGGGGTAGTTGTCGGCGGGGGCGATCACGGTGCCGTCGGTGGCCGACTCGGCGGGGGTGCTGGTCACCTGGTCCAGCGTCGTCATCCGGATCCACTGGCCCTGCGCCTTCAGCAGCGACTCCTGGAGGACCTGCGCGGTGTCGGCGGACAGGTCGCGCGGCGGCATCACCACCAGGGTCCGCGAGGTGGTCGGCCGCTCCTGGGAGATCGCCAGGGTCTCGGCGAGCAGCCGCTGCTCGGCCGCCGACTTCGCCCCCGGAGCGCCCGGGTTGTAGGACTGCAGCAGGTCCGCGATGGTGCTGTCGGCGACCACCGCCGTCTGTCCGTTCGGCAGCGGTCGCGCCGCGTTCGGGGTGTAGTTCAGGGAGCGTGGATCGGTCACGCTCGCGCCGTTCACCACCACCCGCGAGCCGCCCAACTGCTGGGCGACCTGGGCGGTCTGCTGGTCCAGGTAGCCCTGGTAGGGCCAGGCGACGTCGTCCTGCGGGTCCACCGAGAGCCGGCCCTCGACGGTCAGCTGGCCGGCCTGCTGGGCCTTGCTGAGGGCGGTGTTCAGCGCGGGCAGATTGCCGCCGTTGTGCGCGATCGAGGCCAGGTCGGGGTCGCCGTACGGCAGCGCGACCACCTCGTCGCCCGACTTGGTGACGGCGTCGCGCAGGTCCGCCAGCCACTGCGTGGCGACCGCTCGCCCGGTGCCGGCGGTGGTGGTGTCGTCCCGGGCCGGGGTACCGGGGTCCTGGCCGGGCAGCTGGACCCGGTACGGCTTGGTCATCGCGAACACCGCGTCCAGCAGGTCCGGGTCGATCACCCAGGTCAGCGACGGGATGCTCTTGCCGAGGGCGACCAGCTGGCCCAGCCGCCCGTCCGGCTTCAGATCGGTGGCCAGGCTGTCGTCGCGCAGTACCGAGGTCTGGTCCGCGTCCGGCATGGTCTGGGCGACCAGCTCGGGGGCGTGGGTGAGCGGCCAGAGGGCGGCGACCTGGCTGGGGTTGGCGTCCGTGCTGCCGCTCGGGAAGTACGGCAGCAGGGTGCGGCCGATGCCGACCGGGTGAGTGGCGGTCGGGTCGTCCGAGTTCGCGGCCTCGACCTCCACCGCCAGCTCGTAGGCGCCGAGCTGAGTCAGCTTCAGGTCGCTCTGCGCCACCTGCGGCAGGGTGAACGGGACCTTGGCGCCCGGTGCCAGGTCGCCCACGTTCGCCACGGGAGCGGACAGCGACGAGCCGTCGCTGCTGCTCGGGTCGGTCCGGGTGGTCACCGCGGCGATCGAGCTGCGGTGCAGCGGCTGCTGCCTGCTCTGGCCCAGCGCCAGGACCAGCTGCGCCGCCTTGATCGTGCTGGTGCCGGTGTTGGTGAGGGTGCCGGTGATGTTCAGCGGGTCGCCGGGGGCCGCGTTCGGCTGTTGCACGGCGGAGATGGCGACCGTGACCGGGAAATCGGGCGACTGGGCGGCGAACTCGGACCTGGTGCCGCCGGCGGCGACGGCCGGCGCGACGGTGGTGGTGCCCAGCAGCGCCAGCGCGCCGGTGAGCAGGGCGGAGGAACGCAGCGCCCGGGTCAGCCGCCCGGTGGGCGGGACGGGGTCGGCCTGACCCTTGGTGTGCCGTGCTGGCTCGCCCACGCGCTTCGCCCTCGCCGTCCTGATCCGCGGTCGTCATCGCCCCGGCCCGCGCTGCCGCGACGACACGCGGCGGCGGGCTCGCGCCCGCTGCGGACCATCGGTCCCACCGGCATGGTAACGACGCTGCCCGGTCCGCAGTGTTGCGGGCCGGGCAGCAGGGGCCGACAGCGGGGCGCATCGTGCGGCCGGAAAAAGCCGCGAGCTGCGAGGCTGCCCGGGCACGTACCCTTGTGAGCCGTGTCCAACGCCAATGAATCCACCGCCGCCCGCCCCGTTCCCGCCGACCCGATCGGCGCGCTGCCAGGCCTGAGCGAGGCCCAGACGCTGGGTCTGCACGAGTTGCTCCGGGTCTCCCCGGTCGCGGACGAGATCGCCCGGCGGTTCCAGGAGGCCGGCTTCCGGCTGGCCCTGGTCGGCGGTTCGGTACGGGACGCGCTGCTCGGCCGACTCGGCAACGACCTGGACTTCACCACCGACGCCCGGCCCAAGGAGGTGCTCAAGCTGGTCCGTGGTTGGGCCGACGCGGTCTGGGACGTGGGCATCGCCTTCGGCACGGTCGGTGCCCGCAAGGACACCTCGGACGGCAGCTTCCTGATCGAGATCACCACGTACCGCAGCGAGGCCTACGACCGCACCTCGCGCAAGCCCGAGGTGACCTACGGCGACAGCATCGAGCAGGACCTGGTCCGCCGCGACTTCACGGTGAACGCGATGGCCGTGGACCTGCCGGGGCGCGGCTTCGTCGATCCGCACCACGGCCTCGAGGACCTGGAGGCCCGGGTGCTGCGCACGCCCGCGACGCCCGAGGAGTCCTTCTCCGACGACCCGCTGCGGATGATGCGCGCCGCCCGCTTCGCCGCCCAGCTGGACTTCGAGCTCGCGCCCGAGGTGGTCGCGGCGATGACCGCGATGGCGGAGCGGATCTCCATCGTGTCGGCCGAGCGCGTCCAGGCCGAGCTGAACAAGCTGCTGCTCGCCAAGCACCCGGTGAAGGGCCTGCGGCTGCTGGTGGAGACCGGGCTGGCCGACCACGTGCTGCCCGAGCTGCCCGCCCTGCAGCTGGAGGAGGACGAGCACCACCGGCACAAGGACGTCTACGAGCACTCGCTCACCGTGCTGGAGCAGGCCATCGCGCTGGAGCAGGAGGGCCCGGACCTGACGCTGCGGCTGGCCGCGCTGCTGCACGACATCGGCAAGCCGCGCACCCGTCGCTTCGAGGCGGACGGGCGGGTCTCCTTCCACCACCACGAGATGGTCGGCGCGAAGATGACCCGCAAGCGGATGCGGGAGCTGAAGTACTCCAAGGAGCTGATCGACGACGTCGCGCGGCTGGTCGAGCTGCACCTGCGGTTCCACGGCTACGGCGGCGGCGAGTGGACCGACTCCGCCGTGCGCCGCTACGTCAACGACGCAGGTCCGCTGCTGGAGCGCCTGCACAAGCTGACCCGCTCCGACTGCACCACCCGCAACAAGAAGAAGGCCGTGACCCTGTCGCGCACCTACGACGGGCTGGAGGAGCGGATCGCCCAGCTCAAGGAGCAGGAGGAGCTCGACGCCATCCGCCCCGCGCTGGACGGCAACCAGATCATGGGGCTGCTCGACCTGAAGCCGGGCCCGCTGGTGGGCAAGGCCTACCAGCACCTGCTGGAGCTGCGCCTGGAGCACGGCCCGATGGAGCACGAGGCGGCGGTGGCGGCCCTCAAGGAGTGGTGGGCGGCGGAGCAGGGCGGCGCCTGATCGCGGCGGGCCCACCGCCGGTCGCGCGGTCGCGCGCCTGGCGGTGGGCCGAGGGCCGCTGTCAGACGCTGGCCGGGGCCCCCGAGCCGCCCCCCGAGGTGTCGTCCGGAGTGCTGCTCGGCGCGCTGCCCGGCGTGTTGGGGGCCAGGCAGAGGACGAAGCTGTCGCCGGCGTTCGGGTGCGCGTAGTAGGTGGTGGCGGCCGGGTAGCCGGCGCAGGCCGTGGCGGGGTCCTCCAGGCTGGCGACCCGGCCGAGCACCCGGTACTGGGCCTTGTTGTCGCTGCACGGCACCACGGCCACCTCGGGGTCGGCCTGGTTCTGGATCGCCGCGCCGTTGCTGTCCCGCAGGCAGTCGCCGCCGGCGGCGTTCAGCACCGAGGTGCCGACCACGTCGTCGCCGGCGGCGGGGCCGCCGAGGCCGGCGAGCAGCAGGGCCAGCACCGTGATCGAGGCCGCCACCGAGACGAGGGGCACCAGCAGCATCCAGATCGCCCCGCGCTTGGTGAGCGGGGTGCCGGGGTCGAGTTGCTGGCCGTGCGTGCCGGGTGCGGGCGGCGGGAGTTGACGGATCTTCTGATAGGCGGACCGGGTGCGCAGCAGGGCGATCAGCGTGAAGAGCGGTGAGAGGTAGCCCCACCAGCCGCGCAGCAGGGTGTACTGGGAGAGCTGACGGACCGTCGCCGTGCCGCAGACCCGGCAGTAGGGCCCCGGCTGGCGCAGGAAGCGCATCAACACGATCAAGCCCTGGTGCCCGTACACCGTGACGTTCGCGGCCGGCATGCCGCCGCAGATCCGGCAGTTGGGCGGCACCGGGTGGCCGTAGCCGTAGGCGTACCCGGCCTGGGTGTGGCCGGCGGGGGCGTGGCCGGCGTCGACCGGTGGGGCGAACGGGTCGGGGGCGTACGGGTTGGGGGCGTACGGGTTCGGCGCCGCGTCCTGCGGCTGAGCCGGTGTGGTCGGGGGGACCGGGGGCATCGGCGGCACCGGCACTGCCTGCGTCGGGAGGACCGGCGGGGGCAGCACAGGTGGCGGCAGGACGAGCGGCGGCAGGGTGGGCATCGGTGGGCGGTCGGAGGGCTCCGCCGGCGGCGTCGGCGGGGTGTGCGGGTTCGGTGGCTGGTACGGATTGCTCACGACGGCTCTCCGAGCGCGGCACGACGGCCAGGGGGCGGCAGAAAAGGAGCAGGGTGGAGTGGAACGGTGACGCGATGGTGCGCACGTACCCTAGCGATTCACGCCGCTACGGTCAGCAGTGCCCGGGTCACCCGGGTCGACGGGCGTACAGCGCGGCGCTGAGCCCGTACAGCGCGGCGACGCCGAGCACCACGCCAGGCGAGCGTCCGTTCAGCGGCAGCACCAGCGCGGTGACCCCGGCCGCCGCCACGAAGGCGACGTTGAAGAGCACGTCGTAGAGGGCGAAGACACGGCCCCGGTAGTCGTCCTCCACCGCGTTCTGCACGATCGTGTCGGCGCAGATCTTGGTCCCCTGGGTGACCACGCCGAGCAGCAGTGCGGCGGCCATTGCCGGTCCGGCGGTGAAGAAGAGTCCGAGCCCGGGGACGAAGACGGCGGCCGAGCCGAGGCAGGCGACCATCCAGCCGGTCAGCCCGAGCCGCCGGGTGAACCACGGACTGACGACCGCGGCCAGGAAGAAGCCGAGCGCCGAGAGGCCGAGCGCGGTGCCGAGGGTGGCCAGCCCCGCCTGGCTGTCGGCGGGGTTGTTGAAGGTGTAGCGGGAGAGCATCAGCACGGTGACGATCAGCACGCCGTAGCAGAACCGCGCCGCGGTGACGGCGGCGAGCGCGTGCAGGGCGGGCCGGCTCTCCTTGACCAGGTGGCGGATCCCATCGAGCAGCGCGTGCCCGGCCTGGCCGAGCGCGGCGCGCAGGTCGGGACGGTCCGGGTGGTGCTCGGGGCCGAGCAGTTCCGGGGCCATCCGGCGAGCGGCCAGCGCGGCGGCGAGGTAGAGCATGGCGGCGACGGTGACCAGGGCGGCGTCGGCGTCCGGTCCCGGGGCCATGACCTGGTGGCAGACGAAGCCGATGCCACCACCGCAGGCGGCCGCGATGGTGCCCGCGGTGGGGGAGAGCGCGTTGGCCGTGACCAGTTGGGTGGGCGCGACGACCCGGGGCAGTGCTGCCGACAGGCCGGCCAGGATGAACCGGTTGAGCGCGGTGACCAGGAGCGCGGAGGCGAAGAAGAGCCACTCGGGCGCTCGGCCGAGCAGTAGTGCGGCGGTCGCCAGGCCCAGGCCGAAGCGGGCCAGGTTGCCGACGAAGAGAACCTGGCGGCGGCGCCAGCGGTCGAGCAGCACCCCGGCGAACGGGCCGATCACCGAGAACGGCAGCAGCAGCACCGCCAGCATCGAGGCGATGTCGGTGGGGGAGGTCTGACGCTCCGGGGAGAAGATCACGTAGGAGGCCAGCGAGACCTGGAAGACCCCGTCGGAGAGCTGGGAGAGCAGCCGGACGGTCAGCAGCCGCCGGAAGTCCCGGGTGCCCAGCAGCGAGCGGAGGGTGGCGCGGTCAGCGGACGGGGTGCTGGGGGCCGGGGCCGGCCTTCTGGTGATCGCCACGCGCTCAGGGTGTCATGACGATGGCCGATGTTTCACGTGAAACATCGGCCATCGTCATGAGACAGGCTCAGCGTTCAGTACTAAGGCACTCAGCGCTCGACCTCACCGCGGATGAACTTCTCGACGTTCTCCTTGGCCTCGTCGTCGAAGTACTGCACCGGCGGGGACTTCATGAAGTACGAGGACGCCGACAGGATCGGGCCACCGATGCCACGGTCCTTGGCGATCTTCGCGGCGCGCACGGCGTCGATGATCACGCCGGCCGAGTTCGGGGAGTCCCAGACCTCGAGCTTGTACTCCAGGTTCAGCGGAACGTCACCGAAGGCGCGGCCCTCGAGGCGGACGTACGCCCACTTGCGGTCGTCGAGCCAGGCGACGTAGTCGGACGGGCCGATGTGGACGTTCTTGGCGCCCATGTCGCGGTCCCGGATCTGCGAGGTGACGGCCTGCGTCTTCGAGATCTTCTTGGACTCCAGGCGCTCGCGCTCGAGCATGTTCTTGAAGTCCATGTTGCCGCCGACGTTCAGCTGCATGGTGCGCTCGAGGACGACACCGCGGTCCTCGAAGAGCTTCGCCATCACGCGGTGCGTGATGGTGGCGCCCACCTGCGACTTGATGTCGTCACCGACGATCGGCACGCCGGCCTCGGTGAACTTGTCCGCCCACTCCTTGGTGCCCGCGATGAACACCGGCAGGGCGTTCACGAAGGCGACCTTGGCGTCGATGGCGCACTGCGCGTAGAACTTGGCAGCGTCCTCGGAACCCACCGGCAGGTAGCAGACCAGGACGTCGACCTGGCGGTCCTTGAGGATCTGCACCACGTCGACCGGAGTCTCGTCGGACTCCTCGATGGTCTCCCGGTAGTACTTGCCGAGGCCGTCGAGGGTGTGGCCCCGCTGCACGGTGATGCCGGTCGGCGGCACCTCGCAGATCTTGATGGTGTTGTTCTCGCTGGCGCCGATGGCGTGCGCGAGGTCCTGGCCGACCTTCTTGGCGTCGACGTCGAAGGCCGCGACGAACTCCACGTCGCTGACGTGGTACTCGCCGAACTGCACGTGCATCAGCCCGGGGACCTTGCCGGCCGGGTCGGCGTCCTTGTAGTACTCGACACCCTGCACCAGCGACGCGGCGCAGTTACCCACGCCGACGATGGCTACGCGAACCGAACCCATTCCGGTTGCTCCCTGTGATCTCGTGAGGTCCACCGGAGACCGGCGGCCCTCGTCCTGCTTCTCATCTGACTCATCGACGGGCGCACTGCGCCCACTTCCGCCGCGTGGCTCAGGGCAGACGCGGCAGCGGCACTCCTAGACGGAGCGCCCCGGGCGGTCGTGCGGTGGCCGGAGCGGATCGGGGGATCCGCTCTCGTCGCCACGGCCGTCCGAAGACTGTGGTGTCGCGGCCCTGCCCGGCGGGGCGACGGTACGCCCGGTCCGGTTGGCCCGCTCGGTCTCGATCAGCTCGTTCAGCCAGCGGACCTCGCGCTCCACCGACTCCAAGCCGTGCCGCTGCAGTTCGAGCGTGTAGTCGTCGAACCGCTCACGGGTGCGCGCGATCGAACTGCGCATCCGCTCCAGCCGCTCCTCCAGCCGGCTGCGACGCCCCTCCAGGACGCGCATCCGCACCGCTCTGTCGGTCTGGCCGAAGAAGGCGAAGTGCACCCCGAAGTGCTCGTCCTCCCAGGCATCCGGACCGGAATCGGCCAGCAACTCCTCGAAGCGTTCCTTGCCCTCCGGGGAGAGCCGGTAGACGATCTTCGACCGCTTGCCGTTCAGCGCGGTGGCCGGGACGTAGGCGGTGTCCGGGTTGTCCTCGACCAGGAAGCCCTGGGCGACCAGGCTCTTCAGGCAGGGGTAGAGCGTGCCATAGGAGAAGGCGCGGAACGAGCCGAGCAGCACGTTGAGGCGTTTGCGCAGCTCATAGCCGTGCATCGGAGCATCGTGCAGCAGGCCGAGAACGGCGAACTCCAGCACTCCTGAGCGCCTGCTCACGCTGTCCGGCCTCCCTTCGACGTGCCCCTGGCCGCTACTCCGCCGTCGGCTATGCCGCGGCGATGTATCGACTCGATATATCGAGAACGATAGGCCTGGGTCACGATTGGGGCAAGGGGGGCACGGGTGAATGTGATCACAAGAGTCCTGGATGTCCGCCGGCAGGCCCCCGCCGCCTGCGGGTTCCCTGCCCGTCAAGGCCAACTCGGGGTTTCTTGGCAACGGGCATGTAATGATCTGCCGGTCTTTCGCGGCTGTTGTGACGATATGCCCGATTGATGCCTCATCAGGCATGCGTACCCTGTCGCGTGTGCACGAGGACCACCACCGGGGCGGCGGCCTGAACCAGGCCTAGGGCGGTTGCGGGCATCGGAAGTGGATCCTGTCTACAGGCGTCCGTGCCTGGCCGAGGAGTTACTGGACTATGAGCGAACACCGGCGCCGGTCGCCGAACTCGGGCGGCGGCGAGCAGCCGTCCGGTGAACCGAACGGCCAACGCCCGTACGCCTACGGCTCCGCGCCCGAGGGTGCGCCCAGCTACGACACCCCGGGCCAGCCTCGCCCTGGTGGCCGGGCGGCCGGGCCGCGCGGGCCGCAGAGCGGGGTCCGGGAGACGAGCCAGCAACCGCGGTTGAGCCGTGCCGAGATGCGCAAGGCCACCCAGAAGCGCGGTCGCAAGGGCGGCAGCGGCCCTGGTGGACCGGGCGGTCCCGGCCGTGACGGCCGTGGTGCCGGTGCCAAGCCGCCGGGCAAGAAGCGCTTCATCGACTATCCGCGCTGGGGCAAGCGCGGGGTGCGGCGCTGGCTGCCCTCCTGGAAGCAGATCCTGTCGGTCTTCCTGATCTTCTTCGGCGGCGGCGTCGCCGCGATCGGCACCGCCTACTCGATGACCAGCGTGCCGCAGCTCAAGGACCTGGTGAACGACCAGCCCAACACGTACTACTGGGCCGACGGCAGCCAGATGACCACGACCGGGAGCACCCACCGGGTGATCGTCCCGATCAGCGACATCAACAAGTCCGCGCAGGACGCGGTGATCGCGGCCGAGAACGAGTCCTTCCGCACCGACAGCGGCATCGACCCCAAGGGCATCGCCCGCGCCGTCTACAACATGGCGTCCGGTGGGGCCACCCAGGGTGGTTCGACGATCACCCAGCAGTACGTGAAGAACGCCTACCTGAGCCAGAGCCAGACGATCAGTCGCAAGCTCAAGGAGTTCTTCATCACGCTGAAGATCAGTCAGAAGGAGTCCAAGGACGACATCCTGGACGGCTACCTGAACACCAGCTGGTTCGGTCGTGGCTCCAACGGCATCCAGGCCGCCGCCCGCAACTACTACGGCGTCGACGCCAAGGACCTGAACCCCTGCCAGAGTGCCATGCTGGCCGGTCTGCTCAAGGGCGCGGCGCTCTACGACCCCTCGCTCAGCGCGGCCAACCACGCGAACATGTTCGGCACGCCGAGCAATCCGAGCACCGGCCGCTGGGAGTGGATCCTGGGCCGGATGGTGGTCACCAAGGCCATCACCCAGGACCAGCTGAACCAGTGCGAGAAGGCGGGCCTGCCCGAACCGCTCAAGCAGCAGCCCTCGACCAACATGAGCGGTCAGGTCGGCTACATCGTCGCCACCGTCGACAAGTACCTGGAGCAGAAGGACCCGACCATCACCGACGCCTCGCTGGGCGCGGGCGGCTACCAGATCTACACCACCCTGCAGAAGGACAAGGTCGACGAGCTGAGCGCGGCCGTCGCGCAGATGCAGCAGCAGACCCTCGACCCCACCAAGCGCCCCAACAACGACACGTTCGTCCAGGTCGGCGCGGCCTCGGTGGTCCCGGGGGACGGCGCGCTGGTGGCGCTCTACGGCGGTCCGGGCCAGGACAAGGGCCAGTACAGCAACAACGCGGACACCACCGGTGTCCCGGTCGGCTCGACCTTCAAGCCGTACGTGCTGGCCACCGCGATGCAGGTCGGCCTGCAGACGCAGACCGGCCCGGACGGCAAACCGCTGCGGATCAACGAGGACAGCCGCTACAACGCCGACAACCTGAGCACCATCCGCAAGCCGGACGGCTCGCTGGTGACCAACCCGGACGGCTCGGTCTTCAAGCAGGTGAACGACGAGAACGGACCGCAGGGCTACGTGACGCTGCGGACCGCGATGGCCAACTCGTTCAACGTGCCCTACGTGCAGCTCGGTGAGGACGTCGGCGGTCCGAACGTGGCCAAGCTGGCCGCCCAGATGGGGCTGAACCCGGCCTCCATGCCGGTGGCCAACCAGAACACCGCCTCGTTCGCGATCGGCACCTCGACCCCGAGCGCGATCCAGATGGCCTCCGGATACTCGGTCTTCGCCGCCCGCGGGCAGCAGACCGACATGTACCCGGTGACCAAGGTGGTGTACTCCGGCAAGCAGTTGACCACCATCACCAAGCCCGCCCCGAAGCCGGTGCTGGACCAGGCGGTGGCCGACAACATCACCAGCGTGCTCCAGGACGTGGTGCAGAAGGGCACCGGCACCAAGGCCCAGCTCCCGGGGCGCCAGGTGGCCGGCAAGACCGGTACCACCGACAAGGGCACCTCGGCCTGGTTCGACGGCTACACCCCGCAGTTGGCCACCGCGATCACGATGTTCCGCGAGGACCCCACGCACCCCGGCCTGCTGTCGTTGATCGGCACCGGCGGCAAGACCTCCTTCTACGGTGGTGACCTGCCGGCCGAGATCTTCGCCAACTACATGAAGGGCGCGCTGGCCGGCACCCCGGCGCAGGACTTCCCGACGCCGGCGCCGGTGAACCAGGAGGTCGACGCCTCGGGCGCGCCGAGCACCGCCTCCCCCTCGCCCTCCACGTCGATCAGCGCGCCGCCGTCGCCGAGCGCTCCGGCGACCACCCAGGCCCCGGTCACCGCCCCGCCGACCACCCAGGCCCCGGTCCAGTCGCCCACCGGCGCCCCGACCTGTATCCCCGGCGTGGACTGTGGCGGCCAGCCGAGCCCGGGCAAATCGTCGTCCACCGGCAGCAACGGCGGGCCGGGCGGCGGCAACGGTGGGAACGGCGGCTGCATCCCGATCTTCCCGGGTGACTGCACGACCCCGTCCCCGACGTCCACCAAGACCCACGGCGGCCCCGGCGGTGGTGGCACCTCGTCACCGTCGTCCACCGCCACCCCCTGAGCAACCCTCCTCCGAGGGCGGTCCCGCGCGAGCGGGGCCGCCCTCGGGCGTTTCCTGCCCGGGCGCGCCCGGGCGCCGGCTGTTCGGGACCGGTCCTCGTCCGATCGGCGCGGGTGCGGCAGTATGTCCGGCATGACGTCCAGCACTCGTGACGAGACCCCAGCCGCCGAGAGCGCGGTGGCGCCGGCCGAGGGCCCGCTGCCCAACACCGTGGTGGTCCCCGCCGACGAGGACCCGGTCGCGGCGGCCGGCAGCGAACTGCTCGGCGGCCCGCCCGGGCGCCGGGCCCTGCTGGGCGTCTCCTGGTGGATCCCGGCCCGCTTCCTGGCGCTGGCCACCGTCCTGACGTACCTCCTCGGCATGGTGCAGAAGCTGCCCTGCTACACCAGCGGCTGGTTCTTCGGCGCCACCGCCCAGTACACCCACGCCTGCTACAGCGACATCCCGCACCTGTACACCGCGCGCGGCTTCTCGCTCGGGCTGCATCCGTACCTCGACATGCTGCCCTCGCCCTCGCCGGACATGAAGTACCTGGAGTACCCGGTGCTCACCGGCGGCTTCATGCAGATCGCCGGCTGGCTCACCCCGACCAGCGGCGTCATCGAGGACCGCGAGCGCTGGTTCTGGATGGTCAACGCCGGGATGCTGCTGATCTGCGCGGTGATCACGGTGATCGCGCTCACCCGCACCCACCGCCGCCGCCCGTGGGACGCGCTGCTCTTCGCGCTGGCGCCCTGCCTGGCGCTGGACGCCACGATCAACTGGGACCTGCTGGCGGTCGCGCTGACCGCCGTCGCGATGGCCTACTGGTCGGGCAAGCGCACCGTGTGGGCCGGTGTCTTCATCGGTCTGGCCACCGCCGCCAAGCTCTATCCGGTGCTGCTGCTCGGCCCGCTGCTGGTGCTCTGCTGGCGTTCGGGCCGCTGGCGGGAGTTCTGGCAGGCCACCGCCGGCGCGGTGGGCGCCTGGCTGCTGGTCAACGTGCCGATCATGATCGCGAACTTCGACGGCTGGGCCACCTTCTACAGCTTCAGCCAGAGCCGCAAGGAGGACTTCGGGTCCTTCTGGATGGTCCTGATGCAGGACCGCAACGCCTCGCTGGCCGGCCTGAACAACTGGATCGCCGCCCTGCTGATCGCCTGCTGCCTGGGCATCGGCTGGCTGGCCCTGGCCGCGCCGCGCCGGCCGCGCTACGCCCAGCTGGTCTTCCTGGTGGTGGCGGCCTTCGTGGTCACCAACAAGGTCTACTCCCCGCAGTACGTGCTCTGGCTGATCCCGCTGGCCGCCCTGGCCCGCCCGCGCTGGCGGGACTTCCTGATCTGGCAGGCCTGCGAGGTGCTGTACTTCCTCGGCATCTGGTCCTACCTGGCCTTCATCAGCGATTCCAAGCAGCACGGGATCGGCCAGGACTGGTACCACTTCGCGGTGATCCTGCACCTGGCCGGCACGCTCTACCTCTGCGCCAAGGTGATCCGCGACATCCTGCGCCCCGAGCACGACCCGGTGCGCTGGGACGGCAGCGACGACCCGTCGGGCGGCATCCTCGACTTCGCCCCCGACGTCTTCGTGATCGGCGCGGCGCGCCGGCTGCGGGAGCATGAGTCCTACGCCGCCTTCGCTCCGGTGGACGGCGTGGACTGGCTGACGGACGACCTGCAGGACGAGCACGGCGGGCAGGACGAGCACGATGTGCAGGACGCCCGCCCGGTGGTGGAGCCTGCGGTGGAGCCCGGGCACTTCTGAGCGCCGGTCAGGCGGTCCGGTCGGCCACCTGGTCGAAGTGCGTGGTGGTGTGCCGGACGGTGAGCGCGAGCTCGTCGCCGACCGCCGGCGGCTTGCTGCCGGCGGGCAGGAAGAGGATGCTCACCTGCATGTGCGGCGGCTCGGCGAACCAGAGCTGGCGCCCGTTCCACTGGTAGGGCGACAGGGTGCGGTTCAGCGTGGCCAGCCCGGCCCTGGCGATCCCCTTGGCGCGGGGCAGCAGCCCCCGCACGTACTTGGGCGACTCCAGGCCGATGCCGTGCGCGGTGCCGCCGCAGACCACCAGCAGGTGGCCGTCGGAGGGCGCCCTGTGCTGGCGGTAGCCGTAGCGCTCACCCTTGGCCAGCGCGGTCACGTCCAGCACGGTGGCCCCGGCGCTGAGCGCACCGACGTCGCCGAGCCAGAGCCGGGTGCCGATCCGGGAGCGGAACTCGACGCGTGGGTGGGCGGCGCGCAGCGCGGTGACTCCGGCCGAACTCAGGTGGCTCAGGTAGACGGTGCCGGTGGGCAGCCCGGCCCCGGCGATCGCGTCGATCCAGGCGGCGACCTCGGCGACCGGGTCCGGGCGGTCCAGCGGCAGGTGCAGCGCGAAACCCTCGACGGTGGCCGCCGCGCCGCCTTGGCCGGTGGCCTCGGCCAGGTAGTCGAGTTCGGCGGGCGCGATGCCGTGCCGGCGCATGCTGGTCATGCACTCCACCACCACCCGGTGCCCGGCCAGCGCGGCCAGTGCCTCCACGCTCGCCACCGTGCGCACCACCCTGCCCCGGCCATCCGCCGGGGGGGCCGCCGGCACCGCGGTCGCAGGGGCTTGAGGGGGCTCCTCGCCGATCCGATAGGGCGTCAGCACCAGCACGTCGCCCTGGTAGCCGCCGGCCCGCTCGCTGTCGCGGAGCACCTCGGTGGCCTCCGTCGCGGTGCCCACCGCCAGCATCCCGGTGCCCAGCAGTTCGGCCTCCCGGGCGAGCCGCAGGTTGCCGAAGCCGTAGCCGTTGCCCTTGGCCACCGGGACCAGGGCGGGGAACTCGGCCAGCAGCGTGCGCTGATGCGTCCGCCAGCGGTCGGTGTCGACGTAGAGCGAAAGGGTCATCGAGCTCTCCCCGGGGGGTGGTGCGGGTCGTGCGGTGGGCGGCGCGCGGCTGCGTCAGCGGCGTGACATGTAGAGGTCGAGCGCCTTGTGCAGCAGCTTGTTCAGCGGGAAGTCCCACTCCCCGAGGTATTCGGCGGCCTGCCCGCCGGTGCCGAGCTTGAACTGGATCAGGCCGAAGAGCGGGTCCTCCTCCTGGAGCGTGTCGCTGATCCCGCGCAGGTCGTAGATTCCCGCGCCCAGCGCGTACGCGTCGCGCATCATCCGCCACTGGATCGCGTTGGACGGCTTGACCTCGCGCTTGTGGTCGGCCGAGGCACCGTAGGAGTACCAGACGTGCTCGCCCACGGTCAGCATCGTGGTCCCGGCCAGCGGCTCGCCGTCGTGGTAGGCGAGGTAGAGCCGCATCCGGTTGGGGTCCTCGGAGTTGAGCGTCTGCCACATCCGCTGGAAGTAGCCCAGCGGGCGCGGGGTGAAGCGGTCGCGCTCGGCGGTCACCACGTAGAGCCGGTGGAAGACGGCCAGGTCCTCGTAGCCGCCCTGGACCACCTCGACGCCGCTCTTCTCGGCCTTCTTGATGTTGCGCCGCCAGAGCTGGTTGAAGCCGCGCTGGATGTCGTCCAGCGAGCGGCCGGCCAGCGCCACCTGGAAGACGTAGCGCGGCTGCACGTCACCGAAACCGGCCCCGCCGTCCTCGCCCTGCAGCCAGCCGCCCCGGCGCAGCCGATCGGCCAGCTCGAAGGCCTGCGGCTCGTACCAGTCGGGGTCGAGGTCCCGCAGCCGCTTGGCCTGACCACCGGCGATCGCCTCCTTGATGGTGCTGGACTCCCAACGGCGGATCACCACCGGCGGCCCCATCTTCACCGAGAACGCGCCCTGCGCCTTCAGATGCGCCAGCATCGGGCTCAGCCACCGGTCGAGATCCTGGTCGAACCAGTCGATCGTCGGCCCCTCCGGCAGATAGGCCAGGTAGCGCTTGAGCTTGGGCAGCTGCCGGTAGAGCACCAGACCGGCACCGACCACCGCACCCGAAGCATCGATCCACCCGATCGACTCGCTGCGCCACTCCGACTTCACCTCGCCCCAGGACGGCACCTGCATGTGGCTCGCTGACGGCAGGCTCCGGATGAAGGCGAGATGCTCCTCACGGGTGATCGTCCTCAGACGCAGGCTCATGCTCGGGGTGCTCCTTGGAGTGGACTGCGGGTGTCGGCCTCGCGACCCTATGGCTGTGTGACCCTATCGATGGCTCTGTGACCTTATCGTCCGAATGGTCCGTTTCGGCCGGGTCACACGCGGCGCGCTGACGGAACCCTAGGGGTGCGGTCCGCGATCGGGTGCCGGAACGGCGCGAACGGCGCCCTCCGAGGGGAGAGCGCCGTCTGATGCGCCGGCTGTGAACCGGGCTGCCGCCGGGCGGCTGCCCCGGAGGTCAGCCGAAGAGGCCGCCATGGGCCAGACCGATGCCGAGACCGAACGCGGAGGCGGCCAGTGCGATCACCGTCACGAACCGCTCGGCGGTGGTCACTGAGATGAACTGGCTCCACAGGCCGACGATGACGCCGGCGAGCCCGGTCCAGGAACTCAGCAGGTGCAGGCTGTGCACGAAGGACGTGCTGAAGGCCACCAGGCCCAGGATCACGGTCAGGCCCACCAGGGTGTTCTCCCTGGGGTGCCGGTGACCGTCGGTGTTGAGGGTGAGCGCGGGGAATCGGCGGATGGTCTGTGCCATGGAACCCACCTCCTGCGGAGGGCGAGCGCGGTGTGTGTACCCGTTCTGCCCAAGATTGCGCCGCTCCAGACGTCCCGGCAATCCATGGGTGTTTTGTTCGTCCGGATGGGTGCGGGTAGGCTGAGCGATCTGCACTGGTGTATCTGCGTCCTCGCCTGCCCGCTCGCGGGTCGGTGGCCCGTTTCGGGTCCGGCGGGGTCCGACTGTCAGACCTGGTCACTACCGTGGTCCCACCACAGTGGTCCGAGGTCGGCACGGCTCCAGTGCCGACGCCGTACAACCCTCCTGCCACGGAGAGACCGTGGCCGCTGAGTCCAAAGGAGGTGGGTTTACCCATGCGTCACTACGAGGTGATGGTCATCCTCGACCCCTCGGTCGAGGAGCGCGCTGTCTCCCCCCTGATCGAGAACTTCCTCAACGTCGTCCGCACCGGCGGTGGCACCGTTGAGAAGGTCGACACCTGGGGTCGTCGCCGCCTGGCGTACGAGATCAAGAAGCAGCCCGAGGGCATTTACTCGGTCATCGACCTCAAGGCCACGCCTGAGGTCGTCAAGGAGCTCGACCGCCAGATGTCGCTGAGCGAGTCGGTTCTGCGGACCAAGGTCCTGCGCCCGGACACCCACTGAGCCACCCTCGGGACTTCTGAAGTCCCGAAGGCTCATGTCCGATGTTTCACGTGAAACATCGCTGAACGGAACTCTTCCTCCCGAGAGGTCAGCACACCATGGCAGGCGAGACCGTCATCACCCTCGTCGGCAATCTCGTCGACGACCCCGAGCTGCGTTTCACCCCCTCGGGTGCGGCGGTCGCGAAGTTCCGCATCGCGTCCACTCCCCGCACCTTCGACCGCCAGACCAACGAGTGGAAGGACGGCGAGAGCCTCTTCCTCACGTGCAACGTCTGGCGTCAGCCGGCGGAGAACGTGGCCGAGTCGCTGCAGCGCGGCATGCGCGTGATCGTGCAGGGCCGACTGCGCCAGCGGTCTTACGAGACCAAGGAAGGCGAGAAGCGGACGGTCTTCGAGGTCGAGGTCGACGAGGTCGGACCGAGCCTGCGCTCGGCGACCGCCAAGGTGACCCGGGCCAACCGGTCCGGCGCTCCTGGTGGTGCCGGCGGCGGCTTTGCCGGCGGTGGCCAGCAGGCCGGCGGCGGCGGCCAGGGCGGCGGTTGGGGTGGCAACGGTGGCGGCCAGGGTGGCAACTGGGGCGGCAACGCCTCGGGTGGCCAGTCCGGTCCCTCCGACGACCCCTGGGCGTCCAGCGCTCCCTCTGGTGGCAACCAGGGTGGCGGCGGCTGGGGTGCCCCGTCCGGTGGCGGCTTCTCGGAAGAGCCCCCGTTCTAAGAGCTGACAGATTTCGTGCGACCCGGGACTCCCGCACTCGATGCGGGCCCCGGATCGTGATCCTCATTTGGAGCACACCATGGCGAAGCCGCCTGCTCGCAAGCCGAAGAAGAAGGTTTGCGTCTTCTGCAAGGACAAGGTCAACTACGTTGACTACAAGGACACGAACCTGCTGCGGAAGTTCATCTCCGACCGCGGAAAGATCCGTGCCCGCCGGGTCACCGGCAACTGCACCCAGCACCAGCGTGACGTCGCCACGGCCGTGAAGAACAGCCGTGAGATGGCGCTGCTGCCCTACACCAGCACCGCGCGCTAAGAGAGGGTGACCGAAAAATGAAGATCATCCTCACTCACGAGGTCCCTGGCCTCGGTGGCGCCGGCGAGATCGTCGAGGTCAAGGACGGTTACGCCCGTAACTACCTGGTTCCGCGTGGCTTCGCCATCCGCTGGACCAAGGGCGGCCAGAAGGACGTCGACGCGATCCGTCGCGCTCGCAAGATCCACGAGATCCAGACCATCGAGGCGGCCAACGAGTTCAAGGCCAAGCTCGAGGGTCTGCAGGTCAAGCTGGCCGTTCGCTCCGGCGACGCCGGCCGCCTGTTCGGCTCGGTGACCCAGGCCGACGTCGTCGAGGCCGTCAAGGCCGCCGGCGGCCCGGCGGTGGACAAGCGCGCCGTCACGATCGCCTCGCCGATCAAGACCGTGGGCACCCACAAGGTCTCGGTCAAGCTGCACGCCGACGTCAAGGCCGACCTCGACGTCGCCGTCGTCGCCGCCTGATCCAGGCTGCGGTAACGCGTCAACGAAAGGGCCGGGCCTCCCGCAGGGGAGGGCCGGCCCTTTCGCGTCTCCGGTGCCGGTCCGCGTGCCGGTCTGCGGTGCCGCCTGGCGCGCGGCGGTTCGCCTCGGGTGTTCAGGCCCGGACCGCGCCGGTCACCAGCCAGCGGCCGGTGCGCAACCGGCCGAGCAGGAAGGCGCAGCGCAGCAGGATGAAGAGGTTCAGCGCCCACCAGACGCCGGCCAGCCCCCAGCCGAGCGAGGGCACCACCAGGACCAGCGGCGCAAAGGCGGCCAGCGTGCCGAGCATCGCCCAGGCCAGGTAGCCGCCGTCGCCGGCGCCCATCAGCACCCCGTCCAGCACGAAGACCGGTCCCGAGGCGGGCTGGGTCAGCGCGACCAGCAGCAGGACCACGGAGAGCTGCGCGCGGACCGCCGGGTCGGCGGTGAAGAGGGGGACGTAGAGCGGCCGGGCCAGTACCACCAGCAGGCCGAGCAGCAGCCCCGAGCCGAGCCCCCACTCGACCATCCGCCGGGTCGCCGCCCGGGCACCGGCGCGGTCCCCGGCACCCAGGTAGCGGCCGATGGTCGCCTGCCCGGCTATCGCGATGGCATCCAGCGCGAAAGCCAGGAAACTCCAGAGCGCCATGGCGATCTGATGGGCCGCCACCTCGCGGTCGCCGAGCCGCGCGGCCACCGCGGTGGCCAGCACCAGCACCGCGCGCAGGCTGAGGGTACGGATCATCAACGGCCCGCCGGCCAGGGCACAGGCCCGGATCCCGGCGGGGTCGGGACGGAGCGCGGCCCGCTCGCGGCGGGCGCCGCGGACCACCACGGCCAGGTAGGCCGCGGCCATCGCGTTCTGGGCCAGGACCGTGCCCCAGGCCGAGCCGGCCACGCCCAGGTCGGCGCCGTAGACCAGGGCGAAGTTGAGCCCGAGGTTGGCGGTGAAGCCGGCCACGGCCACCAGCAGCGGTGTACGGGTGTCCTGCAGGCCGCGCAGCACGCCGGTGGCGGCCAGCACCATCAGCATGGCCGGGATGCCCAAGGCGCTGATCCGCAGGTAGGTCACCGCGTACGGGGCGGCGGTGGCCGAGGCGCCGAGCAGGTCGGCCACCCGTGGGGCCAGCAGGGCCGCCAGCAGCCCGACCGGGACGGCGAGCAGCAGGGCCAGCCAGACACCGTCGATGCCCTGCTGGACGGCCGCCCTGCGGTCGCCGGCGCCGATCCGCCGGGCCACCGCGGCGGTGGTCGCGTAGGCCAGGAAGACGAAGATCCCGGCGAGCGTGCTCAGCGCGGTGCCGGCCACGCCGAGGCCGGCCAGCTGGGCGGTGCCGAGGTGGCCGACGATCGCCGAGTCGCCGAGCAGGAAGAGCGGCTCGGCCACCAGCGCGCCGAAGGCCGGCACGGCCAGCGCGAGGATCTCCCGGTCGTGCCGGCGGCGCTCGTGCCGGAGCTCGGCGGCGGCCGGCCGCTCGGTGCCGGGCTTGCTGGGCGCGGGGGGAGTCGGCTCAGCGGTCGAGGGGCCAGCAGTCATGCGGATACCGTAAGGCATACACCGGTAAGCAGTACATGGAGTCTTGGTCATTACGGCTGCTGGGTGCCCAGCTGTGTGAAGTTTTTCTCATGCACAGCCGGTGGAAAGAGTCATCCCAGGTCAGCGAGTTGACACCGAGCGGATCGTCTGGTTATCCACAGGACTTTCCCCAAGCTTGTGCACAGGTTTCGGGCAGTTGTCCACAGTGATAGGCAGTTCATCCCCACCCCCTGTGGATAACTGCCCCGGATTTTCTTGGAACTAGGCCCACGCGCGCCTTAGCGTGGTCGCTCACCCGACGCGCCGCGCCCGCACCCGGCCGCCGTTCTGTCGGCCGTGTGGCGTATGAAGGAGGTGGAGCGGACCGTGATGGTGCCCTTCCACCACCCAGGCCACCTCGTCTTTGCACCAGACTCGCACCGCTCGCTGAACGGGGAACAAGCGTGACCGGCCCCCAGTACGACGACCACGACGTGCCGCCGCCCCCGGAGGACGACTGGCAGCCGTCCGACGACGCGTTCGGCCCCTCATTCCCCGCCGCCGGCCCCAGCGACCGCCTGCCGGTCACCCGCAACCGCGGCGAGGCCGCCGGGGGCGGTGGTGGTGGCAAGGGCGAGTTCCGCAAGCGTGACGGCGAGCGCGGGCGTGACGGCGGTCGGGACGGCGGGCGCGACGGCGGCCGGGAGGGCGGCGTCGAGGGTTTCGAGCGGGTCCCACCGCAGGACCTGCCGGCCGAGCAGTCCGTGCTCGGCGGCATGATGCTCTCCAAGGACGCCATCGCCGACGTCGTCGAGGTGCTCAAGCCGCTCGACTACTACCGCCCGGCCCACGAGCTCATCCACAGCGCGATCCTCGACCTCTACGCCCGCGGCGAGCCGGCCGACCCGATCACCGTCGCCAGCGAGCTGACCAAGCGCGGCGAGCTCACCCGGGTCGGCGGCCCCGGCTACCTGCACACCCTGGTCAACTCCGTCCCCACCGCCGCCAACGCCGAGTACTACGCCGAGATCGTCCACGAGCGCGCCGTGCTGCGCCGCCTGGTCGAGGCGGGCACCCGGATCGCCGGCATGGGCTACGCCGCCGAGGGCGATGTGGACGAGATCGTCAACGCCGCCCAGGCCGAGATCTACGCCGTCACCGAGCAGCGCACCAGCGAGGACTACGCGCCGCTGGCCGACATCATGGAGGGCGCCCTCGACGAGATCGAGGCGATCGGCTCCCGGCAGGGCCAGATGTCCGGCGTCCCGACCGGCTTCGCCGACCTGGACGCGCTCACCAACGGGCTGCACCCCGGGCAGATGATCGTGATCGCGGCGCGCCCGGCCATGGGAAAGTCGACACTGGCCCTGGACTTCTCGCGGGCCTGCTCGATCACCAACGGCCTGCCGAGCGTGATCTTCTCGCTCGAAATGGGCCGCAACGAGATCGCCATGCGCCTGCTCTCGGCGGAGGCCAGGGTCGCGCTGCACCACATGCGTTCGGGCAACATGACGGACGACGACTGGACCCGAGTGGCGCGCCGGATGCCGGACGTGACGGCGGCTCCGCTCTACATCGACGACTCGCCGAACCTGTCGATGATGGAGATCCGCGCCAAGTGCCGGCGCCTGAAGCAGCGCGCCGACCTCAAGCTGGTCGTCATCGACTACCTCCAGCTGATGCAGTCCGGCGGCTCGAGACGGGCCGAGAGCCGCCAGCAGGAGGTCTCCGACATGTCGCGAAACCTGAAGCTGCTGGCGAAGGAGCTGGAGGTCCCGGTGATCGCGCTCTCCCAGCTGAACCGTGGCCCCGAGCAGCGCACCGACAAGAAGCCGATGGTCTCCGACCTGCGTGAATCGGGCTCCATCGAGCAGGACGCCGACATGGTCATCCTGCTCCACCGCGAGGACGCCTACGAGAAGGAGTCCCCCCGCGCGGGCGAGGCCGACCTGATCGTGGCCAAGCACCGTAACGGTCCGACGGCCACCATCACGGTCGCCTTCCAGGGCCACTACTCGCGGTTCGTGGACATGACGCGGGACTGAGGCGGCGGCGGGTGCGGAGCGTGGCTGATCCCGATCCGAGAGGAGACCCGTGGGCGAGAACAAGCAGCGCATGCTGGCCGGGGACTGGTACCTCCCCGACGACCCCGAGCTGGGCGCGGACTCCGAGAGGCGGGCCGAGCTCTGTGCGGCGTACAACGCGGCCGGCCGGCTCGCTGCGGGCGAGCGCCGGGCGGTCCTGGAGGAGTTGCTCGGTTCGGTGGGTGACGGGGTGCGGATCCGGCCTCCGTTCCAGTGCGACTTCGGCTACCACATCAGCATCGGGGCCCGGACGTTCGTCAACTTCGGTGCGGTCTTCCTCGACGCGGCGCCCGTCACCATCGGGGCGGACGTGCAGATCGGGCCGAACGTCCAGCTCCTGACGCCGACTCACGAACTGGATCCGGATCGCCGCCGGGTCGGCTGGGAGCGGGCGATCCCGGTGACGATCGGCGACAACGTCTGGCTCGGTGGCGGGGTGATCGTCTGTCCTGGTGTGACGATCGCCGAGGACACGGTGGTCGGTGCCGGCGCGGTGGTCACCAAGGACCTGCCGGCCGGGGTGCTGGCGGTGGGCAACCCGGCCCGGATCGTGCGCGCCCTGGACGGGCGGACCAGCTGAGCGGTGGCTCAGTCGAGGACGGTCAGGTCCAGGGAGGCCAGACGTCTGCGTGCGGGAGCAGGCCGGCGCCGGCTGGGGGGGTGACGTCGGGGGAGGAGGCGCACCGGCGGGTGGTTCGGAAAAAGTTCAGCCGCGGTGTCGATTCGGCGTGCCGCCGTTCGACGCATGGGTGAAGGCTGGATGGAACCGGGTGGAGAGGCCGCTCGGGAGCCGGGCCGAGAAGGAGACTGCGATGCGCTACATGATGATCGTCCGGGCTGATGAGAACACCGAGTCCGGCGTGCTGCCGCCGCCGGGGGTGTTCGAGGAGATGGGCCGCTACAACGAGGAACTGGTGAAGGCCGGGGTGCTGCTGGCGGCCGACGGGCTGCACCCGAGTTCGAAGGGGTTCCGGGTCAGCTGGCCGGGCGGGAAGCCGAAGGTGACCGACGGGCCTTTCACCGAGGCCAAGGAGCTGATCGCGGGCTACTGGCTGATCCAGGTGAAGTCGCGCGAGGAGGCCGTCGAGTGGGCCTGCCGGGTGCCGTTCGGCGAGGGCGGGGAGGTGGAGCTGCGGCAGATCTTCGAGCCCACCGACTTCCCGGCCGACGTGCTGCCGCCGGACGCGCTGGAGCGCGAGCAGGCACTGGCCGAAGAGGTGCGGCGCCAGCAGGCGCAGGCTCGATAAGGGCGCCGAGCGGGTGAGCTGCTGAGCAGGTGAGCTACGCCCGGCTCGGGGTTTGCAAAGGTTGCAAACCCCGAGCCGGGCGTAGCTTGCGCTTGCGACCCCCCGTCGCCCGCTGCTCTGATGGGTAGCCGTGACCACCGCGCAGCCGCACCACCCTGATGCCGACCCGGCCGCGCACCGCGCGGTGGCCGCCGTCTGGCGGATCGAGTCGCCGCGGCTGATCGCCGGGCTGACCCGGATCGTGCGGGACCTCGACCTCGCCGAGGAGCTGGCGCAGGACGCGCTGGTCGCCGCGCTGGAGCAGTGGCCCAGGGACGGCGTGCCGCGCAACCCGGGCGCCTGGCTGATGACCACCGCCAAGCGCCGCGCGATCGACCTGGTCCGCCGTGAGCAGCGGCTGGCCGGCAAGCTCGACCAGTTCGGCCACCAGCTGGCCGCCGAGCCCGCGCCGGGACCCGAGCAGTTCGTCGAGCAGGCCGAGGAGATCGAGGACGACCTGCTGCGCCTGGTCTTCATCGCCTGCCACCCGGTGCTCGCCACCGAGGCGCGGGTGGCTCTGACGCTTCGGCTGCTCGGCGGGCTCACCACCGAGGAGATCGCCCGAGCCTTCCTGGTCCCGGAGGCGACGGTCGCCCAGCGGATCGTCCGCGCCAAGCGGACGCTGGCCCGCGCCGAGGTGCCGTTCGAGGTGCCCAGCGGTCCGGAGCTGGCCCAGCGGCTGGACTCGGTCCTTGAGGTGATCTACCTGATCTTCAACGAGGGTTACGCGGCGACGGCCGGCGACGACTGGATGCGCCCCGCCCTCTGCGAGGACGCGCTGCGGCTGGGGCGGGTGCTGGCCGGGCTGGTCCCGAGCGAGCCGGAGGTGCACGGGCTGGTCGCGCTGCTGGAGGTCCAGGCCTCCCGGGCGCAGGCCAGAACCGGCGCGGACGGTGCCCCGGTGCTGCTGCTCGACCAGGACCGGTCACGCTGGGACCAGCTGCTGATCCGGCGCGGCCTGGCGGCGCTGGCCCGGGCCGAGGAGCTGGCGGCCGGCCCGCCCGGCCCGTACGCGCTGCAGGCCGCGATCGCCGCCTGCCACGCCCGCGCGGTGAGCGCCGAGCAGACCGACTGGGTGCGGATCGCCGCGCTCTACGAGGCGCTGGCCCGCCGGGCGCCCTCCCCGGTGGTGGAGCTGAACCGGGCGGTCGCGCTGGGCATGGCGTTCGGCCCGGCGATCGGACTCGACCTGCTCGACCAGCTCCGCGACGAGCCCGCACTGCGTGGGTACCACCTGCTGCCCGCCGTCCGCGGTGACCTGCTGGCGAAGCTGGGTCGGGTGGCCGAGGCCCGGGCGGAGTTCGAACAGGCGGCCGCGCTCACCCGCAACGGCCGGGAGCACGCGTTGCTGCTGGCTCGGGCGGCGGAGTGCGCCCGGCAGTCGAACTGACGGGCCGACACACCGGCGCAGGCCTCGAGCGACCAGGCTCCGCAGGTGCTCCTCAGTGGGCGAGCGTTGCCACGGCGCGGTAGCCGGCGTCGACTCCGCCGACCAGCAGGACGTCGCAGACGGCGTTGTCGGTGCGCAGCGCGAGGATGTCCTGGTAGGCGGGGGAGTCGTACCAGGCCTGGGCCCGCGCCAGGTCGGGGAACTCGATCAGCACCAGGTCGCCCGACCAGCTTCCCTCGCGCAGGTCGACGGGGTTGCCGTGGACCAGGAAGCGGCCGTCGAAGGGGTCGAGGGTCGCGTCGATCCGCTCCAGGTACTCGACGATCCCGGCGTTGAAGTCGACGGTGTGCAGGTGGCCGAGGGCGTAGGCGGTCATGGTGTCCTCCAGGTTGCGACCGGTTCGTTCGTTCCGCTGTCGACAGTACGGACGGCGCGGTCCGGGCGAATCGGTCAGCCATAGGTAGGCCGGTGACCGGTGTGCGGGGGAGATGCCTAGTCTGACCCGATGACAGAAACCGACAGCCGTACGAACGATCGCGTCGACCTGGTCATCTTCGACTGCGACGGGGTGCTGGTGGACAGTGAGCGGATCGCGGTCCGGCTGCACGTGGCACTCGCTGCCGAGTTCGGCTGGCCGCTCACCGAGGCGGAGGTGGTGGCGCGGTTCGTCGGCCGCTCGACCGCCTCGATCGGCGAGCAGGTCGCCGAGCGGCTGGGCGCGGCGGTGGCCGCCGACTGGCAGCGGGCCTTCGAGGAGCGGCACCGGGTGGCGGTGGACCGGGAGTTGGCACCGGTCGACGGGATCGAGGCGGCGCTGGCGGCGCTGCACCGGCCGTCCTGCGTGGCCTCCAGCGGCAGTCACGAGAAGATGCGGCACACCCTGGGGCGGACCGGCCTGTACGACTACTTCGACGGTCGGATCTTCAGCGCCACCGAGGTCGACCGGGGCAAGCCCGCCCCTGACCTGTTCCTGCACGCGGCGGGGCGGATGGGCGTGCCGGCGGCGGGCTGCGTGGTGGTGGAGGACAGCGGCCCGGGCGTCCGGGCGGCCCGCGCGGCCGGGATGCGGGTGCTCGGCTACGCGGGCGGCCTGACCTCGGCGGAGTCGTTGGCGGAGGCGGGCGCGCAGCAGGTCTTCCACGAGATGCGCGAGCTGCCCGGGCTGCTCGCGGCCCTGGCGCGCGGGGCGGACCGGGGCGCCGCCGCGGGCACGGCCGGCTATCAGGACGAGGCCGCCGTGCTGGTCGAGCAGTACGAGAGCGTCAGCTTCGCGCAGGTTCACCACGGACGGCTGCACCTGCTGCCGCCGGCGCCCGCCCGGGTGCTGGACCTCGGCGCCGGCTCCGGCCGGGACGCCGCCGCGCTGGCGGCGCTGGGCCACCAGGTCACCGCGGTCGAGCCCACCGCCGCGTTGCGCGCGGCGGGCGAGCGGCTGCACCAGGGGGCCGGGATCCGCTGGGTGGACGACGCGCTGCCCGGGCTGCCGGCGCTGCTGGCCGAGGGCGCCCGTTTCGACCTGATCACGGTGATCGCGGTCTGGATGCACCTGGCACCCGCCGAGCGGGCGACGGCGATGCGCACCGTGGCCGGGCTGCTCGGCCCCGGCGGGATGCTGCTGCTGACCGTCCGTCACGGTCCGGTGCCGGCCGGGCGGCGGATGTTCACGGTGCGGGCCGAGGAGGTCCTCGACCAGGCACGGGCGGCGGGGCTGCGCGCCGTGCACCAGGACGAGCGCGGGGACCTGCACGGGCGGGGCGACGTGCGGTGGAGCGAGTTCGGCTTCACCAACGACCGCTGATCGGCTGGCCCCTCGAACCGCTGGCCCCTCGAACCGCTGGTCCGCTGCGGCCGCTCAGCAGCCGGGTGGGACGGCCTCCGGTAGATGGATGGCGGCCCAGTTGCGCAGCTCGTCCAGGGCCGGGCGCAGCGCCCGGCCCGCCTCGGTCAGCCGGTAGCTGACCCGCAGCGGTGGTCCGTCGTCGACCAGGCGGACCACCAGGCCGGCCTCGGCCAGTTCGGTCAGCCGGTCGGAGAGCATCCGCTCGCTGATCCCGGGGATCGCCCGGCGAAGCTGGGAGAAGTGCGCGGGGCCGTTGCTGAGCACCGCCACCACCAGCCCCGACCAGCGCTTTCCGAGCAGCGTGAAGACCCGGGTCAGCGCGTTGTCGACGCTGGTGCACGGACCGAGCGTCGCCGCGGCCGCCACCGAGGCGACCTCGCACAGCTCGTTCGGTTCCGGCACGGTCCCGGTGGTGCTCAAGCCTGTCGGATCCAGCTCTGGCTCACCCATGCCGTCCAGGGTACGGCCATTCCATCGTGACTGCGGAAAAGTTAGCTGCTACGGTAATGACAGCTGCCAAGAAAACGGCAGTACCTATCGCGATGTATGGAGGATTGCCATGCCCACGCTGCTGCACATCGACTCTTCGGCCGTGACCCAGGGCTCGGTCTCCCGTGAGGTCGCCGCGACCTTCGCCCGGGAGTGGCAGGCCGCGAACCCGGACGGCACCGTGATCCACCGCGACCTGGGCGTCACCCCGGTGCCGCACCTCAGCGGTGCCGCGATCGCCGCCCAGTGGGCCCCCGCCGAGACGCACACCGAGGAGCAGCGGGCCGCCGCCGCGCTGCGCGAGGAGCTGATCGTCGAGCTGGAGCAGGCCGACGCGGTGCTGATCGGCGCCCCGATGTACAACTTCACCATCCCCTCCACGCTGAAGGCCTGGCTCGACCAGGTGGTGCTGTTCGGCCGCACCGGCGGCGAGGGCGGCTCGGTCGCCGGCAAGCCGGTCACCGTGGCCGTCTCGAACGGTGGCGCCTACGGGCCCGGCACCCCGCGCGCCGAGTTCGAGTTCGTCCAGAGCTACCTGCGCAAGGCCTTCACCGGGCTGCTGGGCATGGACGTGGACTTCATCGTGGCGGAGATGACGCTGGCCCGGGTCAACCCCGCGCTCGCCGAGTTCATCGAGCACGCGGACGCCTCCAAGGCGCAGGCCCACGAGGACGCGGCGGCCAAGGCGAAGGCGCTGGCCGGGCGGCTGGCGGAGCGCGTCGACGCCTGACGCCCCGTTGCCACTGTGTCGCCACACTTCGTCGTCGGCGGGCCGTCGCTGACGGTCCGTCGAAGGCCGGCCGGCGGACCGTGGCAGCGGCCCGCCGAGGCTCACTCGCCCGGGCGCGCCTGCCGGGCGACGCGGGGGGTCGGCTTCCATGCTGGTCCCGACAGCGCCCCCGCCCGGCGGGGCGCGAGGACCGCCGCGGATCAGGGAGAGCCAAGTGACCTCGTCGCCACCGCCGTCATCGCCGAACCAGCCCGCTCGATCAGGCGGGAGCGGCGGCGGCAACGGCGAGGACGGCGGGACCGGCGGGCACGCCCTCACCCCCGTGCCGGTGGGCGCCACCGCGACCACCCCACCCGGCCCGCCGCTGGCGATCGAGGTCTTCACCGGCCCGGAGTCGGCCTTCTTCGCCACCTCCAGCCTGATCCTCGGCGTGCGCGACGCCATCCTGGTGGACGCCCAGCTGACCCGCAGCGCCGGGCGCGAGCTGGCCGAATGGATCGCCGGCAAGGGACGCAACCTGCTGGCCGTGGTGATCACCCACCCGCATCCCGACCACTACTTCGGGGTCGAGGAGGTGCTCCGGCTCTTCCCGCAGGCGCATCTGCTCGCCGCTCCGCCGGTGGTGGAGGCGATCGCCGCGACGGCCGCCGAGAAGGTCCGGCAGTGGCGGCCGATCTACGGTGCCGACATCCCCGAGGCCCCGATCCTGCCCCGTCCGCTGCGGCCGCAGCCGCTGATGATCGACCGTCAGCTGATCCGGGTGCTCTACCTGGGCCAGGGCGACTGCGCCACCAGCACCGTGGTGCACGTACCCGGCTCGCGCACGGTGATCGCCGGTGACCTGGTCTGGAACGGCACCCACGTGTGGACCGTCGAGACCACACCCGAGCAGCGCGCCACCTGGATCCGCAATCTGGGCCGGATCGCTGACCTGGGCGTGAACCGGGTGATCGCCGGGCACCGGGCGCCCGAGCAGGACGACGACGCGGGCCGGGTGCTGGCCTTCACCGGCGAGTACCTGCAGGACTTCGACCACCTGCTCGCCCGGTACCCGCACGATCCGGACGCGCTGATCGCCGCGGTCGGTGAGCGGTACGGTGAGCTGACCCTGCCGACCGTGCTCGCCGCCGGCGCCCAGGCGCACGCCGGGCCGGCCGCCGCGGAATAGCGCAGCCGGCGTAGCGCGGATACTGGGGGCCATGACCAGAGCAGCGGCTCACCGGCAGGGCACGGACGGCGGTGCGGACGACGGCGCGATCGGGTACGACGCGATCGTGCTCGCGGGTGGCGCGGCCCGGCGGCTCGGCGGCGCCGACAAGCCGCGGCTGACGGTCGGCGGCCGCAGCCTGCTGGACCGGGTCCTGGCCGCCTGCGCGGGGGCTCGGAGCACCGTGGTGGTGGGGCCGGCGCCTACGCGCCCTGGCGGCCCGGCGGCGACCGGTGGGCCGCGGTGGACCAGGGAGCAGCCGCCCGGAGGCGGGCCGGTGGCCGCCGCCGCGGCCGGGCTGGCGGATCCGGCCGTGCGCGCGCCGGTGGTGCTGCTGCTCGCCGCCGATCTGCCGTTCCTGGACGCGGCGACCGTGCACCGGCTGGCGGCCGCCCTCACCGCCGAGGTCGCCGAGGGCGCCGAGGTCGACGCGGCCGTGCTGGTCGATGCCGAGGGCCGCGACCAGCCGCTGGCCGCCGCCTACCGCACGTCGGCCCTGCGCGCCGCGCTGGCCGGCCTCGGCGACCCGGTGGGCCTGCCGCTACGGCGCCTGACCGGCGGCCTGCGCACGGTCCGGCTGGCCGATCCTGACGGCGTGTCGCAGGACTGCGACACCTGGGAGGAGCTGGCCGCCGCCCGCAGCCGGGCGGACCGGCAGGACTGACCGGCAGGAGTGACCCCGGGGCCGCTCGACGGTTGTTCGCTCACAGCCCCGGTGCGGCCCCGTGAGCGAAACGACCCGAGGCGCTGATCCGCGCGACACGGTGGCGGGCCGTGGATCAGGCAGCATGGACCACCATGGAACGCACGCTGGACGACTGGATGGCCGAGGCCGCGGCCGAGCTGGGTATCGACCCGAAGGCCGAGATCCGGGAACTGCTCGACCTCGCCCGGGTGGTGGCGCACGGGGTGGACCGCCCGGCCGCCCCGCTGACCACCTTCCTGGTCGGCTACGCCGCCGCGGCCCGTGGTGGCGGGGCGGGCGCGGTCGGCGAGGCCGTGCGGCAGGTGACCGCGCTGGCCGAGCGCTGGGCCGCCGGGCCGAGGGCGGAGCAGGAGGCGCAGCGGCCGGCGGCGCCGCAGCCGTCCGAGACGCCTCCGCCGCCCGCCGTGGAGCAGCCGTGAGCGCCGCCGCGCCGCCGCTGGGCACCCAGGGGGCCGCCACCCCCACCCCCATGGCGTCCTGGCCACGGGCGCGCGCGATCGCCGGCCGGGCTCCGGCGCGTCCGCTGCCCGCCGTCGAACGCGAGCTCGACGCCGCGCTCGGCCACACGCTGGCCGTCCCGCTGGCCGCGCTCACCGATCTGCCGGCCTTCGACACCTCCGCGATGGACGGCTGGGCGGTGGCCGGCCCGGGCCCGTGGCGGCTGGCCGGGAGGGTCCTGGCCGGGCGGACTCCGCCGCCGCTGGCCGACGGCTGGGCCACCGAGATCGCCACCGGTGCCCAACTGCCGCCCGGCGCGACCGCGGTGCTGCGCCGCGAGCACGGCCGGGTCGAGCGCCCGGGCAGGGGCCCCGGCACGCTGCACTCGATGGTGCCCAGCGAGCCCGCGCCGGGCCAGGACGTCCGCCCGCGCGCTCAGGAGTGCCGCACCGGCGAGGAGTTGCTGCCGGCCGGTACGCCGGTCACGGCGGCCGTCCTCGGCCTCGCCGCCGCCTGCGGCTACGACCGGCTGGCGGTCCGTCGCCGTCCCACCGTCGACCTGCTGGTGCTCGGCGACGAGTTGCTGGAGTCCGGCCTGCCGGAGCCGGGACTGGTCCGCGACGCGCTCGGCCCGCTGCTGCAGCCCTGGTTGGGCACGGCCGGTGCCGAGGTGCTGGGGCGGCGCACGGTGCGGGACGACTTCGCGCTGCTGCGGGACGCGGTGCGGCACTCGGCGGCCGATGTGGTGGTCACCACCGGCGGTACGGCGGCCGGGCCGGTGGACTTCCTGCACGCGGCGCTGGCCGACTGCGGTGCCCGGCCGCTGGTGGACGGGGTGGCGGTCCGTCCCGGACACCCGATGCTGCTGGCCGAGCTGCCACCGGCCGGCCCCGACAGGGCGGTGCGTCATCTGGTCGGACTGCCCGGCAACCCGCTGGCCGCCGTGGCCGGCATGGTCACCCTGGCGCTGCCGCTGCTGGACGCGCTCGCCGGGCGCCGGACCGGCCCGGGCCGCATCGTGCGGACCGCCGCCGCGTTGCCCGGGCACCCCGCCGACACCCGGCTGCTGCCGGTGCGGCTGGGCGAGCGGGGTCCGGTGCCGCTGGCCTTCGACGGCCCGGCGATGCTGCGTGGCCTGGCGCTGGCCGAGGCGCTGGCCGTGGTCCCGCCGGGCGGTGTGGCGTCGGGCGAGCGGGTGGAACTGCTGGGCGTGCCGGGGTGAGCGGGGTGGCGGTCAGCCGGCCCGGTCGGCGGCCAGCACCGTGTGCCGCAGCAGCAGCGCGGTGGTGACCGGACCCACGCCGCCCGGCACCGGGGTCAGCGCGCCCGCCCGTTCGGCGGCCTGCGGCGCCACGTCGCCCACCAGGCCGCCGTCCGGGGTGGGGTTGGTGCCCACGTCGATCACCACCGCGCCGGGGCGCACGTGGTCGGCCGTGATCAGCCCGGGCCGGCCCACCGCCGCGACCAGCACCTCGGCGCCGCTGGTCACCGCCGCCAGGTCGGCGGTGCGCGAGTGGCAGACCGTCACCGTGGCGTCGCGGTCGAGCAGCAGGTGCGCGGCCGGCTTGCCGACCACCGTGGAGCGGCCCACCACCACGGCCTGACGGCCGCTCAGCGGCACCCGGTAGTGGTCCAGCAGCGCGACCACGGCCTCGGCGGTGGCCGGGGCGAAGGCGGGCAGCCCGCTGGCCAGGCGGCCCAGCGAGAGCGGGTTGGCGCCGTCGACGTCCTTCTCGAAGGCGATCGCCGAGGCGAGCTCCTCCAGGGTGGTGCCGGGCGGCAGCGGGGTCTGCAGCATCAGTCCGTGCACCGCGTGGTCGGCGCTGAGTTCGGCCAGCCGGGCGCTGATCGCGTTCGGCTCGGCGTCCGGGCCCAGGTCGTGGACGGTGCACTCCAGGCCGGTCTTCTTGGCCGCTCGCACGATCGAACGGACGTACCAGGCGCTGGACTCGTCGGCCGTGGCGGTGACCACGGCCAGCTGCGGGCGCCGGCCGGCGGCGGCCAACTCCTCGGCGCGGGCGGCGGCTTCGGCCCGGATCGCGTTGGCCAGCTCGGTGCCGGAGAGCACGGTGGCGGTCACTTGGCCAGCTCCGCCCGGACGGCGGCGGTGACCCGCTCGGCGCGGGCGGCGATCTCGTCCACCCGGGCGGTGTCGGCCAGCAGCGCCTCGCGGGTGCGCTCCTCGCGGATGCCGGTCAGGTTGACCTCGACGTTGACCCGGGCGGTGGTGGCCGCCGCCCGGGCCGCCTCGGCGGCGGCGGCGATGTCGGTGATCACGTTGGGGTTGCCGATCGGCAGCAGGGTCTCGGCCAGTTCGACGATGTCCAGCGCGGCGGTGATCACCTCGGCCGGCGGGCGGGCGGCGCCGACCAGCGCCTGGGCGATCGCCGCCGTGCGGGCCGCCTTGGCCGCGTCGTCGTCCGTGGGCAGCCGGTAGGCGTCGGTGACGGCGGTGAAGGCGGCCGCGTCCTGCTCGGCCAGGGTCAGGGCCCGGCCGCGCAGCGTCTCGCTCTCCCGCAGGATCCGCTCCACCACCGGCTGGTGGGCGGCGTACTTCTCCCCGGTGCTGTAGCGGGCCACCATGGCCAGCAGCGCCGCCGCCTGAGCGGCGTGCAGCGCGGCCGACGCGCCGCCCCCCGGGGCGGGGACCCGATCGGCCAGGCGGTCCAGGAACTCGCTGATTGTGTCGTCGCGCACGGCGGCTCTTCCTTGCAGGGGGGTCGGTAGGGCGCATTCTCGCATAGCTGATCGACCGTCAGATGGCGGCTCGGCACGGTGGCGGGGCCGTTCGGTGAACCGCGGCCCTTGACGTCTCAAGAGGTCTAGTCCATCGTCGTCACGGTACGCGTCGCATCGCCCTGCCGCCCCCCACCGGAGGACTCTGTGCGCAAGCTCAACTCTGCTGTTTCCGTGATCAGTTCGGCTGCGCTGCTGGCCGGCGGACTGCTCGCGCTGGCCGCTCCCGCGCGGGCCGACGGCACCGCTCCGGTGGTCAACTCCGGGTTCGAGACCGGTGATCTGACCGGCTGGAGCTGCGATCCGGGAACCGGCGCCGTGGTCGGCTCCCCGGTCCACTCCGGCGCGCACGCGCTGGCCGGCGCGGCCACCGCGAGCGACGACGCGCAGTGCACCCAGACCGTCGCCGTCCAGCCGAACTCGACGTACACGCTCTCGGCCTACGTCCAGGGCAGCTACGTCTACCTGGGCGCCACCGACCACAGCTCGACCTGGACGCCGAGCACCAACGGCTGGCAGCAGCTGACCACCAGCTTCAGCACGGACGCCTCGACCACCTCGGTCACCCTCTACCTGCACGGCTGGTACGGCCAGGGCACGTACTTCGCCGACGACGTCTCGCTGACCGGCCCCGGTGGCGGCCCCGCGCAGAGCCCGGCCACCCCCACCGGGCTGACCGTCACTGCCACCACCGCCTCCTCGATCTCGCTGGCCTGGACCGGGCCGTCCACCGGCTCCACCGCCACCTCGTACCAGGTCGGCGAGGGCTCGACAGTGGTCGCCACCAGCGGCTCCACCACGGCGACCGTGTCCGGCCTGGCCGCGGGCAGCAGCCACACCTACACCGTCACCGCGCTCGACGCGGCCGGCCACGCGTCGGCGCCGAGCGCCCCGGTGAGCGGGGTGACGCAGACCAGCGGTGGTGGCCCGGGCGGCGGTTCCAGCTGGCACCCGTCCTACCTGTCGATCGGCAGCGTCTACACCCCCGGCGGCAACGTGGACAGCTTCTTCAGCGGCCTCGCGACACACGGCAAGCTGCCGGACTACGGATATGAATATCTGACCGGCGATGACCTGCCGAACTGGGCGGCGACCACCACGACCATGGTCCAGCACTCCGAGCAGCTGGGCATGACTCGGGTGATGGTCGAGTACGGGATGAACGGCAACGTCGACGGCACCGGCGTCGACTACACCAACATGCAGAGCGCGAGCTGGCTGACCTCGTACTTCCAGGCGCTGAAGAACGCCGCCACGGCGGCGAACGCGGCCGCGCCCGGCAAGCCGGTGGGCTGGGTGATCGAGCCCGACATGCTGGGCTACCTGCAGCAGAACTACGCCGCCCAGTACGGCGGTGACGCGTCGAAGTTCCCGGCCGCCACCAGCGCCGCGTACGCCGCCGGCGTGCTGAGCAGCGGCAGCGATCCGGCGTTCGGCGACAGCCTCAAGGGCCTGGTCGAGGCGATCGGTTACACCGTCAAGAAGTACGACCCCGCGGCCTTCCTGGGCTGGCAGGTCAACACCTGGGGCGTGCGGGACGCGCTCAAGGACACCGACACCATGGGCTGGACGGCGGGCCGCCAGTCGGTCGCCTCGACCGGCGACCAGGTGGCCGCCTTCCTGAAGAGCGCGGACATCGGCTACCGGGCCGACTTCGTCGCCTTCGACCAGTGGGGCCAGGACTTCGGCATCCTGCGCGACCCGAACCCCGCCGCCGACGTGCGGTACCTGAACGCGGCGCACTGGAGCAACTACCTGCTCTACGTGCAGACGATCCGTCAGTCGCTCGGCCTGCCAGCGGTGCTCTGGCAGATCGCGGTCGGCCACCTCAACTCCACGCACACGCCGAGCCCCGGCTACTTCAACGCCTCCGGCAGCTTCCCCGACCTGGACAACACCACCGCCGAGCAGAACGAGGACTCCGCCTCGACCTTCTTCTACGGCGACTCCTTCACCTCCAGCGGCAACAACCTCGCCTTCTACGGCAGCAATCCGGGCGCGGACCCGAAGGTCTCGGTCAGCGGATCGACCGTCACCTGGGGCTCCCACCTGCCGGAGGCCGCCGCGGCGGGCGTGGTGGCGGTCCTGTTCGGCGCGGGCACCGGGACCAGCACCTACGGCGTGCCGGAGACCTCGGGCACCGACCAGAGCGGGCCCGGCGACTTCGGCTACTGGGCCACCCGGACCCAGTCCTACCTGGCGGCACCGACCCCACTGCCGTAGGACAGGCCCTGACTTCCAGCGGGTGGCGATCGGCCCGCTCGCGGGGTGCGCCGAGTAGCGTCGAGCCATGTACGCATTCACGATTCCCCAGCCGGGCGGGCCCGAGGCGCTGACCTGGACCAAGGTCGACGATCCGGTGCCCGGCGAGGGCGAGGTGCTGGTCGAGGTGGCCGCCACCGCCGTCAACCGCGCCGACCTGTTGCAACGTCAGGGCAACTACAGCCCGCCGCCGGGAGCCTCGCCCTACCCCGGCCTGGAGTGCTCGGGCCGGATCGTCGCGCTCGGGGCCGGGGTGGCCGGCTGGGCGGTGGGCGACGAGGTCTGCGCCCTGCTGGCGGGCGGCGGTTACGCGGAGCAGGTGGCCGTGCCGGTGGGCCAGCTGCTGCCGATCCCACGCGGGTTGGGGCTGGTCGCCGCCGCGGCGCTGCCCGAGGTCACCGCGACGGTCTGGTCGAACGTGTTCATGGTGGCGCACCTGCGGCCGGGGGACACGCTGCTGCTGCACGGCGGCGCCAGCGGGATCGGGACGATGGCGACGCAGCTCGGCAAGGCGGTGGGCGCGAAGGTGATCGTGACCGCCGGCAGCGCGAAGAAGCTGGCGCGGTGCGCGGAGCTGGGCGCGGACGTCGGGGTGAACTACCGCGAGCAGGACTTCGTGGAGGTGGTGAGGGAGGCCACCGGCGGGCACGGGGCCGACGTGGTCCTGGACATCATGGGGGCGAAGTACCTGCAGCGGAACCTGGACGCGCTGGCGGTCAGCGGGCGGTTGGTGATCATCGGCCTGCAGGGCGGGGTGAAGGCCGAGGTCGACCTCGCCACCCTGCTGCGCAAGCGGGCCGCGGTGGTGGCGACGTCGCTGCGGCCGCGTCCGCTGGCGGAGAAGGCGGCGATCGTGGCGGCGGTGCGCGAGCACGTCTGGCCGTTGATCGAGTCGGGGGTGGTGAAGCCGGTGATCGACCGGGTGCTGCCGTTGACGGAGGCGGCGCAGGCGCACCGGGCGCTGGAGGCGGGGGAGCAGGTGGGGAAGGTCGTGCTGCAGGTCTGAAGAACCACCGCGGCCGCGGCCCGCGTTCTCGCGGCGCCGGAGCAGGGTCCGGCGCCGCTCGCGGCCAGGGGGGCGCTGGGGTTTGTCCGCCGAAGCGGGCTCAGTCGTCCAGCCACCCGTTCTGCCGTGCGTAGCTGCCCGCCTGGAAGCGGCTCTCGGCACCGAGCTCGTTCATCAGGTCGGTGACGTGCCTGCGGTAGGTGCTGGTCGACATCGACAGTCGCCGGGCCGCCAGGTCGTCCTTCATCCCCGACTCGAGCAACCGCACGATGGACCGCCGCAGTTCGTCCTTGGCGGAGCCGTAGCCCATGCCGCTCGGCGCCGCCTTGAAGGGCAGTCCGGATTCCCAACTGCTCTCCCAGGCCCGGTAGAGGTGGCCGACCAGAGCCGGTTCCCGAATGGCGATCGCACCGTTCCCGGGGGAGCTCTTTCCGTCGGCGATGACCGCGACCTCCTGGTCGAAGAAGAGAATTCGATCCGAGATATGACTGGTGGTCCGCACCTGTGCGCCCATCGCCGTCATCCGGGCCAGATGCTGCTGCATGTACTGATGCGCCAATACCGAATGCGGGTAGAGGGTACGCATTGCGACGCCGCGATTAATGACTCGGGCGGTGCGGGCGACCCCCTCCTCCAGGGCCTGTGGCGAGGCCAGTTGAGGATGGGCCGCCGCCGCTTCGACGCGGGCGCTCGCGGAAAGCCGCTCCAGGGTGGAACGGACGGTGTCCGGCAGGGTCAGATATTCGATGCCGTTCTGCATCGAATGGCCCTGCCAGGACTCGTCGAACACCGGCTTGAGGGCCATTACATGGCTTTTCAACCGTTCCGCCGCACGATGTCGCTCCCGAATCGCGGCCTCGATCGGACCGGTCAGGTGAGCCGCCGCGGCATCCGGGCTGCAGGGCGTGTAGCTGGCGGAGCGCGTTTCGCCGGAGTTGTCGGGACCGTCCCCGCTCTCCCCTTCGTCGCCTTCCTCCCGTTCGTGACGCAGCAGGTGGAGGCTGGTGAGATCGGCCACCGCCGCGTCCACCGCCGCCATCGGCACCGCCAGCCGGAGGGCGGCTTTCGCCGGATCCAGCCGGCCCCGCTCGAGGGCCCATCGGTAGAGGGCCAGATGCAGCTCTCCCAAAGGGGGAGGTTCGCTCCCCACTGAGGTCGGTTTGGTCATCTTCGTGCCGTTCGTCGGTGAGTGGTAGTCACCTGCAAGTTCTTATCACCGGTAACCCCCTGGCGCCAGGGAGGTGCGGCGAGGCACGGTTGTGCCAACGCAGCAAAGGCGCCGGCTGGCAGGGAATCGGCCGGTGCAACGGTACTCAGGGGGAGTCACAGTGAAGCTCAAGTTTGCCATTATGGCCGTTTTTTCCGCTCTTTCTCTCGCGGTTGTCCTCGCCGCCCAGCCGTCCTCGGCGGTGACCGTTTCGGCCACCACGTCGCCGGTTGTGGCCGCCACCGCGTCGGCGCCCGTGCTGCCCAACGACCTTACTTGGCCGTAGTCCCCGGCCGGACGCCGACCAGGAGGCGCAGATGATTCCGGTCAGGTTCGCGGCATCAGGAACAGAAAGCGATTGCTTGATGCACTGCACGGCTTCCGACTGTTCGGACGTGTGTTACCTCGACCTCTACAACCGCGTCAGCGCGGCTCGTTCGACGCAGGACGTGCGCTGGGCGGCGGACCGCCCGGAGCCCGCGGCGCCGACCCGACGCGTCGGGACGGCGGCATGAGCGAGCTCTCCGCCTTCGACGACATCACCGGTGGCCTGCCCGCCCAGGAGTGGGAGGCCCTGGCCGGCGACCGGCTCTACTCCAGCTACGACTGGCTGCGGTTCTGTGCCACCGACGTCGGTGGCAGCACGGTCACCGGCGCGGTGCACGTGGACGGCGGTTCGGTGGCCGTCACCGCGGTGGCCGAGGAGCCGAACTCCTTCTACCAGTGGCAGACCCAGCTGACGGCCCGAGGGCTGCCCGCCCCGGCGCCGGCCGGCCTGCTGGTCGGCCAGCGCCGGGGCTACCAGACCCATCTGCTCACCCGGGAGGGCGTCACGGCGCAGCAGGTGGCGCCGGCGCTGCTCGACCGGCTGCGGGCGCTGAGCCAGGAGGTGGCGGGCAGCGCGGTGCTGCCCGCCCTGCCGCCCGGCCCGGTCCCCTGCGTGGCGAGCTTCGTGACCACCCAGGACGTCCTCGCCCTGCGGTCGGCGGGAGTGCGGACGACGCCCGTCCTGCTGGCCACGGACGCCTGGGTGTCGGTGCCGGAGGGCGGCTGGTCGGAGTGGTTGCGCACGCTGCCCTCCAAGGGTCGCCGTGACTCGATCAAGCAGGAGGTCAAGGCCTTCGCGGCCGCCGGGTACGAGATCACCCGGGTGCCGCTGCTGGAGTGCTACCGGCAGGCGGCCGAACTCCTGGCGGGCACTCAGAAGCGTTACGGGCACGCATATGACATCGACATACTCACCGAATCCTTCCGTTTGCAGGCGGTGGCGATGGGTGCCAAGGCGGAGGTGCTGTTCTGTGCCCGGCAGGGCGAGCCGCCGGTCGGCTTCTGCCTCTTCTACGTGCACGGCGACACCCTGTCCGTGCGTGCGGTCGGTTTCGACTACGAACGCCTGATCCGAGGCGCCGCGGAGTATTTCAACCTCGTGTACTACACGCCGGTCCGGATAGCGGCGGAGAGCGGGCTGCGCCGGCTGCACCCCGGAATCGAATCCCCGGACGCCAAGGCTCTTCGCGGTGCGCGGCTGCGGCCGCTGTGGCTTCTCGATCTTTCCGAGGACAGCGTTCTCGCCGACCGGGGGGACCAGATCCGCGAGCACAACTCCGCTCAGGTGAGCCGGCTCTGCGACATCTCCCCGGCGGTCGCGAAGGCGCTCGAGACGGACCTCTTCGCACCCTTCTGCTGATCACCCGACGACCACCCGACGACGACGATCACCCCGATCACGCTGACCACTCGCTGATCGGACGCCGCCCGGACCCCCGAACAGGAATGAGCCCTTCAGCATGCCCATTGATCGTTCCACCCTGCCCGGAGCCGTGCTCTTCATGGGCGACCTGGTCGTCCTCGCCCGGCAGGGCCGCCTGATCCAGGAAGCCCGACGCCGGGGCTACGCCCCGGTGGCGGTGGTGAGCCTGGACACCGACCTGGCGCGGCTGGCGGCCGTCCGGGCGGACGGCACCCACCCGCTCAGCGAGCTCGCCGAGGTCGTCCAGGTGTCGGATGCCAGGATCGGCACCGTCCTGCCGGCCGTCCAGCCGCTGCTGCGCCGCTACGACGTGCGCGGCGTGATCTCGGTCGGCGAGGTGTTCGTCGAGCCGGTGGGCGTGCTCGCCGACTGCCTCGGGCTCCCCGGCGCCGGCACCGCCGCCTCGGTGATCTGCCGCAACAAGCTGCTGCAGCGCACCACCGTGCCGGAGTTCTCGCCGCGCTGGCAGGTGGTGCCCCTCGAGGAGCGGGCCGGCTTCAGCCTGCCGGACGGGGACTTCCCGGCCGTGGTCAAGCCCGCCGGCCGGTTCTACAGCTCGGGCGTTCGCCAGGTCGAGAGCCAGGCCGAACTGACCGACGCGCTGGCCCAGTTCAGCGCCGAGGAGATCTCCCTGGTGGAGAGCCGGGTGATCGGCCGCGAGTTCTCCGTCGAGGCGCTGGTCCAGCACGGCGAAGTCTTCTGGTCCGCCGTGACGGGCAAGGAGACCAACGAGCACGAGGGCCGGTTCTTCACCGAACTGTCCCACACCAGCCCGGCGTTGATCGATCCCGAGGAGGCGGCGGCGCTGCTCGCAGCCAACACCGAGATCCTGCGCCGGGTGGGCGTGCGGGACGGCATCACCCACGCCGAGTACCGGCTCACCGACGACGGCGTGGTCCTGATGGAGGTGGCCGCCCGGCTGCCCGGGGACGCGATCACCTTCCTCTGGGAGCTGGCGACCGGCGAGCCCTTCGAGCCGGTGATGCTGGACCTGGCGCTCGGCGAGCCGGCCTCCTACCCGGCCCCGCGGCGGCGCGCCCGCCAGCACTTCGTGGACCACCCGCACGGCGTCCTGCGGGACGTCACGGCGGACGGGGTCGAGGTGTCCTGGCCGAGCCGGGACGACCGTTGGCCCGTACTGACTCCGGTCGGGACACTCGCGCCGGCCCAGCCGCGCGCCGTCCTGGTCGGCCGACTGCCCGGCGACGTGCTGGGCGTGCAGTTGGACTCCGGCCACCGGTCGGCGTCCGTGATCGTCGACGCCCCGTTGGACACCGATCTCGACCTGGTGACCAAGGAGGCCGTCGAACTGGTGACGCTCCTGGTGGACCCGGTCTGAACCCGGTCCCGCTGCCGTCGGGCAGCACACCCTGACGCACAACACCCGTGAGAGGAACGAGAGAGATGACGACAGCCATCACCGCACCCAAGTGCCTGGTGTGCGACACCGACTTCGAGGTCCAGGAGGACTGGGAGACCGGCGAGATCACCGAGTGCGGGGCCTGCGGCCAGGAGCACGAGGTGGTCGAGAAGACCGACGCCACGGTCCGGATCGAGCTGGCCCCCGAGGTCGAGGAGGACTGGGGCGAGTGACCGCTCCCGAGCTCGAAGTACTGCTTTCGGTCACCATGCTGCGACCGGACGAGAAGCTGCTGCTGCAGGCGCTGCGCGCCGAGGGAGTGGCCGTCCGTCCGGTGCTGCTGGAGGATCTGGCGGGGGTGGTGGCGGGGCACACGGCCCCGCCCGGCCTCGCCCTGATCAGGAACCTGTCCCACCGTGAGGCGATCGGCGTGGCCCGCCGGCTGGAGTACATCGGGGTCACCACCCTGAACCGCGCCGCCACGATCGAGACCTGCAACGACAAGGGCCTGCAGGCCCTGCTCTTCGCCCAGCACGGCATCGCGCACCCGCGGTCCCTGCACGCCTTCAGCTATGCCCAGGTCCGCGAGGCCGTCGGCGAGCTGGGCTGGCCCTCGGTGCTCAAACCGGTCAGCGGCTCGTGGGGCCGGGGCGTCACCAAGATGGTGGACGAGGAGTGCGTCGACGCGTGGGTCGGCGGCCGTGAGTCCGCCGACGCCGCCGGCAAGCTCTTCCCGGTGCTGGTCCAGAAGTACATCGACAAGCCGGGGCACGACCTGCGGGTCGTGGTGGTCGGGCGGACCCCGGTGGTCGCCATCCAGCGGGTCTCGCAGGACTGGCGCACCAACACCCACCTCGGCGCCGAGGTCAAGCGCGTGGAGATCACCGACGCCATCGAGAAGTCCTGCGCGCAGGTGGTGGACGTGCTCGGGGACGGCTTCTACGGGGTCGACCTCGTCGAGGACCGCTCCACCGGCGAGTTGATGGTCCTGGAGGTGAACGCCAACCCGGAGTTCGCCCGCTCCTCGGCCAAGCACGGCGTGGACGTGGCCGGTCTGCTGGCCGCGTACGTCGCGGAATCGTACGGGCCGTCCGTCCCCACCGCCCAGGCCGCCTGAGACAGAGAAGAGCTATGGAACTGTTTGACACGGCCACCGTGCTGACCCGGGTCCTGACCTCGGGCGTGGTCATGAGCATCGAGAAGAGCGACCGTGAACTCCCCGGTCTGGAAAGGCTGTTGACCAAGCAGACCGGCCGCGCGAAGGCCGTCCTGCTGAACAGCCGCAGCGCGGCGGTGCACGCCGCGCTGGCCGGCCAGGGCATCGGGCACGGCGACCGGATCAACCGGCCCGGCCTCGGGCGCCAGGACCTGGCGTTCGTCAACTGGCTCGGCATCACCGTGATCGGGGAAGGGGTCGAGGGAGGGGTCGAGGAAGGCCCCGTCGCCTTCGACCACCTGGCACTCGACCCCGAGAACGCGCACCAGCTCGGCGAGTGGGCCCGCCGGTCCACCGCCCCGGCCCTGGTGGTCGACCTCACCGGCCTCGGCTTCGGCCCGGCCGCCGCGGTGCTGACCGACGACGCGGACCTCTGGGCCCGCGCCGAGCGGTTGAAGATCTTCGGCGCCTACGACCTGCGCACCATGTGGACGCAGGAGGAGGCCGATTCGAACCTGGTCCCCGGGGTCCAGTTCAACTACCGGCTCAGCCCGCTGGTCGCCGCCTGCGTCCGGATGGCGCTCAGCCAGGCGGCCCGGCCCCACACCACCTCCGGAGCGACGAAGTGATCACTGACTTCCCCGCGGCGCCGCTGCCGCTTCCCGACGAAGCCGAGCTGGCCGCCGAGCTGGCCGCGTTCGGCGGTGGGGCGATGATCCCCAAGGAGATGCGGCGCACCATCTTCCCGGTCATCACCAAGGAAGACGTCTTCAACCTGATGCTCGCTCAGCGGGCGCTGCCCGAGCGGGTGGTGGCCGACTTCGCGGAGTCCTACCGCGACTACGTCGGCGCCAACCACGCGCTGCCCACGGCCAGCGGGACGTCGAGCCTGCACCTGGCCCTGATCGGCGCGGGCGTGCAGCCCGGCGACGAGGTGATCGTCCCGGCGTTCACCTTCATCGCCACGGCGCAGGCCGTGGTCGCGGCCCACGCCATCCCGGTCTTCGTGGACATCGACCCGCGGACCTACTGCATGGACCCGCAGGCCGCCGCCGCCGCGATCACCTCCAGGACCCGCGCGATCATGCCGGTCCACGTGCACGGTCTGCCGGCCGACGTCCCGGCGCTGCGGGCGCTGTGCGACCAGCACGGCCTGGCCCTGGTCGAGGACGCCTCGCACGCCCACTCCGCGAAGATCGGCTCGGCGACCGCCGGGTCGCTGGGCGATGCGGCCGGCCAGAGCCTGATGGCCGACAAGAACTTCCCGCTGGGCGGTGAGGGCGGCATCGCCTTCTTCGCCACCGAGGAGGCCTACCGGCGCGCGGCCGACTACGTGGAGCGGCACGGCATCGACTACCGGATGTCCTGGGTCGCGGCGGCCTTCGGCGCCAGCCAGCTCAAGCGCCTGCCGTACTACGACCAGGTGCGGGCCCGCAACGCGCGGCTGCTGGGCGAGATCCTCGACGGGACCGGCCTGTTCCGCGCCCCGTACGTCCCCGAGGGCCACGTCCACGCGTACAACATGTACCGGATCACCCTGCTGCCGGAGGCCGTCGGGCTGGATGACCTGCCCGTCCACGCGGTCAAGGAGGCGGTGCACGAGCTGCTGGTCGCCGAGGGCGTCCCGGCCCGGGAGTGGCAGAACACCCCGATCCCGTGCCACCTGCCCTTCCAGCACCGGGCCGGGTTCGGCAACGGCTACCCGTTCTCGCTCAACCCGGGCGCCGTGCGCGACCACCGCCCGGAGGACTTCCCGGTCACCGTCGGCATGCTGGACAGCACCCTGGTGCTCTGCCGCGAGCTGCGCTCGCCGGTCGAGTACGAGCGGGCGCTGCGCTACGCCGACGCGTTCGCCAAGGTGGCCCGCCGTCCTGACGCGATCCGCAAGCTGGTCGCGGACAACGACTACCGCCGTCCGTACGAGAAGGCGGCTCGCCTTGGCTGAGCACAAGATCCGGGTCGCCGTCGCCGGCGCCAGCGGATACACCGGCGGCGAGGTGATCAGGCTGCTGCTCGACCACCCCAACGTGGAGCTGGCCTTCCTGTCGGCCGAGCGCAGCGCCGGCACCCCGGTGGGTGCCGTGCACCCCTGGCTGCGCAACCACCCGGGGGCGGCGGGCCTGAAGTTCCGTCCGCTGGCGGAGCTCGACGAGGTGGACGTGGCGTTCGGCTGCCTGCCGACCGGCACCCTGCCGGCCCGGCTGCCGCTGCTCGCGGAGCGGGCCAAGCGGGTGCTGAACCTGGCCGGGGACTTCCGGCTGCGCGACCCCGAGGAGATCCGCACGCACTACCCGAAGACGGCCGCCCAGCCGGCTCCGGAGGAGTTCGCCTACTACGTGCCCGAGTTGTCGGGCGCCGTGCCGGAGGGTCGCTTCATCAACCTGCCGGGCTGCATGGCGGTGGCGACCATCTACGCCCTGTACCCGCTGTTCGCCGACTCGCTGGTGCTGCCCGGCGTCGTGGTCGACGCCAAGACCGGTTCCACCGGCGGCGGTCGGGGCGGGACGGAGCAACCCGCCGAGCGTTCGGGCAACTTCCGGGTGCACAAGCTGCACGGTCACCGGCACACCCCGGAGATCCGGCAGGCGCTCACCGAACTCACCGGTGCCGCGCCCGAGTTGCGCTTCTCCACCCACAGCCTGGATGTCCCGCGCGGCATCATGGTCACCGCCTACACCCAACTGCGGCCCGAGACCTCGGCGTTGGACGTCAAGCGGGCGTTCGCCAAGGCGTACGTCGGCAAGCCGTTCGTCCGGGTCCGGCCCGCGCCGAAGGCACCGCAGGACTTCCCGATGCTCAAGGCCGTGGTCGGCTCGAACGTCGCCGAGGTGGCGATCGCGGTCAAGGGCGACCAGTGCGTCGCGGTGACCGCGCTCGACAACCTCATCAAGGGCGCTGCCGGGCAGGCGATCCAGGCGATGAACCTGGTCAGCGGGTTCGAGGAGACGGCGGGCCTGCCCCGGACGGCGGTGTCACCGTGAGGCCGCTGTACGTGGTCAAGGTGGGCAGCGCCACGCTCGACCGGGGCGCCATCCACCAGGAGCTGGCCGCGCTGGTCGCCCGGGGTGCCCGGGTGCTCCTGGTGGCCGGCGGTGCGGTCGGGATCGAGCGGCACTACCGTGCGATCGGCCGTCCGATGCCCGAACTGCGGCTCGCCAACGGCGATCTGGTGCGCTACTGCCCGCCCGCCGAGATGCCGCACCTGGTGGACGCCTACGAGCGGGTCACGCTGCCCTCGGTCGAGGCCGGCCTGCACGCGCTCGGCCTGACCGTCTTCACCTCGGTGGCCGCCCGCAGCGGGCTGGTCACCGGGCGGGCCAACCGGCCGCTCAAGACGGTGAACGCCCAGGGCCGCCCGAGCGTGGTCCGCGACCACCGGGTGGGCCTGCCGGACGAGGTCGACACGGTGCGGCTGAACGCGCTGCTGGACGCGTACGACGTGGTCTGCCTCTCGCCGCCGGTCATGGACCGGGACGGCGGCAGCCCGCTGAACGTGGATGCCGACGTCCTGGCGGCGGTGCTCAGCAACGCGCTGGACGCCGACCACCTGCGGCTGGTGACCGGCACCGCCGGACTGCTCACCGACCCGTCCGACCCGTCCTCGACGCTGCGGCACGCCCACCAGGGCGAGGCGGCAGGCTACGCGGGCGGCCGGATGCGGCAGAAGGTGCGGGCCGCCGAACTGGCCCTGGCCGGGGCCGCCGACGTGGCCATCACCGGACCGCACACCATGGCGGACCCGGCCGGCTGGACGCGCTTCTGGCGCACCACCGAGCCGGCGGCCGACCTGACGCTGCTCAGCCGCGCGGTCGCGGTGCCGTCCGTCTCCGGTGACGAGCACGAGCTCGCCGGGTACCTGCGCGACTGGTGCGAGGAGCGCGGGATCGACGCGCGGATCGACGAGGTCGGCAACCTGGTCGCCACCCGCGGCAGCGGCCCGCGCCGGCTGCTGCTGCTCGGCCACCTGGACACCGTCCCCTACCGCTGGCCGGTCCAGTGGCTCGGCGAGGAGCTGTCAGGGCGGGGCAGCGTGGACGCCAAGGGCTGCCTGGTGAACTTCCTGGAGGTGCTGGCCACGGCCGAACTGCCCGCGGACGGCCAACTGCGGGTGGTGGGAGCGGTCGAGGAGGAGATCTCCTCCTCCAAGGGCGCCTTCCACGCCCGGGACCACTACCCGGCCGACGCCGTCGTGATCGGCGAGCCGAGCGGCTCGCAGACGCTGACGCTGGGGTACTTCGGGCTGTTCAAGCTGCGCGTCACCGCCTCGGTGACCAGTGGGCACTCGGCCGGCATGGACGCGGTCTCCGCTCCCGACGCCCTGGTCCGGGTGCTGGAGCGGATCCGTGAGGCGGTGGAGAAGGAGGCGTCGGACGCCCTCAGCGCGGTGATCGACATCCGCTGCGAGCCGGGCCGGCAGAGCCACCGCGCCGTCGGCATCCTCAACTTCCGGATCCCGCCGCTCGCCGACCTGGCCGCGCTGCGCGAGGCGGCGCTGGCCCAGGCAGGGCCGGGGGTCGAGATCGAGGTGCTGCGGGCCACCCCCGGCTTCGCCGGCGGCCGGTCGACCTCGCTGGTCAAGGCGTTCACCAGGGCGTTCGGCGAGTCGGGGGTCCGCCCCCGCTACGTCGTGAAGAAGGGCACCTCGGACATGAACACCCTCGCCACCACCTGGCGCGACGTCCCGATGGTCGCGTACGGCCCGGGCGACTCCACGCTGGACCACACCGACGCCGAGCGGATCACCGCCACCGACTACCGCGCCGCGCGCTCGGTCCTGAGCGACGCGGTCGCCCGGTGGTTCGCCCGCCCGGAAGGGAGCCGGGCATGACCGCGACACTGGATCTCGATACCTCACTGGCCGAACGGGCCGTCCAGGCCCGCAAGTTGGTCATCGACATGGCGGCCAGCCCGCGCGGCTGCCACCTCGGCGGCAGCCTGTCCGTGCTGGACATCCTGATCGCGGCGCTGCACCGCTGCGAGCTCGACGACGGCACCCAGGTGGTGCTCAGCAAGGGCCACGCCGCCGCCGGGCTCTACGCCGCACTGCACGTCAGCGGGATCCTGCCGCAGAACCCGGCCCCGCTGTACGGGCAGCTCGGCCACCCGTACACCGGCCACCCGGGCCCCAAGGTGCCCGGGGTGCTCTTCCCCACCGGGAGCCTGGGCCACGGTGTGCCGTACGCGGCGGGCTGGGCGCTGGCCCGCCGCCTCGGCGGCCAGGGCGGGCTCGGCATCGCCGTCGCGGGGGACGGCGAACTGCAGGAGGGCCTGGTCTGGGAGACCTGCCAGGTCGCCGCCGCCCAGCGGCTGGGCAACTTCGTGCTGGTGGTGGACCGCAACGGCGGCCAGAACGACGGCCTGGTGCGGGACATCTCGCCGCTGCCCAACCTGGCCGCGCGGTTCGCCGCCTTCGGCTTCGAGACGGCCGAGGTGGACGGGCACGACCTGACCGCGCTGAGCGCGGTGCTGTCCGGCGACCGGTCCACCGCCGAGCGGCCGCTCGCCGTGATCGCCGACACCGTCAAGGGCAAGGGTGTGCCCGCCGTCGAGGGCAAGGCGGGCTCCCACTACGTCACCATCGACGCCGCGCGCGCCGCCAAGTGGAAGCGGATGATCCGATGACCCTCTCCGGCCGTGACGCCTACCGGGACGAACTCACCCGGCTGGCCGCCACCGACCCCACCATCGTCTGCCTGGAAGCCGATCTGGGCGGCAAGGGCCACCCGTTCCAGGCCGCCCACCCGGACCGGTTCTTCAACCTCGGCATCGCCGAGGGCGCCATGATCGACATGGCGACCGGGCTCGCCGTGGCCGGCTACAAGCCGTTCGTCAGCACCTTCGCGCCGTTCGCCGCGCTCCGGGCGGCCGAGAGCCTCAAGCTCACCCTGGGCTACCTGGGCGCCGGGGTCACCGTGGTCGCGCCCTACGCCGGTGTCTCCGGCGCCTGGTTCGGCACCACGCACCACTGCCTGGAGGACTTCGCCGTCCTGCGCAGCATCCCGGGCGTGACCATCGCGGCCCCGTACGGCGAGGCGGACATGCGCGCCGTGATCCGGTCGGCGGCCCGCTCGGGCCGTCCGCACTACCTCAGGACCGGCCGCAACGCCACGTACCAGAGCCTGAGTCGGGACGGCGACGAGCTGCCGCTGGTGAACTGGGCGCAGCCGGGCGAGGCGGGCGCGAGCTGCCTGGTCTCAGTCGGCGAGGAGGGCACCAGGCTCGCGCTGGCCGCGGGCGAGCTGCGCCCCGAGCTGGGACACGCCCACCTCACCTACCTGGATCACGATCATCTCGCCGCCGCGGCAGCCGAGTTGAGTCGGCGCCACACCCGCTTCACGGTCGTCGAGGAGCACCGGCGCGAGGGCGGGGTGGCCGAGGCGCTGGCCCTGCTGCTGCCGCAGTGCGAGGTCACCGGCGTCAACGCCGGCCACGACTGGCCCGTCCAGGGCGGCGACCACGACGAGGTGATGGGCCAACTCGGCCTGGACCTGCCGGCCGTGCTGTCCGCCCTCGACCGGCTCGACCGGCTCGACCCGCTCGTCGCGCGCTGAGCACCAGCCGACCCGTACCTTCGTTTCCCCACTGGAGTCCTGCCATGTCCGACCAGTTCGAGATCGACCACCTGGGCCAGTCGCCGACGCCGGCTCCCGCAGTGCCCGGAGCCCGCCGCGGCGGCCGGATCACCCTCCTCGCGGACGCGCCGCCGGAGCACGTGGACCCGACGCAGATGTACATCGGCACCACGCTGGGCGTCGCCACCGGCATCTTCCACCGCACCCTGACCGGCTACCTGGAGAGCTGGGACGGCGGCCCCCGCAAGCTGGTCGGCGACCTGGCCACCGACACCGGGCGCACCACCGACGGCGGCCTGACCTGGACCTACACCCTGCGCGAGGGGCTGAAGTTCGAGGACGGCACGCCGATCACCTCGTACGACGTGGCGCACGCGGTGGCCCGGTCGTTCTCCTCGAACGGCGTCTACGGACCCCAGTTCATCCAGCAGGCGCTGGACCCGGAGCGGAGCTACCAGGGCCCGTACCAGGACGGCACCCCCGCCCCGGGCGTGACCACCCCCGATGCCCGCACCATCGTCTTCGCGCTGGCCGAGCCGACCCCGGGCTTCCCCTTCCTGGCCACCACGACCACCACGACGCCGGTCCCGGCGGACCGGGACACCCGGGACGGGTACGAGACCTCGTGGCTGGCCACCGGGCCGTACCGGGTCCGGGACTTCGTCCCGAACGACCACTACCTGCTGGAGCGCAACCCGCACTGGGACCCGGCCAGCGACCCGATCCGCAGCCAGTACCCGGACGAGATCCGCTGGGAGTTCGGGGTCGCCCGGCAGCAGCAGACGGACCGTCTGCTGGAGCCGACCGAGGCCGACGCCCTGTCGATCGCGACCTTCGACGTGGCCGAGGGCAAGGTGGCCCAGGTGGCGGCCGATCCCGAGCTGCTGCGCCGGGTGATCGCCGGTCCCACGGCCTACCTCCAGTACGTCTACCTCAACACCCGCCGGGTCACCGACGTCGACGTCCGGCGCGCGCTCAACTACGCCTTCGACCGCGGCACCTGCGTCGAGCTGGCCGGCGGTGAGGCCGGGGCGCAGCCGGGCACCACGATCCTGGCGCCGATGGTCCCGGGCTACCGGCACCACGACGTCTACCCGTCCGGGCCCAACGGCGACCCGGTCAAGGCCAAGGAGCTGATCGCGGGCAAGGAGCTGCGACCGCTGGTCTTCGCCTACCCGGACACCGACCCGAACCGTCCGGTCGCACCGGCGGTCAAGCAGGCCCTGGAGCGGGCCGGTTTCGAGATCGTCCTTCGGCCGGTCGACAAGGCCGCCTTCTACAGCCTGATGGGCGACCCGGAGAACGACTGCGACCTGATCTACGGCGTCTGGGGGCCGGACTTCCCGGACGCCTCGGGCGTGTTCGACGTGCTCTTCCGCGGTGACCGGATCACCGACGGCGGCAACATGAACCTCTCCTACTTCGACGACGCCGCGATCACCGAGGAGATCGCCCGCCTGGCCCAGGAGCCGGACCGGGCGGCCGTCGCCGAGGGCTACGCCGAGCTGGACCGCCGCCTGATGGCCGAGCACGCGCCGGTCATCCCGGTCTACTACAAGCGCCAGTTCACCCTGTTCGGCCCGCGGGTCGGCGGACTCTTCCTGAGCGCGCAGTACTTCGTCCCGAACCTCACCCGCATGCACGTCGTCGACTGACGACCCGCTGCACCCCCACCAGTCAACGGCCGAGCAGAACCGGAGGGTTCGTCATGACGGACCGCATCACTGAGCTGTACAACAAGGAGAGCCTCGCCGAGGGCAGCGCGCTGCCCGGCATCATGGGCGAGGTCGAGCGCGACCCGGCGCTCGCCAACTGGACCGGGTCGTACCTGTCCAGGCCGCTCTTCATCGAGAAGCGCGAGATCGAGGCGTTCGCGGACGACGTCCTCGGGCTGTTCGACATCATCACCTCGCTGCCGAAGCGGCTGTTCGACGGTGATCTCGACCGCTACTGCGACGCCCTGGGCATCGACGAGGAGCGCAAGAAGCTGATCATCCGGCTCGGCGGCGTCACCCCGCCCCGCTACGGTCGCGCGGACATGTACCACAACGGCACCTCCTTCAAGCTCCTGGAGATCGGGATCGCCAGCGAGGTCGGCGGCGCCGACCGGGCCGGCGAGATCCCCCGCGCGCTGCTGGACGCCGAGCCGTTCGCGGCCTTCGCGGCGCAGCACGGCCTCGGGTACACCCACACCGGCCGCGCGGTCGCCGAGACCCTGGTGCAGGCGGGTGCCGCGATCGCCGCCGGTCGTGAGCCGGTGGTGGCCCTGCTCGAAGGCCCCGGCGGGCTCGCCAACTACGCCAGCCACTGGAACACCTTCCGCGACGTCATGCGCGGGTTCGGCGTGAACTTCCACGTCGCCGAGATCGGCGACGTCGAGGACCGCGACGGCAAGCTGCACCTCGGCGACACGCCGGTCGATGTCATCCTGCGCTGCTTCACCGTCGAGGAGATCATCGGGGACGAGCACGGCGCCGCGCTGGTGGAGCCGGTCTTCCGGGCCCACGAGGCCGGCACCGTCTTCCTGTTCACCCCGATGGAGAGCAACCTGTTCGCCAACAAGGCGTGCCTGGCGCTGCTCTCAGACCCGCGCCACCGGTCGAGCTTCTCCGAGGAGGAGCTGACGCTGATCGACCGGGTGCTCCCGTGGACCCGCTCGCTGAAGGGCGAGCCGTCGATCGAGCACGACGAGCTGCTCGCGTACGCCCGCGCGCACCGCGAGGAGCTGATCCTCAAGCCGAACGCCTTCTACGGCGGTGTCGGCGTCATCGCGGGCTGGACCAGCACCGAGCAGGAGTGGTCCGAGGCGCTGGAGCGGGGCGTGGTCGAGGGCGCGATCGTGCAGGAGCGGGTGGTGCCGCGCTCCGAGCCGGTGGTCGACCCGCTGACCGGCCAGCAGGAGGACTGGCAGGCGGCCTGGGGTCTCTTCTACACCCCGGGCGGCTACGCCGGTGCGTACGCGCGCGCGGTGCCGGCCTTCGAGAGCCCGGTGATCGGCGTCACGGCGTACAAGAACACCCGCACCGCCGGGGTGCTGCACTACTGAGCCCCCTGAGCCGGCCCGGCCCGCGCGCTCCGCTCCTCCCCGGTGGGGCGCGCGGCCGGGCCGGCTCCCGTCGGGACGACGACGGTAGGAAGAAGTGCGATCCGACTTGTCACCACCGGCTGGCGCTGGCCCCTGACTTGGGACCTGAGGGAGGCTGGCCACTGGAGCGGGCATGCCAACTCCCATCAACCACAAGGAAGCGAAATGAGCAGCTCACCACGTTTGCGCAGCGCGCTGGCGGCCAACTTCGGCGGCCTGCCCCGCCCGTTCTGGATCGTCTTCGCCGGGATGATCGCGAACCGGATCGGCACCATGGTCGTCCCGTTCCTGGTCTTCTACCTGGGCTCACGCGGCATCACCACCGCGCAGACCGGCGGCATCGTGGTGGCCCTCGGGGTCGGCGGGATGTTCGGCCCGATGCTGGGCGGCTCGCTGGCGGACCGGATCGGCCGCCGGCCCGCGGTCATCATCGGCCTGGTCGCCACCCCCGCCGGTCTCGGCGCGCTGCTCGCCGCACCCGGTCCGCTCACGTTGGGCGTGGCCGCCGCGCTGCTCGGGCTGACCTCGGGCATCTACCGTCCGGCCGCCTCCGCGCTGGTCGGTGACGTGGTCGGGACGGAGCTGCGCGGCAAGGCGTTCAGCCTGCTGCACTGGGGATTCAACATCGGTACGGCGGTGGCGAGCGCCGGCGCGGGCTACCTCGCGGCGCGCGGTTTCTGGCTGCTGTTCCTGCTGGACGGCGCGACCTGCCTGCTCTACGCGGCGATCGTGCTGGTCGGCATCCCCAAGGACCTGCCCAGGCCGAAGGTCGCCAAGGCGAGCGGCGGGTACGGCGTGGTCTTCCGCGACCGGCTGATGGTCGCCTACCTGGGGCTCAGCGTGCTGGGCATCACCATCTACACCCAGACCGAGTTCACCATCCCGCTCGCGATCCGCGACAACGGCCTGTCACCCGCGGTCTACGGGCTCGTCGGTGTCGCCAACGCGGCGCTGGTGGTGGCCCTGCAGCCGGTGCTCTACGGGCGGCTCGCCAAGCTGCCGCGGGTGAAGGTGCTGGCCGCCTCGTGGGCTCTGATCGGTCTGGGCGTGGCCTCCACCGGGCTCGCCCACCAGGCCTGGCAGTACCTGCCGACCGTCGCGATCTGGTCGCTCGGTGAGGTCGTCAACGGCGTGGTGGCCGGCGCGATCGTCGCCGACATCGCCCCGGAGGAGGCGCGCGGACGCTACCAGGGCGCGCTCAGCTGGGTCTGGTCGACCGCGCGGCTCGCCGCGCCCATCATCGCCGTCGGCCTGTTCACCACGGTCGGCCCGGCCGCCCTCTGGTGGGGCTGCGCGGTGGTCGGCCTGATCACCGCCGCCGCGACGGTGCGGCTGACGGCCGCCGTCGAGCGGCGCGTCAACCCGCCCCAGGCCGAGACCAAGGTGCTGGAGCCGGCGCTGTGACGTCGCCGGCCGGAGCGAGGCGCAACGACAACCCCTACGGACAGGACTGAACTCCCGTGACTGTCAACGAGACCTACCTGCGACGGACCCTGGCGGGCGACCGCGGCCTGCTGGACGCGGTGCGGGACGCGAAGCTCCCCGAGGCGTTCGCCAACGCCTTCGGCAAGGTCCTGCTGCCGCGGCCGTTCTTCGTCCCCGAGACCGAGATCCGCTCCTTCGCCGACGACCTCGCCGTCTTCTTCGAGCTGCTGTTCTCGATCCCGCAGCGCCTCTTCGACGGCGACCTGGGCCGCTACTGCGAGGCGCTGGGCATCGACCGGCCCCGGGCGGCCGTCATGCGCCGGCTGGCCGACCGGCCCGCGCTCTACGGGCGCGCCGACCTCAGCCACGACGGCGAGTCGTTCAAGCTCTTCGAGCTGAACGTCGGCAGCACGCTCGGCGGGACGGACCGCGCCGAACTCGCCCGCACGCTGCTGGAGGTGCCGGCCTTCCGCGACTTCGCCGACGAGCAGGGCCTCGGCTACGTCCACACCGGCGAACGGCTGGCCCAGACGCTGCGCGAGGTGGCACTCCCGCTGACCGACGGCGCCGAGCCGGTCGTCGCCTACGTCGAGCACAACGGCGGCCTGACCGGCACCAACCACCTGGCCCGCTCCTTCGCGGAGATGATGGCCCGCGCCGGCATCGACCTGGTCGTCGGCGAGATCGGGCAGCTCGAGGAGGTCGACGGTCGCCTGCACCTGCACGGCCGCCGGATCGACGTGGTGCTGCGGTACTTCACCCCCAACGAGATCGTGGACGACCCGGACGGGGCGCGCGACCTCGAACCGGTCCTGCGCGCCCACGAGGAGGGCCGCGTCGTCCTGTGGACCACACCGCAGAGCGCGCTGTTCGGCAACAAGGGCGCCATGGCGCTGATGTCGGACCCACGGGTGCGCGCGGGCCTGTCGGACGCCGAGACGGCACTGGTCGACCGGATCCTGCCCTGGACCCGGATGCTGACGCCCGAGTTGGTCGACCACTGCCGCCAGTACCGCGACGAGCTGATCCTCAAGCCGCGCGCCGACTACGGCGGCGCGGGCATCGTGGCCGGCTGGGAGAGCACCGACCGGGAGTGGCAGGAGACGCTCGACGCCTCCGTCGACGCGGGCTTCATCGTCCAGCGCCGGGTCGGCGCCCGCCCCGAGACGGTCGTCGACCCCGACACCGGTGAGCTCAGCGAGTGGACCGCGACCTGGGGCCTGTTCCTGCTCCCCTCCGGCTACGCCGGGTCCTACGTCCGCGCACTGGAGGACTCCGCCGGCGTCGTGCGCGCCGGGACCTTCCGCACGACGACCGTGTTCCACACCCCCGATCCGGCTCCGGCGGACCGGGCCGGGTCGGCGACCGCCACGAAGGACGCGGCGTGGCAGGCAATCTGACCCAGGGTGAGGCACGGGAGCGCGCGGCGATCCTCTCCGTCGACTCGTACCAGGTCCTGATCGACCTGACCCGGGGCCCGGACAGCTTCCGCTCCACCACCACCGTGCGCTTCGCCTGCGCGGAGCCGGGGGCGGGCACCTTCATCGAACTCGCCGGCGCCGACGTCCACGACGTCGTCCTCAACGGGGAGCGGCTGGCGGGCACTGCGCAACAGGGCACCACGCAGCCGGGCACTGTGCAGCCGGGCCGGATCGCGCTGCCGGGCCTCGCCGCCCGCAACGAGCTGCGCGTCGAGGCCGACTGCCGCTACTCGCGCACCGGCGAGGGTCTGCACCGCTTCGTCGACCCCGTCGACGACCGGGTCTACCTCTACAGCCAGTTCGCGACCGCCGACGCGCAGCGCGTCTTCGCCTGCTTCGACCAGCCCGACCTCAAGGCGAAGTTCGAGCTGACCGTGATCGCGCCCACCGGCTGGGAGGTGCTCTCCAACGCGGCCCCCGACCGGCCGGCGCAGTCCGCCGGGTCCGCCACGACCTGGCACTTCCCGCCCACCGAGCCGCTACCGAGCTACGCCCTGGCGCTGGTGGCGGGCCCGTACGCGGTCGCCCGGGACCACTACCGGGCGCAGGACGGACGGGAGTTCCCGCTGCGGCTGCTCTGCCGCGCCTCGCTGGCCGAGCACCTCGACGCCGACGTCCTCTTCGACATCACCAAGCGTGGCTTCGACTTCTTCCACGACGTCTTCGGCACCCCCTACCCGTTCGCCAAGTACGACCAGGTCTTCGCACCCGAGTTCAACGTCGGCGCGATGGAGAACGCCGCGTGCGTCACGGTCAACGAGAAGTACGTCTTCCGCTCGCGCGCCACCGCGGCGCTGCGCGAACGGCGGGCCGAGACCCTGCTGCACGAGATGGCGCACATGTGGTTCGGCGACCTGGTGACCATGCGGTGGTGGGACGACCTGTGGCTCAACGAGTCGTTCGCCACCTACGCGGGCGTGCTCGCCCAGACCGAGGCCACCGAGTGGACCGGCGCCTGGACGACGTTCGCCAACCTGCGCAAGGCGGAGGCGTACCGGCAGGACCAGTTGCCCTCGACGCATCCGATCGCCGCGGACATCCCCGACATCGCGGCCACCGAGGTCAACTTCGACGGGATCACCTATCTCAAGGGCGCCTCGGTGCTCAAGCAGCTGGTCTCCTACGTCGGTCGGGACAACTTCCTGGCGGGGATCGGGCGGTACGTACGCCGCCATGCCTGGGGGAACACGACGCTGGCCGACCTGCTGGCCGCGCTGGAGGAGACCTCGGGGCGCGATCTCGCCGCCTGGTCGAAGCAGTGGCTGGAGACCTCCGGCGTCAACACCCTGCGGGCCGAGTGGGCGTACGACGAGGCCGGCCGGGTCACCGGCTGCACCGTCGTGCAGGAGGCCCCCGAGGAGCAACCGGTGCTCCGCGCGCACCGGATGGCGATCGGCCTCTACGACCGCGGGCCCGGCGGCATCGTGCGGCGGCGCCGTGTCGTGCTCGACGTCGTCGGGGCCCGCACCGAGGTGCCCGAACTGGTCGGCGAGCCGCGTCCGGACCTGGCGCTGCTCAACGACGACGACCTGACCTACGCCAAGGTCCGGCTCGACGAGCGGTCGCTGGCGACCCTCCTCGGCCACCTCGGCGAGATCCGTGATCCGCTGGCCGCGGCACAGGCCTGGACGATCGCCTGGGACATGACCCGTGACGGCGAACTGCCGGCCCGCGACTACGTCCGCCTCGTCGTGTCGGGCCTGCGCTCGGTCACCGACGCGACGCTCGCGCAGACCCTCGTCGACCAGGCGCGCAAGGCCGTGCACGACTACGCGGCGCCGCACTGGCAGCCGATCGGCCGGCAGACGCTCGCGGCCGCGGCCCACCAGCTGCTGGAGACGGCCGAGCCGGGCTCCGACCTGCAACTGGTCCACCTACAGGCGCTCCTGGGGGTGGCCGTGGCGCCCGCGCAGCTCGCCGTGCTCCGCGGCATCCTGGACGGCACCTGGCGGCCCGAGGGCCTGACGGTCGACGCCGACCTGCGCTGGGCGGTGCTCCGCCGGCTGGTCGCGTGCGGGGCCGCCGGAGCCGCCGAGATCGACGCGGAGCTGCGCGCCGACGGCTCGGCGGCCGGCGAGCGCCACGCGGTCGTCTGCACCGCGGCGATCCCGACCGCCGACGCCAAGGAGGCGGCCTGGCAGCGGATCCGCTCCGGCGCACTGCCCAACAGCCTGCTGCGGGCCACCCTCGAAGGCTTCGCCGAGCCCGACCACCGGGACCTGCTGGTGCCCTTCGCCGACCGCTACTTCGCCGAGATCGCCCAGGTCTGGTCCGACTGGGCCGGCGGCATGGCCCAGCGCTTCGCCCGGGACGCGTTCCCCTCGGGAGCGATCGGCGAGTCGACCCTGGCCTCGGCGGACGCCTGCCTCGCCCGCGCGGACCTGCCCGCGGCCCTGCGCCGCCTGCTCGCCGAGGGGCGCGACGAGATGGCGCGGGCGATCCGGGCTCGGCGCCGTGACGCCGTGGCCACGCCCTAGGGCGTGTGTGGCGGATCTTTCCGGGCCAGCGGCTCCCCCCGGCCTTCGGCCCGAAAGGGCACCTTCGGGCCGAAGGCCTGTGGCCCGCGCGCCGATCCGAAAAGATCCGCCGTAGAGGCCCTAGTGACACCCGCGACCTTGTTCATCTGGAGGAACCACTGATGGAGTCGGCAGAGATCCGCCGCCGCTGGCTGCGCTTCTACGAGGAGCGCGGACACACCGTCGTCCCGTCGGCGTCCCTGGTCGCCGACGACCCCACCCTGCTGCTGGTCAACGCGGGCATGGTGCCGTTCAAGCCGTACTTCCTGGGCGAGGTCAAGCCTGCCTTCAGCACGGCCACCAGCGTGCAGAAGTGCGTGCGGACGCCGGACATCGAGGAGGTCGGCAAGACCACCCGGCACGGCACGTTCTTCCAGATGTGCGGCAACTTCTCCTTCGGCGACTACTTCAAGGAAGGGGCCATCAAGCTCGCCTGGGAGCTGCTGACCTCCTCGGTGGCCGACGGCGGCTACGGCCTGGAGCCGGAGAAGCTCTGGATCACCGTCTACCAGGACGACGACGAGGCCGAGCAGATCTGGCGCGAGGTCGTGGGCGTGCCGGCCGAGCGGATCCAACGCCTGGGCAAGGCCGACAACTTCTGGTCGATGGGCGTGCCGGGACCGTGCGGCCCGTGCTCGGAGATCAACTACGATCGCGGCCCCGCCTACGGCGAGGAGGGCGGTCCGGCCGTCAACGGCGAGCGGTACATGGAGATCTGGAACCTGGTCTTCATGCAGTACGAGCGCGGCGCCGGCACCGGCAAGGACGACTTCGAGATCCTCGGCGACCTGCCCGCCCGCAACATCGACACCGGCCTGGGCCTGGAGCGCCTGGCCACCATCCTGCAAGGCGTCGACAACCTCTTCGAGATCGACACCAGCCGGCTGATCCTGGGCCGGGCCGCCGAGCTGACCGGCCACCGCTACGGCGCCGGCGAGAAGAGCGACGTCTCGTTGCGCGTGGTCGCCGACCACATCCGCACCTCGGTGATGCTGGTCGCCGACGGCGTGACCCCGGGCAACGAGGGCCGCGGCTACGTGCTGCGCCGGATCCTGCGCCGCGCGATCCGCAACATGCGCCTGCTGGGCGCCACCGAGCCGGTCGCCCGGTCGCTGACCGAGGTGACCATCGAGGCGATGGGCCCGCAGTATCCGGAGCTCTTCGCGGAGCGGCAGCGGATCGAGACGGTGATCGTCGCCGAGGAGGCGTCGTTCCTGCAGACCCTGCGCAGCGGCACCGCCATCCTGGACACGGCCGTCGCCGAGACCAGGTCGGGCGGCGCCACGGTGCTCGCCGGTGCCAAGGCCTTCCAACTGCACGACACCTACGGCTTCCCGATCGACCTCACCCTGGAGATGGCCGCCGAACAGGGCCTCGCGGTGGACGAGGACGGCTTCCGCCGGCTGATGCAGGAGCAGCGCGACCGCGCCAAGGCGGACGCCCGGGCCAAGAAGTTGGGCCACGCCGACGTCTCCGCCTACCGCGCGGTGGCCGACCGCTCCGGCGCCTGCGTCTTCACCGGCTACAGCGCCACCGAGGGCGAGGCCACCGTGGTGGGCCTGCTGGTCGACGGCGTGCCGGCGCCGGCCGCGCAGGAGGGCGACGAGGTCGAACTGGTCCTGGACCGCACCCCGTTCTACGCCGAGGGCGGTGGCCAGCTCGCCGACCACGGCCGGATCCGGCTCGACTCCGGTGCCGTGGTGGAGATCCGCGACGTGCAGCAGCCGGTGCCCGGGGTGATCGTGCACAAGGGCTCGGTGCTGGTGGGCGAGGTGGTGGTCGGCGCCCACGCCTACGCGCGGCTCGACCTGGAGCGCCGTCGGGCCGTCTCCCGTGCGCACAGCGCCACCCACCTGACCCACCAGGCGCTGCGTGACGCGTTGGGTCCCACGGCCGCGCAGGCCGGCTCGGAGAACGCGCCGGGCCGGTTCCGGTTCGACTTCGGCTCGCCCGCCGCGGTGCCCGGCAGCGTGCTGGTGGATGTCGAGCAGCGGATCAACGAGGTGCTGACGCGTGAACTCGACGTCACGGCCGAGGTGATGACGATGGATCAGGCCCGCAAGCAGGGTGCGATCGCGATGTTCGGCGAGAAGTACGGCGACTCGGTGCGGGTGGTGACCATCGGCGACTTCTCCAAGGAGCTGTGCGGTGGCACGCATGTCGGCAACACCGCCCAGCTGGGTCTGGTGAAGCTGCTCGGCGAGTCCTCGATCGGCTCGGGGGTGCGTCGGGTGGAGGCGCTGGTCGGCGTGGACGCCTACAAGTTCCTGGCCCGCGAGCACACGGTGGTGGCGCAGCTGACCGAGCTGGTCAAGGGCCGTCCGGAGGAGCTGCCGGAGAAGATCTCCGCGATGCTCGGCAAGCTGAAGGACGCCGAGAAGGAGATCGAGCGGTTCCGCGCGGAGAAGGTGCTGGCCGCAGCGGCGGGTCTGGCCGACTCGGCCGAGGACGTGCGGGGTGTGGCGCTGGTCGCGGCCCGGGTCGCCGACGGTGTCGGCGCGGACGAGCTGCGCAAGCTGGTCCTGGATGTGCGCAACCGGTTGGGCTCGCGTCCGGCCGTGGTCGCGGCCTTCACGGTGGTGAACGACCGTCCGCTGACCGTGATCGCCACCAACGAGGAGGCCCGCGCGCGCGGCGTCAAGGCCGGTGAACTGGTCCGCACCGCCGCCAAGACGCTCGGCGGTGGCGGTGGCGGCAAGGACGACGTGGCCCAGGGCGGCGGCACCGACGCCCGCGCCGTGGACGCCGCCATCGCCGCCGTGCGCCACAGCGTGCACGGGAACGGCTGATCGCGTGCTGAGCGGCTACCCCCTGCCGCTGCGGGGTGCGGCGCATGTCTGGCTCGGCGACGGGAGTTCGTCCGATCCGGTCCAGGACCTGACGTTGCTCTCCGACACCGAGCGGAGCCGATGTACCAGGTTCTTCAGCCCCGAGGACCGGCGCCGTTACGTCGCCGCCTGGGCCGCGGTCCGCAGGGTGCTGGCCGGCTACCTGGACACCGGCCCCGGCGAGATCCGGCTGGGCGCCGGCCGGTCCGCGGCGCGGGACAGCGGCAGCTACCCGCAGCTCGTGGTGGAGACGTCGCAGCCGCGCGTCTGCCTGAGCGTCGCCCGGTCCGAGGATCTGTGGGTGCTCGGGCTGGCGGTCGACGACCCGATCGGGGTGGACGTCGAACACGTCCGCGGGTTCGACACCGAGGGACTCATCGACCGGTGTCTGGCACCGGAGGAGCAGCGGCAGGTGCGGACGCTGTCCGGCGGCGCGCGCGACGCGGCCTTCGTGCGGGCCTGGACCCGCAAGCAGGCGGTCATGAAGGCGGCGGGCCTGCCGCGCGCCACCGCGCCGCACCAGGTGCTGGTGCCATCGCGCGGGCCCACCGTGGTGCGGGTCGAACTGCTGCGCGACGCCCTGCGCGCACCGGGCGGCTGGCTGGTGCAGGACCTGCCGCCGGCCGGGTCCGCGCTGGCGGCGATCGCCCGGCCGGAGAGCTGCGCGGGCCCCGTGAACTGGTACGACGGCACGAGCGGGAACACCCCGGTGGGCCTCGGCCTTCCAACTCATAGCGCCGACCATGAGGAGATGTCAGAGCATGCTTGAAGCAACCGAGCCCGGTGACCGGAAGTTCCTCTTCCTGCTGGGCAGCGCCCGCCAGGGTGGCAACACCGAGACGCTCGCGCGCCGCGCGGCGGCGGGCCTGCCGGCGGACGTGCAGCAGCAGTGGCTGCGCCTGAGCGACCTGGCGCTCCCGGCCTTCGAGGACCGCCGGCACGACGGCGAAGGCATCTATCCGGACCCGGTCGACGAGGCCCGGGTGCTGCTCGACGCCACCCTGGCCGCCACCGACCTGGTGATCGCCTCGCCGCTCTACTGGTACAGCGTCTCGGCCAGCACCAAGCTCTACCTGGACCACTGGTCGGGGTGGATGCGCGTGGCGGGCCTGGACTTCAAGCCCCGGATGGGCGGCAAGACGATGTGGGCGATCAGCGCGCTCGCGACCGACGACCAGAGCGTGGCCGACCCGCTGCTCGGGACGCTGCGCAACAGCGCCGACTACATGGCGATGCGGTGGGGTGGCTCGCTGCTCGGCTACGCCAACTCTCCCGGCCAGATCCTCACCGATGCCGAGGCGCTGGAGAAGGCGGGGTCGTTCTTCGGCTTGGCGGAGCGACTCGCGGACCGCCCGCTCCAGCACAGCTGAGCTCCACCCGATCACGCTGACGGTGCGTCTTCGACGCGCCGTCAGCCGCGTTCTGGTCGCGTACGACCTTGGCAGGTCGTGCGGCGCGGAGGCCGCTGCTCGACGTCTGGTCAGCAGGGCACACCGGTCAGGACCTCCGGGGCTGCGGGTCGTCGCCGTCGGGCAGTCCGCCGCGCAGCAGGAAGCCTGCCTGGAAGCGGGAGGCGGCGCCCAGTTGGGTCATGATCTCGGAGATGTGGCGCTGGCAGGTGCGCTCCGAGACGCCGATCCGGCGGGCGATGCTCTTGTCGTCGAAACCCTCGGCCAGCAGCTTGGTGATCACGTGCTTGATGTCCCTGGAGACGGCCTTGGCCTCCTCGCGCGCGTAGCCGGTCGGGAAGTCGAGGGAGGCCAGCCAGGCGCGGTCGAACGCGGCGATCATGAAGGCGACCACATCGGGGTCGCGCACCACCAGGGCGGCGCCGGAGGACTGGCGCACTCCCATGATCCCGGTGGTCCGGTCGAAGATGATCATCCGGACGAGGCCGTCGCCATGGGTGCGGACCTGACCGCCCAGCGCGGCGACGCGTTCGGCGTAGGCGACGGCGGGCGGGTTGTAGCGGGCGGAGTGCTGGTAGATCGAGCGCATGCCGACGCCGCGGCGCAGCATGTCCTCGTCGCGGGTGACGGCGTCCTCCAGGTGGTCGATCGGGCGGCCGCCGCCCGGCTGTGAGGTCAGCACCTCGTGTTCGCAGCAGGCGGCCAGCTCGGTGAGCAACTCGCGGACGGCGTGCACATCGGTGATGAGCTCCAGCGAGCCGCGCCGGCCGCCCCGGGTGGCGGAGGCGTAGACGGGCGCCAGGCCCCGCAGGGTGCTGCGCACCTCCTCGAGGGCGAGTTGCCGCCGGTGCGCCTCCTGCTCCGCCGGGGCCAGCAGGCGGGCGGCCGCGGAGTCGGGGGCCACACAGACCCAGCCCTCGCCGTCGACGGCCGGTTGGAGCAGCCGCAGTCGAACCAGCAGCGCCACCGCCTCGTCCGCCGCCGCCGGTGGGAGCTCCAACGCGTCGGTGAGGTCCACCGATCGGAACTGATCGTGACGGGCCGCGTACCGATAGATACGAACGGCATCCTCAGTCAAGACCGGTGCACCGAGTGTAGACAGGAGTTCGTCACCTATGTCCAGCTTTCCCATAGTTGGTTCACCCTTCTGAATCCCGCCTGCCAGGAACATGATCCCCGGTAGCTGCTGACCTGCCACTGTCTGGATGAAATGTTTGAGGTGACGGGGGGACAGCGTGCCGTCCCGCGTAGAGCCACTCACCTCTCCGGAAGTTCGCGTCATGACGAAACGTCAACTCTTTCCCTTGCTGGCCACCGTGGCCCTGACGGCCTTCGCCTTCCAGGGCGCTGCCGCATCGATGGCGGGCCCGACCGCCGCCGGATCGGTCCCGCGCACCGTGCGGACGGTGCGGCAGGACTCCGCACTGATGGCCGGTCAGAGCGCCCCAACCACGGGCGCACCGGCCGGCGACACCGGCTGGGGCTGAGCCCCGATCAGGGCGCCCCACAACGAATGTCACTGAAAGTCATCAAGCGCCGATCGCGCTGACGCACAGTTGCTTTTCAATTGCTCAGGGGGTCTTCTATGTCTGCTACGCCCATCACCGGACACTCTGCATCCTTGACAGCGTCGGACTCCGACCTGCGGTCCGTCGTCGACGAGATCACCGGATGGCTCCGTTCCGCGCCCGAGACGGTGGACGCCGCGCTCACCGGCGCCGAGCGCCTGCGGATCCTCGACCAGGTGACCGCCATCAACGCGGCCGCGGCGAAGAACGACGGGGCGGCCCTGTACGCACAGCAGTTCCTGCTGGACCGGATCTACCGGATGCACACGCAGTTGACCGACCAGCCCACCGCCGAGGGCTCCTCGGCCATCCATGAGATCACCCGGCTGCTGGAGGCCGCCACGGCCGAGGCCCAGGACCGGCTGATCGAGCCCGGCCTGATCGACCAGGCCCCTGCCGAGCCCCGCGCCTACCTGTCCTGGCTCAAGCAGCTGGCCCGCGAGCACCGGGTCTACAAGCACCCCTACTACCACGAGTTCGTCCGCAACCAGGCGACCACCGACGACCTGCGCAACTACGTGATGCAGGAGTCGGTGGTGGACGGCCGGTTCGACGACCTGCTCGCGATGATGCAGGTCGGCACCGCCGGCGCGGCGAAGATGGAGATCGCCGCCAACTTCTGGGACGAGATGGGCAACGGGGACCACGAGCAGGTCCACACCCACCTGTTCAACAAGATCTTCGAGGTCTTCGACATCCCCGACAGCGAGCTGGAGAGCGCGCTGACGGCCAACTCGCTGCTCAACGGCAACCTGGCGGTCATGCTCTGCCGGTACCGCACCCTGTACCCGGAGGCGGTCGGCTACCTCGGCATGACCGAGTGGATGGCTCCCGACCGCTTCGTGCAGGTGGTGCACGCCTGGGAGCGGCTGGGGCTGCCCGAGGTCGGCATCACCTACCACAAGCTGCACATCACCATCGACTCCCAGCACGCCCAGGGCTGGTTCCACAACGTGGTGCTGCCGGCCGCGGAGTCCGAGCAGATGCGCCGCGCCATCGCGCGCGGCATCCTCTGGCGCCTGAACGCCTCCGCGGCCTACCTCGACGAGCGCATGCCGATGATCGCCGCCTGATCTCCCGTCATGGGACACCGTCCTCGTTCGCAGCATGAGCATCATGAAAGGCATCACCATGCCCCTCGGTAGCCAGGGATTCACCGTCATCGACCTGCCGGAGATCGAGCCGGACCTTCTTCCGAGCTATGACGACTGCCCGGTCGACGAGTACATGGGCAACGGCACCCGTTTCAAGCGTTTCTCACAGTACAAGCTCGAGCCGGCCGGGGCGGCGGACTGGACGTTCGAGCGCCTCGCCCACCGCGACTACACCACGTTCAAGAAGTTCAACTCGGTGGGCGGCGGCATCCGCCGCGTCTACGAGCCGATCAAGGTGGACTTCACCCCGCTGATCGCCTTCGGCGTCAAGGAGCTCGGGCTCGACCGCTCCGAGGCCTGGCAGATCAACGTCCACCAGAACCGGACCAAGGCGGACGGCGGCAAGCCCGGGCCGCTCACCCCCGAGGGCGTCCACCACGACGGCCACGAGTTCGTCATGATCGCCGTGCTGAACAAGGAGAACGTGGCCGGCGGGATGACCCGGCTGTGGCACGAGGGCGACGAAGCGCCCTTCTGGACCGGCACGTTGGAGCCGGGGCAGGCCGTGCTGCTGGACGACCGCGGGCTGGCGCACGACGTGACCGACGTGCTGTCGGCGGACGGCCGGCCGGGCCACCGCGACATCGTGATCATCGCCTTCTCCCGCTGGGCCGAGAAGTGGTACGGCGACGAGCACGACGAGGCGGCGCTGACCGACCAGGAGAGCTGAGCCACCGCTCCAGGAGAGAGGTGCCGGGCCCGTTCCCCCGCGCGATCCGCGGGGGAACGGGCCGCACCCGCAGGCCATCGACCGGACACCACAAGAGACGGGGCCATGACCGACTTCGCCAAGTACCAAGCGCTGGGCAACGACTATCTGGTGATCGACCCCCGGCACAGTGACTTCACCCCCTCTCCCGACGCGGTCCGGCTGCTCTGCGACCGCCACTTCGGCGTCGGCGCCGACGGCGTGCTGTTCGGCCCGCTGGAGCAGCCGCGTCCCGGTGTCCCGGTGCGGCTGCGCATGTTCAACTCGGACGGCAGCGTCTGCGGCCGCAGCGGCAACGGGCTGCGGCTGTTCGCGCTGTATCTTGCTGAGGAAGACGGTCAACCCCACTTCACCGAAGAGGAGTTCACCGTCCTGACCGAGTCCGGCGAGGTCGCCGTGCGGATCCTGGACCTGGCCGCCGGGGTGGTCCAGGTCGCCATGGGACAGCCCGGCTTCGCCGCCGCCGACGTCCCGCTGCTGGCCGAGGACGGCGGCGCGCCGGCCGGCCTGGCGGTCTCCGTCCCGCTCACCGTGGGCGAGGAGCGGTTCACCGTCACCTCGCTGAACAACGGCAACCCGCACACCGTGGTCCCGCTGCCCGAGGTCGACGCCGACCTGGCCCGGCGCCTGGGCCCGCTGATCGCGCGTCACCAGCGCTTCCCGCAGGCCACCAACGTGCAGTTCATGCAGGTGCTGGACCGCGCCACGGTGCGGATCGAGGTCTACGAGCGCGGCGCCGGCTACACCCTCGCCTCCGGCAGCAGCGCCTGCGCGGCGGCCGCGGTCGCCGCGCGCCTGGGCCTGGTGGACCGCCGGGTCGAGGTCCTGATGCCCGGCGGCAGCATCGACATCAGCATCGCCGAGGACGGCGGGATCACCATGACGGGCGGCGCCGAGCAGGTGGCGAAGGGGTTCTTCGCACCCGCCCTGGCCGCCCGGCTGCGCGCGCACGGCCGGGCCCCTGCTGCCGCTGTCGCCACCGACCAGCCTGCGGGAGCGACGGTATGACCGCCGGATACCCCATGCAGCGCTGGGTGTTCCAGGACGCCGCCGGACGCTTCGACATCGACCTCGGCGGCAGCAACATGCGCCCCTGGACGATGCGCGAGCTGACCGTCCCCGACGAGCTGAGCCTCGACTACGGACACGACCGCGGCATCCTCGCCCTGCGCGAGGCGGTGGCCGGCCTCTACGGCGGCACCGCCGACTCGGTCCTGATCACCCAGGGCGCCCAGCAGGCGCTCTACCTGGTGTACGCCACGCTGCTGACCCCCGGCGCGCAGGTGATCACCTTCCGCCCGGGCTGGCAGCAGTCCTGGGACATCCCGGCCGACCTGGGCTGCCGGGTCGACGCCGTCGGCTACCGGCCCGACCTGTCCTTCGACATCGAGGCCGCCCTCGCCTGCGCCGGGCCCGACCTGCGGCTGATCGTGGTCAACTCCCCCTGCAACCCGACCGGTCGGCGGATCGCGGAAGCCGACCTCGGCGTCCTGCTGGAGCTGGCCGAGCGCACCGGCGCCCACCTGCTGCTGGACGAGGAGTACCGGCTGGACCTGGCGGGCTCGCCGGCGCTGCGTAGCGACCGGGTGGTGTCGGTGTCGAGCCTGTCGAAGGTGTACGGCTTCCCGGGGCTGCGGGTCGGCTGGCTCTACGGCTCGCCGGAGTTCGTCGAAGCCTGCATGCGCCGCAAGTTCTTCTCCACCATCGCCAACTCGGTGCTCTGCGAGACGCTCGCCTGCGAGGTGCTGCGCGACCGCGAGCGGTACGTGGGCACCTACCGCGAGGTGACCGGGGCCGGGCTCGAGCTGGTGCGTGACTTCGCCCGGCGCAACGCCGACGCGGTCGAGCTGGTGGAGCCCGAGGACACCCCGTTCGCCTGGCTCTGGCTGCGGACGGGCGAGGCACCTCTGGAGATGTGCCGGCGGGCGTTGGACGCCGGCGTCCTGCTGATTCCCGGCGAGACCCTGGGGGCCCACGACGGCTTCCGGGTCTGCTTCGCCCGGGAGTCCGCCGTGGTCGCCGAAGGCCTGCGGCGCACCGAACGCGTCCTGCGGCCCGCCACCGCGGCGACCGCGGCCGCTGATCAACTACTGAACGATGTTTCGAATGGAGTGGTGTAGCCATGGCGCGCGCTGACGAGGCGACGGCAGTGGAGCCTGCGACGGCCGGGTCCGAGTTGCGACTCTCCTCCGGCCAGGAGCAGTTGTGGTTCCTGAACGAGATGTCCCCCGGCGAGACCACCTACAACGTGACCAGCGCCTACCGGCTGCGCGGTCCGCTGGACGAGGACGCGATCCGCGGGGCGCTCGATCTGCTGGTCGAGCGGCACGACATGCTGCGGGTGAGCTTCCACGCGAGGGACGGGGTGCCGCACCAGGTGGTCGCACCGCACACGCCGGTGCGGCTTCCCGTCGTGGATCTGTCCGGCTCGGCGCCGCAGGCCCGGGAGGAGGCGCTGGACGAGGCCCTGCGGATCGAGGCCGACCTGCCCTTCGACCTGGCGACCGGGCCGATGTACCGGTTCCAGCTGTTCCGGCTGGCCGCCGACCACCACGTGCTCTGCTGCAGCTACCACCACATCATCACGGACGGCTGGTCGGGCGGGGTGATCAGCCGGGAGCTCGCCCAGGCCTACCGTGACCTGCGGGCCGGGCGGACCCCCGAGCTGCCGCCGGCCCGCGCGACCTATGCCGACCACATCGCGCAGCAGCACCAGCAGCGCGCCGACGGCGAGTGGGCGCAGGAGCTGGACTTCTGGGCGGAGCGGCTGGCCGGCCTGCCGGTGCTGGAGCTGCCGGCCGACCGGGTGCGGGCGGCCCAGCCGACCCAGGACGGCGAGACCTTCCAGGTCGACTTCCCGCTGGACCTGCTGGTGAAGGCCCGTGAACTGGCCCACGAGCGGGGCGTCTCGCTCTTCATGGTGCTCACCGCGGCCCTGAACGTGGTGATCGGCCGCTACACCGGCGAGGAGGACATCCCGCTGGGCATGCCGATGCTCGGCCGCCCCGAGGAGGAACTCGAGGACGTCGTCGGGCTGTTCATCAACATGACGGTGCTGCGCACCGACCTGTCCGGCGATCCCACCTTCGCGGAGCTGGTCGACCGGCTCGCCGAGGCGAACCTGGACACCTACGACAACCAGAACGTCCCGTTCGACCAGGTGGTCGACCGGGTCCAGCCGGTCCGCGAGCCGGGCCGCAACCCGCTCTTCCAGATCGCCACGCAGGTCCTGGGCGAGAGCACCTCGGGCTTCGGCTTCGACCTGGAGGGCCTGGAGTCGGAGATCGTCCCGGTGGCCGGTACCCGGTCCCGCTTCGACCTGTCGTTCACCTTCGTCGAGGGCGCCGAACGGCTGCGGCTGACCGTGGAGTTCGCCACCGACCTGTTCGACCGCTGGCGCGTCGAGGGCCTCACCGACCAGCTCGGCACGCTGCTCGCGGCGGCCGTGGCCGACCCGGAACTGCCGATCTCCCGGCTCCCGTTGCTCACCGAGGCGGAGCGCGCGCGGCTGCTGGCGGTCGGCCGCGGCGAGGACTTCGACTACCCCACCGAGCCGGTGCACGCCACCATCGCCCGGATCGCCGCCGAGCGGCCCGAGCTGGTGGCGGCGGTCTGCCGCGGGGTGGAGATGACGTACGGCGAGCTGGTCCGGCGGGCCGGGCTGCTGGCCCGCCACCTGCGCTCGCTGGGCGTCAAGCACGAGCAGGTGGTCGCCATCGCGATGGACCGCGACCTGGACGCCCTGGTGGCGATCCTGGGCGTGATGTTCTCCGGCGCCGCCTACACGATCATGGATCCGGCGCACCCCAACGCCCGCCTGGACCACATGCTGCGCGACACCCAGGCCCCGCTGGTGATCACCCGCTCCACGGCGGTCGCCGAGCTGCCCGAGTCCAGCGGCTGGGGCACCGTGCTGATCGACACCGAGTGGGCGGCCATCGAAGCCGCAGCCGATACCGAGCCGCTGGAGGAGTGGGCCGACCGCGAGTCGCTGGTCTACATCCTCTACACCTCCGGCTCCACCGGGATGCCCAAGGGCGTCATGATCGAGCAGCGCGGCCTGCGGATGTTCGTCGAGGCCTACCGCCGCACCTTCGGCGAGTGGACCTCGGAGGACCGCCTGCTGCAGCTGCCCGCGCTGACCTTCGACATGTCGCAGGGCGAGATCTTCGCCGGCCTGATCAGCGGCGCCGCCATGGTGCTGGTGGCCCCCGAGGACGCCTCCTCGCCGGAGTCGCTGGCGGCCCTGATGCGCGATCAGCGGGTCACCTACGCCGGTCTGTCGCCCGCGATCCTCTCGCTGGTGGAGGCCGAGCCCTACCCGCACCTCAAGTACGTGATGGGCGGCGCGGAGGCGCTGCCCGGCGAGCTGGTCACCAAGTGGAACCTGCCGGGTCGCAAGTTCGTCAACCTGTACGGCCCCACCGAGGCGTCGGTGGCGACCACCGAGTACCTCTGCGAGCGGATCGAGTGGCAGTCCTCGCCGCCGATCGGACGCCCGGAGTTCAGCCGCCTGCACTACGTGGTCGACAAGGCGAACAACCTGGTCCCGATCGGGGTCCCCGGCGAGCTGCTGATCGGCGGCGACGAGGGCCTGGCCCGCGGCTACCTGAACCTGCCCGAGCTGACCGACGAGAAGTTCACCCCCGACCCCTTCCTGGGCGAGGGCCGGGTCTACCGCACCGGCGACCTGGTGCGCTGGACCCCCGACCTGCAGATCGACTTCATCGGGCGGCTCGACCACCAGGTGAAGCTGCGCGGCCTGCGGATCGAGCTCGGCGAGATCGAGTCCGGGCTGGTCGCCCACCCGCGGGTGCGGATGGCGATCGTGCTGCTGCGCGAGGACGGCGGCGAGAAGCAGCTGGTCGCCTACTACACCGTGCTCGGCGAGGTGTCGCCGACGGTGGACGAGCTGCGCGCCCACCTGGGCCGCACGATGCCCGAGTACATGGTGCCGACGGCCTACGTCGAGCTGGCGGAGTTCCCGCTGACCCCGGCCCGGAAGATCAACCGGGCGGCCCTGCCGGCCCCGGTCAACCTGGCCGGTGGAGACAGCTACGTGGCCCCCGGCACGCCCACCGAGGAGCAGGTGGCGGAGGTCTTCGCCGCCGTGCTCAGCGCGGAGCGGGTCGGTTCGACCGACAGCTTCTTCGCGCTCGGCGGCAACTCGCTGCAGGCGATGCGGGCCGTCAGCCGGCTCAACAAGCGGTTCGGGGTCAAGGTCAACGTCCGCACGCTGTACGGCAATGCCACGGTCGGCGGGGTCGCCGCGGCGGTCGAGGAGCTGCTGGCGAAGAAGCGGGAGACGGCCAAGTCCGGTGGCTGACGGTCAGGAGAGCACACTCGTCCCGCTGTCCGAGCCGGGCAGCCTGCCGCCGCTGTACTGCGTGCACCCGGTCTCGGGCTCGCCGTACGGCTACTCGGTGCTGACCCGGACGCTGGGGGCGGACCAGCCGGTGTTCGGGTTCGAGGCCCCGGGCTTCGACGGGATCGGGGAACCGGCCGCCGACATGGCGGAGTTGGCCGAGCGGCACGTGGCCTCGCTGCGTGCCGCCCGGCCGCACGGCCCCTACCACCTGCTCGGCTGGTCGCTGGGCGGGGTGGTGGCCTACGAGATGGCCCGCCGGCTGACCGCCGCCGGCGAGCGGGTGCCGGTGCTGGTGCTGGTCGACTCCCCGGTGCCCGAGCCGATCGAGTCCTGGCCGCTGAGCTCGATGCTCCCGCACTTCCTGCGGGACCTGCTCGGGCTCACCGCGGGCCGCACGCCGGAGTTGGACGCGGCTCTCGCAGGACTGGGCGACGACTCCCCGCTGGTGGAGTGGTTCGCCGCCGCCGAGCGGTCCGGGCAGTTCCCCGAGGAGCTGGACGCGGAGTTCCTCGAAGAGCGCTTCACGCTCTTCGAGGCGCACGTCTCGCTGCTGATGCGGCATCGGATCGAGGCCGTCCACCAGGGCACGCTGATCTCGGTCATGGCGGCCGAGTCGGACCCGGCCGAGACGCGGTGGGGCCCGCTGGCCACCCGGGTCGAGGAGCACACCGTGCCCGGCGACCACCACTCGATGTGGACGGGGGAGGGCCTGGCGGCGCTGAGCGCCGTCGTCGCGGCCGCCCTGCGCGCGGCCCGCGCCGAACCCGAGGAAGGAGGCACGGTGTGACGGACAAGGTGGACGACGCCGCGCAGGAGGCGGTGGAGGAGGTGCCGGAACTCGCCGCGGCACCGCCGCCGGCGGGCGCGCTCTGGCGCAACCGGGACTTCGTCACCTTCTGGACGGGGGAGACCCTCTCCCTGTACGGCACGCAGATCACCACGCTGGCGCTGCCGCTCACCGCGGTGCTGGTCTTCAACGTGGGCCCCGAGCAGCTGGGGCTGCTGCGCTTCGCCCAGCTGGTGCCCTTCCTCGCCCTCGCGCTGCTCTTCGGCGTCTGGGTGGACCGGGTCCGCAAGCGGCCGGTGATGCTGGGTGCCAACCTGGTCCGGATGGCGCTGATCAGCCTGGTGCCGATCCTGCACTACACCGGGACGCTGCGGCTGTCGCTGCTGTACCTGATCGCGGTCGGCATCGGGGTGGCGACGGTGCTGTTCGACGTCAGCTGGATGTCGTACGTGCCGGTGCTGGTGAAGGACCGCCGGTACCTGATGGAGGCCAACACCAAGCTGAACGCCACCTCGGCCTCCTCCGACATCGCCGGCCCGGGCCTTGCCGGTGTGCTGGTGAGCGCCCTGTCGGCACCCGCCGCGATGGCCGCCAACGCCTTCTCCTACGCGCTGTCGGTCGTCTCGCTGCTGATCATCCGCACGCCGGAGCCCAAGCCGGCGGCACCGGAGACCAAGCGGCGGCTGCGCACCGAGGTGGCCGAGGGGCTGCGCTGGGTCTTCGGGAACACCTGGCTGCGGGCCATGGGGCTGGTCGGCTGCTCCTGCAACTTCTTCCTCACCATGGTGCAGACGCTCTTCCTGCTCTACGCGGTCCGCGAGAAGCACCTGCCGCCGGCCGCCGTGGGGTTCATCATGGGCGCGGCGGCGGTCGGCGGCCTGCTCGGCGCCATGTTCTCCGCGGTGGTGGTGCGCCGGTTCTCGGTGGGCACCGTCTACCGGGCCTCGGTGTCGGTGATCTTCCTCGGCCCGCTGCTGGTTCCCGCCGCGGGCGGGCCGCGCTGGCTGCTGATCTCGCTCTTCGTGGTCTCCTTCTTCGTCGAGTACTTCGGCAGCAGCGTCTCGAACGTGCTGATCGTGAGCCTGCGTCAGACCATCACCCCGCACAAGCTGATGGGCCGGATGACCGCCGGCATGCGGATGCTGCTCTACGGCGGCGGTGCGCTGGGCGGCCCGGTCGGCGGGCTGCTGGCCGGGCTGATGGGGCTGCACGCCGCGCTCTGGGTCGCCGGGGTGGCCGCCGCCGTGATGCTGGTCCCGATCATCCTCTCGCCGGTGGGTAAGCTGCGGGAGATGCCGCCCTCGGCCGAGGAGGGTGCGGCCGTCGGAGGTGCTTGAGGTGAGCGTCTACCACCGGGGCGAACGGGCCGTGCAGAGCCGGGTGGACGTGCTCGCCGAGGCCGACCGGATCGGCCGGAGCGTCGGGCGCGGCATCAGCGAGATGGCCGGGGTCTTCCTGGGCGTCCAGCGGATGCTGGTGCTCGGCGCGGCGGACGACGAGGGGCGGCTGTGGGCCTCGCCGCTCACCGGGCCGGCCGGCTTCGCCCGGGCCACCGGCCCGTACACCGCCGCCGTCGCCGCCCGCCCGGTGGCCGGCGACCCGCTGGCCGAGGCGCTCACCGCGCGCCCGGCCCCGGTCGGGGTGCTCGCCCTCGATCCCCGGATCCCCCGCCGGCTGCGCGTGAACGGCACCGCGCGGCCCACCCCGCGCGGGCTCGCGATCGACACCGAGCAGGTCTTCGCCAACTGCCCCAGGTACCTGCGCAGGCGTCGACTCCTGGACGGCGCACCGGTTCTGGCCACCGGGCCAGGACCGGTGGCCAGAACCGGTGCGCTCGACGCCGAGCAGCGGCAGCTGATCGGCCGCTGCGACACCTTCTTCATCGCCACCGCCGCCGACTCCGGCAGCGCGGACGCCAGCCACCGCGGCGGCGACCCCGGCTTCGTCCAGGTGCTCTCGTCCACCCGGCTGGCCTGGCCGGACTACCCGGGCAACGCGATGTTCATGACCCTCGGCAACCTGGAACTCGACGCCCGCGCCGGCCTGCTGTTCCTCGACTGGACGACCGGGGCCACCCTGCACCTCACCGGCACGGCTCACGCCGAGTTCGGCGCGGCGGGTCGCACCGTGCACTTCGAACTGGCCGAGGCGGTGGCGAACCCGGCCGGCAGCCCGCTGCGCTGGTCGACCCCCGAGCCCCTCGATTCGGGCCGTCGCCAGCCGATCTGACCGACCGTTACGATGCCCGCCATGGACGTACGATCAGCGTTCGAATCCGAGCGGGAGAGCTTCCTGCGCACCCTGCTGGCCGCCTTCGGGCAGCTCCCGCAGCCCCCGGCCCAGGGGCAGGGCGGCTGGTGGTACGCCTACGAGATGGACCGCAACCTGTTCGCCGAGCGGGACGGCGTGCCGATCGGCACCGCCGGCGCGTACAGCTTCGAACTCACCCTGCCCGGCGGCCCGGTGGCCCCGGTCGCCGGGGTGACCGCGGTCGGCGTGCTGCCCACCCACCGGCGGCAGGGGGTGCTGACCGCGCTGATGCGCCACCAGCTCGACCAGCTGTGCGGGCAGGGCGAGTTCCTCGCCGTGCTGATCGCCTCGGAGGCGCTGATCTACCGCCGCTTCGGCTACGGCCCGGCCACCTTCCGGCAGCGGCTGACCGTGCCGCGCCACCGGGCGGCCGTCGCCGGACCCGCGGTGCCCGGTTCGATCGAACTGCGCGAGCGGGCCGGCAGCGCCGAGCTGCTGGCCGAGATCTACGACCGCTACCGGCGCACCCAGCCGGGCGAGCTCTCCCGCCCGGCGCACTGGTGGGCGCTGGGCGCGGGGCAGCCGCCGGTGTCCCTCGCCCCGCGCCACCTCGCCGTGCACCGCGATCCGAGCGGCACCGCCGACGGCTACGCCAGCTACCTGGTCGGCCCCACCGATCCGGTCTCCCGCACCCGGGAACTCACCGTGGACGAGATCGTCGCGGTCGACAGCGCGGCGCACCGGGCGCTGGTGCGCTACTGCCTCTCGCACGACCTGGTCCACCGGGTCGTGCTGGCCAACCTGCCGCCGGAGAACGACGTGCGCTGGCAGCTGGCCGATCACCGCGGCGCCCAGCTGACGGAGGATCAGGACGCGCTCTGGCTGCGCCTGCTCGACGTCCCGCGCGCGCTCACCGCCCGCCGCTACCTCGCCGACGGGCGGCTGGTGCTGGACGTCCTGGACCCGTTCCGTCCCGCCACCGGCGGCCGGTACGAGCTGACCGTGACCCCGGACGGCGCGCGCTGCGAGCCGACCGAGCGCGAGCCGGACCTCACCCTGGACATCAGCGACCTGGCCTCGCTCTACCTGGGTGGCGTGGCCGCCGGCGCCCTGGTCCGGGCCGGCCGGATCCGGGCCCACCACCCGCGGGCCGCCGCCCGCGCGGACGCCCTCTTCCGCACCGAGCGGCCCCCGCACTGCCTGCACGCGTTCTGACCGGGCCGCCGCCTGGCGCGAGCCGTGCGGTGACCGGCCCCCGGCCCGCCGATCCGTCCCGGCATGCCCGGCGCGGCGGCCTGTGTGACCCTGGAGCGGAGCTGTCCCGCCGCCGGCGCTCCTCGCGGAGCGTCGGCCGTCGGAAGGACCGTCGTCCGTGGCCAAGCCCTCGCTCTCGTCGCTCCCGCTCTCCCCTTCTTCCCCCCTGCGTTCTTCCACCCCGCGTTCTTCCGCCCCGGGCCACCCTGCCGCCTCGTCCGCGCTGCGCCGCCGGGTCCGGTGGGCCGGCCGATCCGCGGTCGGCGCCGCGGTGACGGCCCCGGTGCTGCTCTCGCTGCTGATACCCGCGACCACCGCGCAGGCGGCAGCCGTCGCCGCGCCGGTGGTCGTGCCCCTCGGTGCCTCGTCGGACCAGCCCGACCAGGCCGTCCAGCCCGCCCAGCCGGATCCGTCCGGCTCGCCGTTCCGTCCGAAGCTGCGCCCGATACCCGAGCCGTCGCCGAGCACCGCGACCCCGCCGGGGGAGGGAAGCACGGGCTCCGCGACGGCCGTCCCCGGCTCCACCCCGCCGCAGACCGCCGCCGCCACCCCGCCCGGCGCCGCGCCAGGCACCCCCGGTGCCGCCGGCTCGCCCACCGCGACCCGGCACCCGAGTCCCACCGCCGCCCGCCCCACCGCCTCGCCAACCGCCGCCGGCGTCACCGCGACCCGCCCGGCCACGACCCGGCCGACGCCCGGCGACCCGCCGACCGATCCGGCGGGCGACCCACCTGCCGATCTGGCGGGCGACCCACCTGCCGATCCGGTGGGCGACCCACCCAGCGGCCTGCCGGCCGGCCCGTCCGACGGCGGCTGCGCCGGCTGGATCTCGGTGATCCCCGCGGCCGCCCCGCCGACCGAGGCCCAGGGCGCCGTCCCCGCGGTGCCGGCCGATCCCGCCGCCCTCGCCCGGCCCGCCGACCAGGCCACGCCCGCCCCGGTGGCCGACCCGGGCACCCCCGCCCTGCCGGCCGCGCCCGCGACCGCGCGGCCGGGGGTACCCGGGTCGCTCGCCGTGGTGCGGCTGCGCGGCCCGGTGGTGCTGGTGCTGCCGATGGGCGCCGGACTGGTGCTGATCGGCCTCGGACTGGCCCTGGTCGGCCTGCGGCTGCGCCGCGACTGAGCCAGCCGTGAGGTGGTCGGTTGACCCTCCGGAGCGTCGAAGCATATGAAGGAGGTATGACGAAGCCGCTGAACGAACGGCCCGAGCACGAGCCGTACCAGGGATCGACGCGATCGGACTCTCCGTCCGAGGAGGGCCCGCAGCAGGTGCTGATCGTCGGCCCGGACGGGATGGCGGTCGGCACGGCGCCGGGCGGCGCGGGCCGCGCCTTCGGTCGCGCCGGTGAGGGACAGGGCGAGCAGCGCGAGCTGCCGGTGACCGAGATGGTCGAGCAGCCCGCCAAGGTGATGCGGATCGGCAGCATGATCAAGCAGCTGCTGGAGGAGGTCCGCGCCGCTCCCCTCGACGAGGCCAGCAGGGTCCGGTTGAAGGACATCCACGCCAGCTCGATCAAGGAGCTGGAACTCGGCCTGGCCCCGGAGCTGGTGGCCGAGCTGGAGCGGCTCTCGCTGCCGTTCACCGAGGACACCATTCCCACCGAGGCCGAGCTGCGGATCGCCCAGGCCCAGCTGGTCGGCTGGCTGGAGGGCCTGTTCCACGGCATCCAGACCGCGCTCTTCGCCCAGCAGATGGCCGCCCGGGCCCAGCTGGAGCAGATGCGCCGGGCGCTGCCGCCCGGCAGCGCGCCGCAGGACCTGGACTTCGAGGAGCCGGGCGAGGGCCGCGGCCTGCGCTCGGGCCCGTACCTGTAGCTCGTACCCGGTGCACCGCGCCCCCGCCCGCTGGGCCGGGAGCGGTGGCACCGGGCCGCACGGCAGCCGATACCCTGACCCCTGTCGACGGCCCGCCGAGGGGGAAGCAGAGGACCATGAGCGAGGACGGCAGCACCGGAGTGGACCAACCGATGGGGCAGCTCCACTCGCTGGGCCACGGCCGGTATGTCCTGCAACGCCTGTTGGGCGAGGGCGGCATGGCCTCGGTCCACCTGGCCTACGACAACACGCTGGGCCGCAATGTCGCGGTGAAGACCCTGCACACCGAGCTGGGCCGGGAGGCGTCCTTCCGCGAGCGCTTCCGCCGCGAGGCGCAGGCCGTCGCCCGGCTGTCGCACGCCAACATCGTCACCGTCTACGACAGCGGCGAGGAGGTGGCGCCGGACGGCGCGACCACCCCGTACATCGTGATGGAGCTGGTCGAGGGCCTCTCGCTGCGCGACGTGCTGAACCAGGCGATCGCCGAGCACGGCGCGATGCCCACCGAGCAGGCGCTGCGGATCACCGGCGCGGTGCTGGCCGCCCTGGACACCTCGCACGACCAGGGTCTGGTGCACCGCGACATCAAGCCGGGCAACGTCATGGTGAACACCAAGGGCGAAGTCAAGGTGATGGACTTCGGCATCGCCCGGGCCATGCAGTCGGGGGTCACCTCGATGACCCAGACCGGCATGGTGGTCGGCACCCCGCAGTACCTCTCGCCCGAGCAGGCGCTCGGCAAGAGCGTGGACGCCCGCTCCGACCTCTACTCGGTCGGCTGCATGCTCTTCGAACTGCTCACCGGGCAGCTGCCGTTCGACGGGGACTCGCCGTTCTCGATCGCCTACAAGCACGTCCAGGAGCAGCCGCCGGCGCCGTCCAGCGTGAACCGGGCGGTCAGCCCGGCGGTGGACGCGCTGGTCGCCCGCGCGCTGCGCAAGGACCCGTCGCACCGGTTCCCGACCGCCGCCGCGATGCGCGAGGAGGTCGAGCGGGTCGCGGCAGGGGAGCGGGGCGGCGGTGGTGGCGGCACCCCGCTGGTGATCAGCGAGGGCCCGCGGTCGGCGCACGCCGCCTCGTCGTCGCTGGCCAACTTCCCGCCGGTCATCGGTGACATCAACACCCCGAACCCGCAGGTCGCCCAGCCCTACCAGCCGATGCACACCGGCTCGCCGTACGGCCCGGGGCCGCACACCCCGCCGCCGCCGAGCTACGGTCCGGGCCCGACCGCCCAGCCGCCGGGCTTCCAGCAGCCGCAGGCGTACCCGACCCCGGTGCCGCAGCCGTTCCAGACCCCGCCCGCCTTCCCGCGGCAGGGCCAGACCCCGCCGCCGATGCCGGGCCCGCTGCAGCAGGGGGCCCCGTACCAGCAGCCGCCGGCCCTGGTGAAGGCCGACAACCGCGGGTGCTCCACGGCGCTGGTGGTGGTCGGGGTGATCATCGGCCTGATCGTGCTGATGGTCATCATCATCGCCATCGTGGCGACCAGGAGCACGGATACCAGCTCCAGCGGCCTGCCGCACCTGCCCGCCGTGGTCGCCCAGCTGTCGCCCGGGCCCGACCTGGGCTGACACCGGGCCGGCACCGGTTCGGCCACCCCGCCCCCCGCAACGCATTCGGGGTGCGGGGGCCGGAGGCGGTAGCGTTCTGGAGGAGCGAATCGAAAGGGCGACCGCGACCAGAGCGTCGGCCCGGGGCGAGGAGTAATGGCACAGACGCATGAGCCCAGCGACGGCGAGGAGTTCACTCCCGCCCCCGGTGCCGGTCCTGAACAGCCGCCCCTGCCCGAGAGCGACGCCGAGGAGACCACCGCGGCCCGCGCCCTGGGCCAGCCGCCCGGCGCGCCCTACGGCGGCCCCGGCACTCCGAGCCGGGGCATCGCGGCGGCGCTCGGCACTCTCGGTGACGGCCGCTACCGGCTGACCCACCGGTTGGGCCGCGGCGGCATGGCCGAGGTGCTGGCCGCCCAGGACATCCGGCTCGGCCGCCAGGTCGCCGTCAAGCTGCTCCGCCCCGAGCTGGCCCAGGACGAGGTGGCCCGGCTGCGGTTCACCCGCGAGGCGCACTCGGTGGCCTCGCTGAACCACCACTCGATCGTCGCGGTCTACGACACCGGCGAGGAGCTGGTGGGCGGTGAGTCGACCCCGTACATCGTGATGGAGCTGGTCGAGGGCCGCACGGTGCGCGAGCTGCTGGTGGCCGAGCAGGCGCCGCCGGTCGACCAGGCGCTGATCATCATCGCCGGGGTGCTGGAGGCGCTGGACTACAGCCACCGGCACGGCATCGTGCACCGCGACATCAAGCCCGCGAACGTGATCATCACGACCAGCGGCGCGGTCAAGGTGATGGACTTCGGCATCGCCCGCGCGCTCGACGGCGCGGCCAGCACGATGACCCAGACCGGCATGGTGATGGGCACCCCGCAGTACCTCTCGCCCGAGCAGGCGCTGGGCAAGCCGGTCGACCACCGCTCCGACCTGTACGCGGCCGGCTGCATGCTCTACGAACTGCTCGCGCTGCGCCCGCCGTTCACCGGCGACACCCCGCTCTCGGTGGTCTACCAGCACGTCCAGGACGCTCCGGTGCCGCCCTCGCAGGCCAACTCCCGGGTGCCCTGGCAGCTGGACGAGCTGGTGCTGCGGTCGCTGGCGAAGAACCCGGACGACCGGTTCCAGGGCGCCGACGAGTTCCGCGCCCACGTGCAGCACGCGCTGCGCGAGATGCACGGCGGCGCGGGCGGCTACCCGACCACCCTGCTCGGCGGGTACGACGGCACGCCGGGGCAGGGCACCGCGGTCACCGCGGTGCTCGGGGCGAGCGCGCTGCCGCCGAACGACCGGACCGCGGTGCTGAACGGCTACCAGACCCCGCGGGCGCCCTACGGCGGCGCGGGCGGCGGGTCCGGCAGCGGCGGTGGCGACGGCTACGGCGACGGGTACCAGGACGAGCCGCGGCCCGCGGGCCGCCGCAAGGCGCTGGCCTGGGCGGCCGGCGTGGTGCTGGTGCTGGCGGCCGGGATCGGCGTCGCGGTCGCGGCCAACGGCGGCGGTGGTGGCGGTGGCGGCCAGAACGTGCTCCCGCCGCAGCAGAGCAGCTCGGTCTCGACCGACACGCCGAGCGACTCGCCGACCACGCAGAGCCCGACGTCCACCCCGTCGGCGAGCTCGAGCCACAGCCGGAGCAGCTACCAGCCGCCCAGCGACAACACGCCGCCGAGCCAGCCCAGCTACCGGCCGACGCGGTCCGCTTCGCCGAGCGGCAGCGCGTCCTCCTCGGCGTCGGCCTCGACGTCCTCCTCGGCGTCCGCGTCCTCCTCCGCCTCGTCCAGCGCGAGCTCGGGCTCGTCGCCGAGCGGCGTCCCGAGCGGCGCGACCAGCGCGCCGCCGAGCGGGTCCAGCCACTCGCCGATCACGGGGACGCTCCTGCCCGGATAACTGCCGGTTTCGTCAGTTCACGAACGCGTCGAGGACCTGCTCGTACTCCTGGCACCACCAGACCGTCTGCGCGGCGGCGGCCGGGAAGAGCGGGTCCGCGCGCGGATCGGCGCGCTGGTAGCGCCACTGCAGCATCCAGAAGTCGTTCAGCCGCTCCCACCAGACCCGGTGCACCGCGAGCGCGAGTTCCTCGGCCCCGGCACCGGCCGTGGCCCGGTAGCCGCGGGCGTAGTGCCGCACCCGGGCCAGGTCCAGCTCGCCGGTGGCCGGGTCGTTGAAGATCAGCGTGGCGGCCCGGACGGTCTCCTCGGCACGCGGCCGCACCCGCAGCCGGTCCCAGTCCAGCACCGCCACCACCCGCTCGCCGCGGTGCAGCAGGTTGAGCCCGTGGAAGTCGCCGTGCACCCAGCCCGAGGGCGCGATCGCGGTCGGCGCGGGCCGGCGGTGCCGGTGCGCGCCGAGCAGGTCGGCCCGCTCGGCCAGCCGGTACTCGGCCAGCCGGTCGAAGGCGTGGTAGGGGCGGCGTCGGGCGGCCAGCTCGGCCAGCCGGGCGGCCAGTTCGAGGCCGGCGTCGGGGTCGGCGCTGGGCAGCGCGACGGGCTGGGTGACGGGGGCGCAGACCCGCGCCAGGGCGCCGTGCAGCTCGGCGAGCAGCGCGCCGAGCGCGCCGCACGCCGTCGGTGTCAACTCGGCGCCGGTGCGGTGCCGGCCCGCCACCCAGGGGTAGAGCGCGAAGTGGCGGTCCTGGTGGTCGGTGACGGTGCGGCCGTCCCGGGCGGCCAGCGGGGGCGGCACCGGCAGGCCCAGCTCGGCCAGCGCGCCGCTGGCCCGGTGCTGGGCGGTGATCGCGGCCGAGGTGGCGGTGGCCGGCTCGACGTAGCACTTCAGGAAGTACCGCCCGCTGTCGGTGGTCACCCGGTAGCCGCGGTTCAGCAGGCCCTCGGCCACCGGCTCGGCGGCCAGCAGCCGGCCGACCCGGAAGTCACGCAGTACCCGCGCGATGACCTGGCGCGGGACGGGTGGGCTGAGCGTGCCGACCGGCGGGGCAGCGGCGTCGGGGCCGTCCAGCGGCGGGGCGTCGGCCAGGACGATCTCACGGTAGGTCACGCTTGGTGATCGTACTTCCGCACCCTGTGTGCGGGCTGGATGGCCGAAATTGCCCGGTTGTGAGCGGCCGTCCTCGCGCGATGATCACCGATGGAGCGGCAACGACCGGCTAATGGTGCTGATCTGTGCCCAGCCGGGCCACGTACGCGGCCGCCTGGGTGCGTCGCGCCATCCCCATTTTGGCCAGCAGGCTGGAGACGTAGTTCTTCACCGTCTTCTCCGCCAGGTGAAGTTCACCGCCGATCTGCCGATTGGTCATCCCCTCGCCGATCAACTCCAGGATCCGGCGCTCCTGCTTGGTCAGCTGGGCGAGCTTCTCGTCCTCCTTCTCGCCGCCGCCGCGCAGCCGCTCCAGCACCCGGCTGGTGGCCACCGGATCGAGCAGCGAGCGGCCCGCCGCCACGTCGCGCACCGCCGAGAGCAGGTCGCTGCCGCGGATCGCCTTGAGCACGTATCCCGAGGCCCCGGCCATGATCGAGTCGAAGAGCGCCTCGTCGTCGGAGAACGAGGTGAGCATCAGGCAGCGGGTCTCGGGCCGCTGCGAGCGGATCTCCCGGCAGACCTCGACCCCGTTGCCGTCGGGCAGCCGGACGTCGAGGACCGCGACGTCCGGGGCCACCGCGGGGATCCGGGCGAGCGCCTCGGCGGCGGTGCCGGCCTCGCCGACCACCTCGATGTCCGGCTCGTCGGAGAGCAGTTCGTGCACGCCGCGCCGGACCACCTCGTGATCGTCAAGCAGGAACACCCTGATTCGCCCGGTTTCGCTCATTGTCAAAGGCTCCCATATCCAGACAGGACGGATCTATCGTCCGCACCGGTCGTCCGCACAATCCGTCCGGCAAACCCCCTTACGCGAAACGCGCTGCCCGGATAGCGTGCGCTGGTGTCCTGACGGCACCGCCGGCGCGAGCTTCATGCCCGGCTCGACCCCCACCCAGGTCGGAACAAGTAGGACGTCCTAGCGCAGGCGCGCCGAGAGCGCCCGCTGGGTAACGTTCTCGTGGGGCTGCCGTCGGAAAAGGATCACCACCTGCCGCGTATTCGGCGCGCATACCCCGCGCTCCGTGCGAGGAGGTGACCGGACCGGTCACCGGCGACCCCGGGCGGCCGGACAGACCGAGGAGTGAACGTGACCGTCAAAAGCACGGCGAGGGCGCGCAAGAAGGCGTCCCCCGGCGTCCCCGACAGCCTCGCCACGGGGAAGGACGCCCCTGCCGAGCTCGTCCAACTGCTCACCCCGGAAGGCGAGCGGGTCGAGCACCCGGACTACCCGCTGACCGTCACCCCGGAGGAGCTGCGCTCCCTCTACCGTGACCTGGTGCTGGTGCGGCGCTTCGACGCCGAGGCCACCGCACTGCAGCGGCAGGGCGAGCTGGGCCTGTGGGCCTCGCTGCTCGGCCAGGAGGCGGCGCAGGTCGGCAGCGGCCGCGCGATGCGGGAGAAGGACTACGCCTTCCCCACCTACCGCGAGCACGGCGTCGCCTGGTGCCGCGGGGTGGACCCGCTGAACCTGCTCGGGATGTTCCGTGGCGTGAACCACGGCGGCTGGGACCCGAACGAGAAGAACTTCCACCTCTACACCATCGTGATCGGCTCGCAGACCCTGCACGCGACCGGCTACGCGATGGGCATCACCAAGGACGGCGCGGACGACGCCGTGATCGCCTACTTCGGCGACGGTGCCTCCAGCCAGGGCGACGTCAACGAGGCGTTCACCTTCGCCTCGGTCTACAACGCGCCGGTGGTCTTCTTCTGCCAGAACAACCAGTGGGCGATCTCCGAGCCCACCACCACCCAGACCCGGATCCCGCTCTACCGCCGCGCCTCCGGCTTCGGCTTCCCGGGCGTCCGGGTGGACGGCAACGACGTGCTGGCCTGCCTGGCGGTCACCCGCTGGGCGCTGGACCGCGCGCGCAGCGGCAGCGGCCCGGTGCTGATCGAGGCCTTCACCTACCGGATGGGCGCGCACACCACCTCCGACGACCCGACCCGCTACCGGGCGAACGAGGAGACCGAGGCCTGGAAGGCCAAGGACCCGATCTCCCGGCTCAAGGCGCACCTGGAGCGCGAGCAGCTGGCCGACGAGGAGTTCTTCGCCGCCGTCGAGGCCGAGAGCGAGACCCTGGGGCTGCGGGTGCGCGAGGGCGTGCGCTCGATGCCGGACCCGGACGCGACGCTGATCTTCGACCATGTCTACGCGGAGCCGCACGCCCTGGTGGCGGAGGAGCGGGCCGAGTATGTCGCGTACGCGGAGTCCTTCGAGGGCGGGGAGTAGTCGAACATGTCCAAGCTCACCATGTCGAAGGCCATCAATGAGGGTCTTCGAGCCTGCCTCGAGACCGACCCGAAGACCCTGATCATGGGTGAGGACGTCGGAAAGCTCGGCGGCGTCTTCCGGGTCACCGACGGCCTGCAGAAGGACTTCGGCGAGGACCGGGTGATCGACACCCCGCTCGCCGAGTCCGGCATCGTCGGCACCGCGATCGGCCTGGCGCTGCGCGGCTACCGCCCGATCGTCGAGATCCAGTTCGACGGCTTCGTCTACCCGGCCTTCGACCAGATCGTCACCCAGCTGGCCAAGATGCACGCCCGCGCGCTCGGGCACGTCAAGATGCCCGTTACCATCCGCATCCCCTACGCGGGTGGCATCGGCGCCGTCGAGCACCACAGCGAGTCGCACGAGGCCTACTTCGCGCACACCGCGGGCCTGCGGGTGGTCACCCCGTCCAACCCGGACGACGCCTACTGGATGCTGCGCCAGTCGGTCGAGTCCGACGACCCGGTGATCTTCCTGGAGCCCAAGGCCCGTTACTGGGACAAGGCCGAGATCAGCAGCGCCCCCGAGCTGGACCTGCACGCGGCCAAGGTGGTGCGCCCCGGCACCGACCTGACGCTGCTCGCCTACGGTCCGATGGTCAAGGTCTGCCTGGAGGCCGCCCAGGCCGCCGAGCAGGACGGCCACCGGGTCGAGGTGGTCGACCTGCGCTCGCTCTCGCCGGTCGACTTCGCGACCCTGGAGGCCTCGGTGAAGCGCACCGGGCGGGCCGTGGTGGTGCACGAGGCGCCGGTCTTCATGGGCATGGGCGCCGAGCTGGCCGCCCGGCTCACCGAGCGGTGCTTCTACCACCTGGAGGCCCCCGTCCTGCGGGTCGGCGGCTACCACGCGCCGTACCCGCCGTCCCGGGTCGAGGAGCAGTACCTGCCCGACCTGGACCGGGTGCTGGACGCCGTCGACCGCGCACTGGCGTTCTGAGGGGAGTGACTCGATGACTACCGCTCTCCACGAGTTCAAGATGCCCGATGTGGGCGAGGGCCTGACCGAGGCCGAGATCCTCAAGTGGTACGTCCAGCCGGGTGACACCGTGACGGACGGCCAGATCGTCTGCGAGGTGGAGACCGCGAAGGCGGCGGTCGAGCTGCCGATCCCGTTCAACGGGACGGTCCAGGCGCTGCACTTCCCCGAGGGCACGACGGTCGACGTCGGCACCGCGATCATCGCGGTCGCGGTGGCGGGCGGGCCGGCCGCCGCGCCCGCACCGGTCGCCGCCGCTGCTCCGGCCGACGCCGAGCCGGCCGAGCCGGAGCGGCGCGAGGTGCTGGTCGGCTACGGCCCGCGCACCGGCGGGAGCCAGCGACGGGCCCGCCGCACTCCCGCGCCGGCCGCCGTGGCCGCCGCCGCCGCGGTCGTGGCCTCGGCCCCGGTCCCGGTCCAGGCCCCGGTGGCCGTCGTCCCGGCGCCCGCGCCGGCGGTGACCCAGCCGGGTGCCGAGCGGCCGCTGGCCAAGCCGCCGGTCCGCAAGCTCGCCAAGGACCTGGGCATCGACCTGCGCTCCGTGGTGCCGACCGGCCCCGACGGGATCATCACCCGCGAGGACGTGCACGCCGCGGCCGCGCCGGCCCCGGCCGCAGCGACCCCGGCCCAGGCCCCGGCCACGGTGGCCGAGCCGGTCACCGCCGCGGTGATCGAGAGCGCCCCGGTCACCGTCACCGGCGGCGACGTGCGGATCCCGATCAAGGGCGTGCGCAAGGCCACCGCCTCGGCGATGGTCGCCTCCGCCTTCACCGCGCCGCACGTCACCGAGTTCGTCCAGGTCGACGTCACCCGCACGATGAAGCTGGTGCGCACCCTGAAGGAGACCGGCGAGCTGGGCCAGGGGGTGCGGGTCAGCCCGCTGCTGGTGGTCGCCAAGGCGCTGCTCACCGCCTTCAAGCGGCACCCCGAGGTAAACGCCAGCTGGGACGAGGCGGCGCAGGAGATCGTGCTGCGCGGCCAGATCAACCTCGGCATCGCGGCCGCCACGCCGCGCGGCCTGATCGTGCCGAACATCAAGAACGCCGGCGCGCTCACCCTGGCCGGCCTGGCCACCGAGCTGGGTTCGCTGGTCGACACCGCCCGCCAGGGCAAGACGTCGCCGGCCGACATGGCCGGCGGCACCGTCACGATCACCAACGTCGGCGTCTTCGGCGTCGACACCGGCACCCCGATCCTCAACCCCGGCGAGGCCGCCATCCTGGCCTTCGGCGCGGTCCGGGAGCTGCCGTGGGTGCACAAGGGCCGGGTGGTGCCCCGCCAGGTCACCACGCTGGCGCTCTCCTTCGACCACCGGATGGTCGACGGCGAGCTGGGCTCCAAGGTGCTGGCCGACGTGGCCGCCATCCTGGAGCGGCCGAAGCGGCTGATCACCTGGGCCTGACGTTCCGTCGAGCCGACGGGCCCCGCACCTCCAGCCTGGAGGTGCGGGGCCCGTGGTCTGTCCGGCCCGTCCAAGGGGGCGGGCCGGATATTGTCCCCAGGCCCCGCGCGCGGACCTGAATACTGCTCGGATGGCTGATCTCCGTACCCTCGAAGCCCCCGCCGAGCCCGCCCCCCAGGGGTACTCGCTGCGCCGTGACGTCTCCGGCTCGGCCCTGCTGGCCGGCCTGATCGCGGTGGTGGTCTGTTACTCGGGACCGCTGGTGGTGGTGCTCGCGGCGGCCCGAGCCGGGCACCTGGACCAGGCGCAGACGGTGTCCTGGATCTGGGCGATATCCATCGGCAGCGGGGTGACCTCGCTGCTGCTGAGCTGGCGGACCAGGCTGCCGGTGGTCACCGCCTGGTCGACCCCCGGGGCGGCGCTGCTGGTCGGCGGCCTGGGCGCGTACTCCTACCCGGAGGCGATCGGGGCCTACCTGGTCAGCGGGGTCGCGGTGACGCTGATCGGGGTGACCGGGCTGTTCGGGCGGCTGATCGCGGTGATCCCGAACGCGGTCGTCAACGCGATGCTGGCGGGCATCCTGTTCGAATTCGGGACCGAGATCTTCAGCTCGCTGCACAGTGCGCCCACCCTGGTGCTCGCCGCGCTGGCGGCCTACCTGGTGGCCAGGCGGCTGCTGCCCCGGTACGCCGTGCCGGCCGCGCTGCTGGTCGGGGCGGTGGCGGCGGCGTCGACCGTGGGCCTGTCGCTGCACCTGGGGCACGGCGGGCTGACCCGTCCGGTGCTGACCATGCCGGTCTTCTCCGGCTCGGCGCTGGTCGGCCTCGCGCTGCCGCTCACCCTGGTCGCGCTGGCCTCGCAGAACGCGCCCGGGCTCGGGGTGCTGCGCACCTTCGGCTACCAGCCGCCGGACCGGCTGCTGGTCGGGGCGACCGGCGCCGTCTCGGTGCTGCTGGCGCCGTTCGGCGGTCCCGGGGTCAACATCGCCGCGATCACCGCCGCGATCTGCGCCGGCCCCGAGAGCCACCCGCAGCCGCGCCGCCGGTACCCGGCGGGCATGTCGATCGGCGTCTGCTACTTGGTGGTGGGCTGCTTCGGCGGGGTGCTGGTCAGCCTCTTCGCCGGGCTGCCCGCCGCGCTGGTCGCGGTGGTCGGCGGGGTGGCGCTGCTCGGCGCCTTCCAGGGCAGCCTGGCGGCGGCGCTGGCCGACGAGCGGGGCCGGGAGGCGGCGGCGGTCACCTTCCTGGCCACCACCTCGGGGATGACGCTGTTCGGCATCGGCGCCGCCTTCTGGGGACTGCTGCTCGGCGTCGGGACCCAGCTGGTCCTGACGGCGCGCAAGCGGGCGTGAGCCGGCGGGTGTCGCTGCTGGGCCTGGCGGGTGAGATGTGCTACGGAGAGTCGACTGCCGGGCACGCGGTGGGTACGTCTGTGCGACCCCCACCCGAGCGCCTGCCGGGTGACCGGAGCACCGAGGACCGTCCGTATGGCGCCTGGCAACCATGGCCGTCTCATCCGGAGTCTGGCCGCACTCGCCCTGCTCGCGGCAGCCGTGCTGCCCGCCGCCCTGGAACTGACCGGTCCGGCGCCGTTCGCCGTGATCGGCCCCGCCGGGACCTCGACCACCGACCGGGCCGCCCCACCCCGCGGCGCGGCGGCGGCCCAGCCGGTCCGGCTGCGCGCCGGCACCGCCCCGACCTTCGACATACGCCGCACGGGTGATCCGGCCAACCGGGTCACCCTGGTGCTGCTCGGCGACGGCTACACCGCGAGCCAGCAGGACCTCTTCCGTCAGCAGGCCGACCAGGCCTGGCGCGCGCTGATGGACATCGAGCCGTTCCGCACCTATCAGGACCTGTTCAACATACGGCGGGTCGAGGTGGTCTCCCCGACCACCGGGATAGTCGAGGGGGAGAGCAAGGGCAAACGGCCCGGCACGCCGCTGGGCATGCACTTCTGGTGCGAGGGCACAGCACGGCTGCTCTGCGCCGACGAGACCGCCACCGCCCAGTACGCGGGCCCCGGGGACGGCCCGCAGTACCTGATCGCGCTGGCCAACTCGACCGAGTACGGCGGGGCCGGCGGCACCGGGGTGACCACGCTCTCCGGCGGCAGCCCCGACGCGGGCCGGATCATCCAGCACGAGATCGGGCACACCGTCGGCGACCTCGGCGACGAGTACGACAGTGCTCCCAAGGACACCGACTATCCCAACCTCTCCAGCCAGAGCGCCGACACGATGCGGCACGACCACCTCAAGTGGTGGCGCTGGTTGGGCGCCGACTCGCCGGACGGCGGCGGCCCGGTGGGTGCCTTCCGCAGTGCCAACGGCGTCTACCGCCCCACCGCCGACTCGGTGATGCGCACCCTGGGCGGCAGCTACAACCTCCCCTCGCGGGAGGCGATCATCGAGCAGCTCTACCGCCGGATCAGCCCGTTGGACGGCGTCGAGCCGCAGCCGGGCCGGGTGGTCGGCCGACCCCGGCTGACGGTCCGCCCGCTGCACCTGACCGGTGACCGGCAGCTCCAGGTGGAGTGGAAGGTGGACGGCAAGGTGGTGGAACCCTCCTCGCCCGACCACACCTGGTTCGACCCGGCGGAGCTGGCGCTGTCGCCCGGCCGGCGGGTGACGGTCACCGCCACGGTGCGGGACGGCACCGACTGGGTGCGGGACGAGGCGTTCCGGGAGCAGCACATGACGCGGAGCGTGAGCTGGGTGCTGACGGGGTGAGCGGGATCACGGGCTCCTGACCCGGAGCATCGAATGATGGGATGACTAATCTGGGTGCACTATGACCGTGGACCCAGCCAGCGCGACCCGCTCCCCCTCCGTCCCCGGTCCCCGGCACCCCCCGGGCACGGCTGCGGGCACGGCTGGGGCAGTGGCAGCGGTGCCGCAGCCGCCCGGTGGGCGGGCCGCGTGGTTCGCCTGGAGCATCGGCGTCAGCGTCTACGTGCTCGCGGTGATCCACCGCACCAGCCTCGGCGTGGCCGGCCTGGACGCCGCGCACCGGTTCGGCGTCAACGCCGCGGCGCTGTCCACCTTCTCGATCGTCCAGGTGCTCGTCTACGCCGCGATGCAGGTCCCGGTCGGCCTGCTGGTCGACCGCTTCGGCCCGCGCCGGGTGCTGCTGCTGGGCGTGGTGCTGCTCAGCGCGGGCCAGCTGGCCTTCGCGCTCAGCACCTCCTTCGGACCCGCGCTGATCTCCCGGGGAGTCATCGGCAGCGGCGACGCGATGACCTTCATCAGCGTGCTGCGGATCGCCGCCCGATGGTTCCCGGCCGCGAAGAACCCGCTGGTCGCCCAACTCACCGGTCTGGCCGGGATGGGCGGCAACCTGGTGACCACGGTGCTGCTCGCCTCGGCGCTGCACACCGAGGGCTGGACCGCGAGCTTCACCGCGATCGCGCTGCTCGGGGTGCTGGTCTTCGCCCTGGTCGCCCTGCTGCTGCGGGAGGCTCCGCCGGGCCCGACGGTCGGCGGCACCGCCGTCGGTGGCGACCGCCCGCCGATCCGGGAGCAGATCCGCGCGTCGTGGCGCGAGCCCGGCACCCGACTCGGCCTCTGGGTGCACTTCACCACCCAGTTCCCGGCCAACGCGTTCGCCCTGCTCTGGGGCCTGCCCTACCTGGTGGAGGGCCAGGGCATGAGCCGGGGCCAGGCGGGCGGCCTGCTCACCCTGCTGGTCTTCGCCAACATGTTCTTCGGCCTGCTCTTCGGCCGCCTGCTCTCCCGCGGGCCCGCGGTGCGGATGCCGATCGTGCTCACCGTGATCGCCGCCACCGGCGCCTGCTGGGCCCTCGTCCTCGCCTGGCCCGGCGGCCACCCGCCGCTGTGGCTGCTGATCGTGCTCCTGTTCGTGATGGGCAGCAACGGCTCGGCCTCGCTGGTCGGCCTCGACTACGCCCGCTCCCACAACCCCGCACACCGCCTGGGCACCGCCTCGGGCATCGCCAACATGGGCGGTTTCATCGCCACCATGCTGACGCTGCTGGGCATCGGCGTGCTGCTCGACCTGCTGTCGCCGGGCGGAGGCGGTGACACGTACTCGGCGGCGGCGTTCCGGGGGGCGTTCTGCTGGATGTACGTGCCGCTGGTGCTGGGGATGGTGATGATCCTGCGGCTGCGGGCGAGGGTTTCCGGCCCGTCCCGGTCGGCTTAGCCTGCGAGCAGGCGGCCGACCGGGTCCGACGGCTCAGAAGGTCTGGACGAAGTTCGCCAGGACCCGCTGCGCCAGCTCCTGGTCGCCGTCGATCCGCAGCGTGCCGGCGGGCAGCCCGTCGGGGCGGACGCGACCGCAGCTGAGGCGGAGCCAGGTCTCCCAGTCGAGGGTGAACTGCACGTCGGGGCCCAGGCTGATCTGGGCGTCGATCGAGCCGCGGCCGTTCTCGTCCACCCGGACGGTGCGCAGGAACTCCAGCGGGCCGCTGACGTCGAAGGCCACCACGGCACCGGCTGGGGCGCCGGCCTCCTTGGCGACGATCTTGGGCAGCCCCTGCAGCAGCAGGTCACGGGTGACCTGGGCGGCGGGGGAGTCCAGGTTGCCGGGCAGCAGCAGCGCGCGGCGCAGGTCCTGCTCGTGCACCCAGACGTCGAGCGCCCGCATCTGCAGCAGGCGCCGGTAGGGCAGGTCGAAGGAGTACGGACCGGCCGGGAAGCGCACGATGTCGTCGGCGGCCGTGGTGGCGTTGCGCAGGGCGCGCGACCGGCGGATGATCACGTACTCCAGCTCCGAGGTCATCTCGGGTGGGGTGTGGCAGCGGCGCTTGTCCACCGGGAGTTCGAGGTAGCGGGAGACCTCGTCCTTGATGTGCCGCAGATCGCTGGGCAGCGAGTGGATCGGGCGTGGATCGCCCAACATCTCGGACTCCACGGCGATCACGTGCGAGACCACGTCGCGCACCGACCAGCCCGGACACTCGGTGGGCCGGTTCCAGGAGTCGGCGGGCAGTGCGGCCAACAACTCCGCTATGGATTCGATGGAGTGCGTCCAGGCATCCGTGTAGGACTGTACGGCCTGATTCTCGGTCACAGGTTTTCTTCTCCGGCCCATCCGTCGGCTCTACGCGCTAACCGCACGTTACGCTGCCGGGAGAGAGCAGGCAGCGCTTTCGGGTGACGATCGTAGGTCTCTTGTCGTGGACGGTGGTAGTGTGCGCGCCTCATTGATCCAACTCTCCGTGTCCGATGCCGAACCGGCGGCCGAGCGACGGGCCAGGGCAGCCGCCCTGGTGCGCGCACAACAGGGCGCGGACCTGGTGGTCCTGCCGGAGCTCTGGGCGGTCGGCGGGTTCGCGTATGACGCCTGGTCGGACGGCGCCGAACCGCTGGACGGGCCGACGGCTGACGTGATGTCAGCGGCGGCCCGGGCGACCGGAGTCTGGCTGCACGCCGGTTCGATCGTGGAGCGCGATCCGGACGGCCCGATCTACAACACCTCGCTGGTCTTCTCGCCGAGCGGCGAGCTGGTGCACACCTACCGCAAGATCCACCGCTTCGGTTTCGACAGCGGTGAGGCGGTCGTGATGGGCGCCGGGCAGGAGATCGTCACGGCGGCCACCGACTTCGGCACGCTGGGCCTGGCCACCTGCTACGACCTGCGCTTCCCCGAACTGTTCCGCGCGCTGCTGGACGCCGGCGCGCAGCTGCTGGTGGTCCCGGCGGCCTGGCCCGCGCGGCGGCGCGAGCACTGGACCCTGCTGGCGCGGGCCCGCGCGGTGGAGGAGCAGGCCTTCGTGCTGGCCTGCAACACGGGCGGCACCCACGGCGGGGTCGAGCAGGCCGGGCACAGCCTGGTGGTGGACCCGTGGGGCACCGTGCTGGCCGAGGCCGGGGCGGGCGAGGAGGTGCTGTCGGTGGAGTTCGACCCGGCCGAGGTGGCCAAGACGCGTGCGGAGTTCCCGGTGCTGCGCGACCGGCTGCTCGGCATCCCGGCGCCGGTGCAGCGCTGACGTTGGGGGGCGGCCGGACGATGGTTCCGGCCGCGTCGTGATGACAGCCACGTCGGGATGACGGCAGGTGCCGTGCCCGGTGTGGCTGCGGCCCAGATCGGGGTTGTGTGGTTTTTGCGGACCTTTTGAGAGGATGATCCCTCGATGGCGGCCCGCGGCGGGCCCGGCTGCGGGGCGAAGGAGGTCGAGCCGGTGAGCGTGGGTGGTCAGGGGCGACTCCCGATCCAGCGCAACAGCCTGCGCGAGCAGATCGCCGGCGCGCTGCGCGAGGAGTTGATGGCGGGTCGCCTTGCGGCCGGCGGCAACTTCACCGTGAAGGAGATCGCCGAGCTGTACGGCGTCTCCGCCACCCCGGCCCGGGAGGCGCTGGTCGACCTGGCGGCGCAGGGGTTGCTGCGGGCCGAGCACCACCGCGGGTTCACCGTGCCGGAGCTCGGCTGGACCGACTTCCTGGAGATCTTCGAGGCCCGCGTGATGCTCACCGACAGCGCGTTCCGCCGGCTGTCGACCCGGCCGAGCGGCTACGACTGGTCGCGGCTCAGCTCGCTGCGGCGCCGGGCCGAGGCGGCCGCGCGGGCCGCCCGGGCGGGGCAGCTGGACGTGATGGTCGGCTGCGACCGCCGGTTCTGGAACGAGATGTCCGGGTTCCTGGAGAACCAGCGGATCGCCGAGTACCTGGACTGGCTGCGGGTGCAGTCCTGGATGTTCGCGGCCCGCTACCTGCGGGCCCGCGAGCAGCTGGCCGGCGTCTGCTGGGACCGGCAGAGCCAGCTGGTCGAGCTGATCGCCTCGCGTGACCTGGCCGGGGCACGACGGATGATCAACCAGTACAACCTGTTCACCGTGCGGCTGCTGGCCGAGCTGGCGGGGGAGTCGCTGGAGAGCGTCTCGGTACTGCCGCTGCTGACGGCCGAGCCGACCGGCACGCTGCCAGGACCGGGTGAGGCCCCGCCCGGGCCGCGTTCGATCCTCCCCGCTCCGCACCCGCCGCTGGGCCGGTAGGGTGGTTCGGGCGCCACGGAGGCGGGCCGGCCGATGCCGGCGGTCTCCGGGTACCGGCGCGCCGAGGAACCGAAGCCAGTGAGAGGAAGAGCGGCCCGTGGCCTGTGACCTCTGGCTCGTACCGCTGGTGGACGTACTGAGCCGCAGCCCGGAGAACCCGTTTCGCGAGGACCTCGCGGTCTACAACGCGGCGCTGACCGCGCGCGGCCTGCCCGGGGTGCCGGTGTACGAGTTCGCCCCCGGGGTCACCGGTGGGGTGGAGCCGATAGCGGCCTTCGACTACGACTCGCTGCACTTCCTGCGCCGCGCGTACCTGCTCCAGCTGACCGGCTTCCAGCTGACCCCGGTGGACGCGCTCGGCGGCGACTACGAGCAGCTGCTGGAGATGTTCGAGGCGACGGCCGAGCAGTCGCACCTGGTCTGGCACTTCGACCACGCCGGGGCGTACGCGCCGATCGAGTTCCAGGTCCCGCTGGTGGACGAGGAACTGCTGAGCTCCGGCGGCCCGCTGGGTTCCTCCTACGGGCTGCTGCGGGAGCTGCAGGCGATCGCGCCCGCACTCGGCATCGACCCGCTGGACCCGCCGGGTCCGACCCGCCCGCTCGGGCCGACCGGTCTGGAGCAGCCGTTCGCCCCGCCGCTGGACGACGTGCACCCGTACGCGCGCGAGCGGCACGCGTGGGCCGGTCTCTACGCGGCGGCCACGCGGAGCCTGACGCAGGGTTCGATGGTGGTCTTCGCCTGAGTCGAGCCCGGGGAGCGACCTCCGCCGCCCCCGCGCTACCGCCGACTGCCCGCCCGCCCTACCGCAGGGGCCCCTCCGGCGGCCGCTGCCGCGGCATGGTGGGCCTGGTACCCGGCGCCGGCAGCACCCGGACCTGAGCCGGCGTGCCGCCCTCCGAGCGGCCGCCCCAGCTGCCGGGGGCCTGCGTGGGCAGCTGGGTCATCCGGGCCCGGAACTCCAGCATCCACTCCGAGGTCTCACCGCGGACCAGCTCCGACACGTCCTCGCAGAACCGCCGCAGCACGCCCAGGCAGCGCTCGGCCGCCTCGCCCGCGGTGCCCTCGGTGGGGCCGAGCACCTCGCGCACGCACTCCGAGGCCCAGTCGAACTGGAAGGCCTCCAGCCGCCGCTGCAGCGCCTGGGCGGTGGAGACGTCCCGCATCCACCCCGAGCTGAGCCCGAACGCCCGGTCGGTGGCCAGGCAGCCCGCCGCCAGCGCGAGGGCGACGTACCCCCAGGCGGTGCCGTGCGGCAGGCGCCCGGTCAGCTGGACCAGCGGCAGGGTCACCCCCGCCACCCCGAGGGTGGCCGCGCCGGCCCGCAGCAGCCGCGCCCAGCGGCGCTTCCAGAGCCGGTCCTGGCGGTACCACTCGATCGCCTCGACCGCGCGCTCCTCGGACCAGCGGTAGAGCTCCTCCAGCCGCTCGGCCGGCTCGCCCCAGTCGCCGAGCGGGAACTGGCGGGCGCTCAGGTCGGCCCGGTGACGGGTGGCGGCACGGTCCCGCCCGGTGGCGGCCGCCGTGCCGGGCTGGTCCTCCTCGCCGAGGTCCTTGCCCCAGGGACTCTCCTCGGGCTGCATTTCGGGCTGGCTCACCTGTGGGGCTCCCTTGACGGGCCTGACTCTGCTGACAGGCCTGACTGCTGCGCGGACTGCTGTGGGCACTGGTCGACTTCTGGCACTGCCGGGTTGGCACTGCTGGGTATCCAACAGCACTTCTTACCGCCAAATGGCTGACCGTGTGATGCCTCCCCCATGATCGTTACCCGAAAAGGCGTCCGTAACCCGTGGTGGCGGGGTTGCGGAAGTCGGCGCGATTTCACTCTTCCGAGCGAGTGCGTCGCGCGCCGCGAACCTGACCGGGGTCCGTCGCTTGGCGGATCGAACAAGCAGAATCGCCGTTCGGCGCCCGGCAGCTGGAGATCCGCACAGCCCGGTGGGTCGGCGAGAACAGGCCACCGACTACCCTTGCCAACCGTGAAGGTCCTCGTCATCGGCGGCGGCGCCCGCGAACACGCCCTGTGCCGCTCTCTGTCCCAAGATCCCGCCGTCAGTGAGCTGCACTGCGCCCCGGGCAACGCCGGGATCGCGCGGGTGGCGACGGTCCACCCCGTCGACCAGCTCGACGGCGCCCAGGTCACCGCGCTCGCCCGGCGGCTGGCCGCCGACCTGGTGGTGGTCGGCCCCGAGGCCCCGCTGGTGGCCGGCGTCGCCGATCCGCTGCGCGCGGCCGGCATCCCGGTCTTCGGCCCGTCGGCCGAGGCCGCCCAGCTGGAGGGTTCCAAGGCTTTCGCCAAGGACGTGATGGCCGCCGCGGCCGTGCCCACCGCCCGCTCCTACCTCTGCACCACGCCCGAGGAGGCCGCCGAGGCACTGGATGCCTTCGGCGCCCCGTACGTGGTCAAGGACGACGGTCTGGCGGCCGGCAAGGGCGTGGTGGTCACCGCCGACCGCACCGCCGCGCTGGCCCACGCCGCCGCCTGCGACCGGGTGGTGATCGAGGAGTACCTGGACGGCCCGGAGGTCTCGCTCTTCGCGATCACCGACGGCAGCACCGTGCTCCCGCTGCAGCCCGCGCAGGACTTCAAGCGCGCGCTGGACGGCGACGCCGGCCCCAACACCGGCGGCATGGGCGCCTATTCGCCGCTGCCCTGGGCCCCGCAGGGCCTGGTCGCCGAGGTGCTGGAGACCGTGCTGCAGCCGACCGTGGACGAGTTGCGCCGGCGCGGCACCCCGTTCTCCGGCCTGCTCTACGCGGGCCTGGCGCTCACCTCGCGCGGCACCCGGGTGATCGAGTTCAACGCGCGCTTCGGCGACCCGGAGACCCAGGTGGTGCTGGCCCGGCTGCGCACCCCGCTGGCGGGCGTGCTGCTGGCCGCCGCCAACGGCACGCTGGCCGACCTGGAGCCGCTGCGCTGGTCCGAGCAGGCCGCCGTGACCGTCGTGGTGGCTGCCGAGGGCTATCCCGCCGCGCCGCGCTCCGGTGACCCGATCGAGGGCCTGGAGAAGGCCGAGGCCGCCGACGGCACGGTCTGGGTGCTGCACGCGGGCACCAGGGCGGACGCCGAGGGCCGGGTGCTCAGTGCCGGCGGCCGGGTGCTCTCGGTCACCGCGACCGGCGCGGACCTGACCCAGGCCCGCGAGCGCGCCTACCAGGGCGTGGCCGAGATCCGGCTGGACGGCTCGCAGCACCGCACCGACATCGCGCTGCAGGCGGCCCGCGAGGCCGGCTGAACCGCTGCCGCCAGGCATTCACCAGGGGCGCTGCGCCCGGTCATCCCACCGGGCGCAGCGCCCTTCGGCGTTCGCCCGGTTGTTCGGCCCGGCGACCGATGGTTGCGTACGGCGGGGCGATTCCAGTCCTTCGAGTGAATGACGCGTCATCGGGCTGACGGATCAGCGGCGGTGGCCATAGGGTGCGCTGAACCGCGGTGCCGATGGGGGTGAATCCGCGATCGCCGCCGGGTGCGCGGGCTCGCGCGGGGGGAAGCTGCAAGGACCGGCGCGCCGTCACCAGGACGGGTGGAAACCGGGCCGGACCGGAACACCCGCGACGGTGGGCGCGTCAGAACTGGCAGCAGGACGTGCGGGACGGGTGGCCGGGCGTTTCACCGGTCGGCCAACCCCCAGCCCGGCGGCCGGCAGGTGCCCCCAGGCGTGTACCGCCCGGTCGGCAGGAGCCGATCCGGCCGCGCGAAGGAATCTCGAAGGTCCCGACTCCGAAGGGGGTGCAGCACACGATGGCCGCTTTCGACGCCGCACGCGCACGGGCGCACGCCGTGCTGCGGATCCGCGCCCTGGCCCGGGCCGCGGCGGTACTGCCCGCCGCAGTCGCCGTGGTGCTGCTGGCCGGGCGGTTCACCGGCCGGATCGGCGCGCCCGGCGCACCGGACGCCGCCGGCTGGGACGTGGTGCGCTGGGCGGTCGGCGGGTTCGCCGTGCTGGTCGGCCTGCTCGCGCTGGCCGCCGCCCACCGGCACGCCCGCGCGGTGCCACCGAGCACCCCGGCGGTGCCCGTGCCGCCCGAGCAGGCCCCCGAACTGCACCGCCTGATCCAGGAGCTGGCCGACCGGCTCGGGGTGCCGGGCCCGGTCGCGATCGCGCTCACCCCGGACTGCGACAGCTGGCTGGAGGAGCCGGCAGGCCCGGTGCCGTCGCGGCTGTCGGCGCTGCGCGGCCACCGCCAGTCCGCCGGGTCGCACCGGCCGGCCGGGCAGCTGCTGGTGATCGGCTCGCCGTTCCTGTGGTGGATGCGGGCCGGCGAGCTGCGGGCCCTGCTGGCCCCGGTGGTGGCCGGCACCGCGGCCGCCGTCGATCCGGAGATCGCCGCCGCCCGCCGCTTCGTCCGCGGTCTGGACGCCGCGCTCGGCTCGGGTCGGCGCACCCCGCTGGCCCGGCTGCTGGACCGGATCACCCGTGCGCTGCTGAAGGCCTGCCGCGAGCACGTGGCCGAGCTGGAGCGGGCCGCCGCCGCGGCCGCCTCCGAGCAGGCCAAGGCGGTCGACTACGGGCTGCGGATCGCCGCCCAGGGCCAGGTCGGCCTGGCCTACGCCGGGTGGGACCGGCTGCTCACCCGGGTGGCGCTGCCGGCCTGGCGGCTGGGGCGCTGCCCGGGCCAGCTGAACGCCGGAGTGGTCGCCGCGCTGACCGAGCTGTCCCGCCGCGACCGGCTGGCCTCGGGGTACGAGAGCCGGCTCGGCGACCGTCCGGCCTGTGACCTGCTGGAGGAGCCGGGCGGGATGGACGCGGCGGTCTCGCTGCTGGCCGCCGAGCTGTTCCACGGCCCGGTCCCGGCCGGCCAGGCCGACCTGCTCTGGGAGGACTACCCGGAGCAGGTGGTGGACCGCGGCTGGCGGCTGCAGGCGATGGCGCTGCAGGAGGCGCTTGACACCATCGCCGCGTCCGCCGGGGCCCGTCCGGTCGGGGCGGGCGCCAAGTCGCCGACCCTGGCCCGGCTGCTCGACCGGCTCGCCGCCGGCGGCGGGGACGACCTCGCCCGGGCCCTGGCGGCCGCCCCGCCCCCGGCGGTGCCCGGCGCCGCCGAGCGGGGCGGACGCGAGCTGCTGGCCGACTGCGTGACGGCGCTGGTCTGCTGCGCGGCGGTGGACGGCGCCGGCGGTCGGCCGGGCCTGGACTGGTTGGACGGCCCGGTCCTGCTGCTCGGCGGGGTGCGCCGCGGCGACCTGGCCGACCCGGTGGTCGAGGCGGTCGAGCAGGGCGCCGCGGGGCCGCTGCGGGCCTGGCTGGAGGCCGCCGGGATCCGCCTGGAGAAGCCCGTCCGGCTCGGCTGAGTACACGTCAACACCCGTGCCGGAAGTCACCGTTGAGGCGAATCATGAACTTGGGGTGACGCGTGGCGGGCCCCGTGTGGTCTGCTGGACCACACGCACATTTCGGTGGCACATGCCACTGGCGGCGCACCGTGGGAGAGGCGACGTGGACAAGGAGTCGGCGGATCGCAGATGGGAGTCCGGGACGCTCGCGCACGGCGTCCCGGATCCGTTCGGACAGGGGCCGCTGCCCTGGTTGCGCAGCCCCGACCAGTATCTGGCTGGCACCGAGGGCGCCATCCCGTGGTACGTGAGCACCGACGCCCCGGGGCAGCAGCCACTGCCCGCCGCGCCGCCCGCACCGCTGGTGGGCACCCCGCGCAACTCCGACGACGTGGTCCAGCAGATCAAGGGCTTCGCCTCGGCCGGCCCGGTCTACCCCGGCGGCTCGGTGGACCTGCGGGTCACCGTGCACCCGCCGCGCGACTTCCTGGTGGACATCTACCGGATCGGCCACGACGCGGGCGCCGGTGCCCAGCACATGACGGCCAGTCCGCTGATCGCCGGGCTGCAGCAGCCGTCCCCGCTGGTGGTCGACCGGACCGTCAGCTGCCACCACTGGTGGCACTCCTGGCGCCAGCAGATCCCGGCGCACTGGCGGCCCGGCGCCTACGTCGCGGTGCTCACCACCGCCGACCAGCGCCACCGCAGCCACGTCCCGTTCACCGTGCGCGACCAGCTGGCCGCGGGCCCGGCCGACACCGGACCGGCCGCGGACCTGCTGCTGGTGCTGCCGGACATCACCTGGCAGGCGTACAACCTGTTCCCGGAGGACGGGCACACCGGTGCCAGCCTCTACCACGCCTGGGACGGGCAGGGGCGGCTGCTCGGCGAGTCGCAGGCGGCGGTCACCGTCTCCTTCGACCGGCCGCACGCGGGCGCGGGCCTGCCGTTGCACGTCGGGCACGCCTACGACTTCATCCGCTGGGCCGAGCGCTACGGCTACGACCTCGCCTACGCCACCGCCTCCGACCTGCACGCGGGGCTGGTCGAGCCGTCCCGGCACCGGGCGCTGATCTTCCCCGGGCACGACGAGTACTGGTCGGAGCCGATGCGCCGCACCGTCGAGCGAGCCAGGGACGGCGGCACCTCGCTGATCTTCCTCTCCGCCAACACCATGTACTGGCGGGTCGATCTGACCAGTGGCGCCTCCGGTGAGCCGGGCCGGCTGCTCAACTGCCGCAAGCGCCAGCGGGTGTCCGCCGACTCGCCGGCCGCGGGCCCGGCCGGCGCGGCCAGCGCGCTGTGGCGGGACGCGGGGGAGCCCGAGCAGCACCTGCTGGGCGTCCAGTACGCGGGCCGGGTGGCCCAGCCGGTGCCGCTGCTGGCCGGCAACACCTGGCACTGGCTCTGGGCCGGCACCGGGCTGCGGGACGGCGACGAGGTGGCGAACCTGGTGGCGGGCGAGGCCGACCGCTACTTCCCCAAGGTCGCGCTGCCCCCGCACAGCGAGCGGATCCTGCTCGCCCACTCGCCCTACCAGGACGAGCGGGGCCGCCCCCGCCACCAGGAGACCTCGCTCTACCGGGCACCCAGCGGCGCCTACGTCTTCGCCTCCGGCACCTTCGCCTGGTCGCCCGCCCTGGATCGCCCTGGGCACACCGACGAACGGATCCAGAAGGCCACCGCCAACCTGCTCGACCAGGTCTGCAAGGACGGGTGAGCCCGGGCGGGCTCGGGGCCGCATGAAAGACTCGGGCTGTCCGAGCAGCGGCCCCCACTCCTGAGGACTGAACAACCTTGAGCGGATTTGTCACCAAGCCCGAGCCGGTCCAGGTCCCCGGCCTGGTCCACCTGCACACCGGCAAGGTGCGCGACCTCTACCGCGACCAGGCAGGCCGCCTGGTCATGGTGGCCAGCGACCGCACCTCGGCTTTCGACTGGGTGCTGCCCAACGAGATCCCCGACAAGGGCCGGATCCTGACCCAGCTCTCGCTCTGGTGGTTCGCTCAGATCGCCGACCTGGTGCCCAACCACGTGCTCTCCACCGAGCTGCCCGAGGGCGCCCCCGCCGACTGGGCCGGGCGCACCATGATCTGCGACGACCTGAAGATGTTCCCGGTCGAGTGCGTGGCCCGCGGCTACCTGACCGGCTCCGGCCTGCTGGAGTACCGGGAGACCCGGACGGTCTGCGGCATCGTGCTCTCCGAGGGCCTGGTGGACGGCTCCGAGCTGCCCGCGCCGATCTACACCCCGGCGCTCAAGGCCGAGGTCGGCGAGCACGACGAGAACGTCCCGTACGAGGAGACGGCACGCCGGATCGGCGCCGACTGGGCCGCCGAGCTGCGCCAGACCACGCTGGCCGTCTACATCCGGGCCCGGGACATCGCCAGGGAGCGCGGTCTGCTGCTGGCCGACACCAAGTTCGAGTTCGGCCTGCGCGACGGCGAGCTGGTGATCGGGGACGAGGTGCTGACCCCCGACTCCTCGCGCTACTGGCCGGCGGACCTGTGGGAGCCGGGCAAGCAGCAGCAGAGCTACGACAAGCAGTTCGTCCGGGACTGGCTGACCTCGCCCGCCTCCGGCTGGGACCGCACCGGCGAGCAGCCGCCGCCGGCGCTGCCCGCGGACATCGTGGAGCGCACCGGGGCCAAGTACGTCGAGGCGTACGAGCGGCTGACCGGGACCGAGTGGGTCTGAGCCCAGGTCGGCTCGGGCGTCGGCTCGGGCACCGGACGGCCGGTCAGAGCCAGCCGTGCTCGCGGGCCAGCCGGACCGCCGCGTGGCGGTTCTCGGCGCCCAGCTTGCCGGCCGCCGAGGAGAGGTAGTTGCGCACCGTGCCGGGCGAGAGCCCGGCACGGACGGCGATCTCGGCGACCGGGGTGCCGTCGGCGGCCAGCTCCAGCACGTCCGTCTCGCGCGGCGTCAGCGGGCTGTCGCCGGCGCTGATCGCCTCGGCCGCCAGCTCCGGGTCCACGTAGCGGCCGCCGGAGCGCACGGTGCGGATGATGCCGGCCAGGTCGGCGGCCGAGACGGTCTTCGGCAGGAAGCCGCGCACCCCCACCTCCAGCGCCCGCTTGAGGTATCCCGGGCGACCGTGCCCGGTGACGATCATGGTGCGGCAGTCCGGCAGCAGCCGGCGCAGTTCGGCGGCCACCTCGATCCCGTCCAGTCCCGGCATCTGCAGGTCGAGCACCGCCACCTCGGGCCGGTGCGCCTTGGCCATCGCCAGCGCCTCGGGCCCGGAGGCGGCCTGGGCGACCACGGTGAGGTCCTCCTCCAGCGCGAGCAGTGCGGCCAGCGCGCCGCGGATCAGGTGCTCGTCGTCGGCGAGCAGGATCCGGACGGGGGCGGTCATACGGCCAACTCCTGCTGCTCGGTGGCGACGCGGGCCAGCGGCAGGCTGGCGCGCAGGGTGAAGCTCGCGGCGGATCGGTCGCAGCTCAGCTCGCCGCCGTGGGCGGTCAGCCGCTCGCGCAGGCCCGCCAGTCCGCTGCCGCCCTGGGAGGGTTCGGCCGGGCGGACGCCGTCGTTGACCAACTCCAGCACTGCTTGCTCCTGGTGGGTCCAGAGCCGGACCGAGACCAGGGCGGCCTCGCTGTGCCGCAGCACGTTGGTGGCGGCCTCGCGGACCACCCAGCCGAGCACCGACTGGGTGAGTGCGGGCAGCGTGGCGGGGTCGGGCCCCAGGTCGATCCGGCACTCGATCCCGGCGGCCCGCAGCACCGAGCGGGCCCCGGTCACCTCGGCGGCCAGGTCGGCGGTCCGGTAGCCGCGCACCACCTCGCGCACCTCGCGCTGCGAGTCCTGGGCGATCCGCTGCACCTCGACCATCTGGTCGGCCGCCTCCGGTCGCCCGCGCCGGGCGAGTTGGACCGCGAGTTCGGCCTTGAGCGCCATCGTGGTCAGGTTGCGGCCGAGCACGTCGTGCAGGTCGCGGGAGAACCGCAGCCGCTCCTCGGCCACCGCGAGCCGGGCCTGGGCCTCCCGGGCCGTGTCCAGCTCCCAGGTCACCTGGACCATCCAGGCCGAGCAGCGGCAGCTCGCCGCGCATCCCGCCAGGCCGAGCAGACCGCCGAACGCCTGGCCCACCGCCGCCGCGGGGCTGTCGCCGGCGACGGCCACCGGTGGCAGGGACAGCACCACCATGGCCACCCCCCAGAGCGCCAGGGCGCGCGGTCGCAGCGCGATCGCGGGGACGACGGCCCAGAGCACCAGCAGGAACTCGGCGCAGACCAGCAGCGCGGTCGATCGGTGGCCGTGGCGCGAGCCGGCCAGCAGTGGGCCCCAGATGGCGGCCTGGGTGAGGACCGCCTGCGCCAGCAGCAGTCGCACCGGCGTCGGACCGCCGCGCAGGTGGCACTCGAAGGCGGCGCGGACCAGCGGGACCGAGAGCGCGGCGCCCAGCAGCACCAGCCCGCTTAGCAGGACCGCCGCGAACCCGGACGCCTGCCGGGTCACCTCCTCGGCGGCGAGGGGGAGCATCGTGAGTGGCACGAAGACCGTCATCGTGTACATCGACCAGCGGATGTAGATCTCGATCCGCTTCGGCTTGCTGTAGTCGCGCCAGGCCCGAACACCCATGGCCGCCCCCTCGTCCCGTGTCGCCCTCTTCCTACCAGACGCCTTACCTGCGGGGTTCCCAGCGGAACCGGCGCCGGGCCGCCCAGGCGGCGACGGCGAGCCAGGCCGCGGCGCCGCCGAGGTAGGGGAGGGCGAGGAGCCAGCTGCCGGCGAAGCCGGTGGGTGCGCCGGAACCGTCGCCGCCCAGCCAGCCGATCCGCAGCAGCTGCAGCGCCGAGCTGGCGGGCAGCAGGCGGCAGAGGTCGGCCAGTTGCGCCGGCATGACGCTGTACGGGACCACCAGGCCGGAGCCGACGAGCGTGACCAGCACCACCGGCAGGGTGGTGAGTCCGGCGGCCTCAACCGTGCGGGTGTGGCTGCTGGAGAGTGCGGCGAGCGCGGCCAGCAGGGGCACGGCCAGCAGCAGGCCGAGCAGCACCAGCACCGCGTTGACCGGGGCCGCGAGGCCGAGCAGCACGGCGGTGGCGGCCGTGATCAGCGCGGTCTGCAGCAGCGCGAGGAGCGCCGAGGGCAGTGCGGTGCCGGCCAGGATCTCGCCGTCCGTCAGCTCGCCGGTGCGCAGCCGCTTGAGCACCAGCTCGCCGCGCCGGGCGACATAAGCCGCCGTCAGGTTGGTGTGGACGCCGAAGAGCAGCGCGACCGCGGTGAGGTTGACCACCAGGGCGGCGTGCAGGTCGACCCCGGGCAACTGGGCGCGTTCGGCGCTGAGCAGCGAGTGCAGGCCGCTGACCATGGCGATCGGCATGAGCACCGCCATCGCGAGCGCGGTGCGGTTGCGGCCGAGCAGCAGCAGCTCGGTGCGGACCAGCCCGGCCGGCCGGCGCAGTGCGGGGCGCCGGGTCGGCAGCGGGCGGGCGGGACGCGGGGCGGTGAGCGTCATCGGCTCGCTCCGATCAGGGTGCGGCGGCGGCGGGGAGCGGTGCGGGCCTGGGTGTCCGGTTCGGTCGGCTCGGGCGGTGCGGCCTCGGCGGCGATGGCCAGGAAGGCCTCCTCCAGGGTGGCGCTGCGGGCGTCCAGGCCGTGCAGCGTGACGCCCCGCTCGGCGGCCCAGCCGAGCAGCTCGGTGAGGGTGCGCTGGAGTTCGCGGGTGCGCACGGTGACCTTGCGGTCCTGGAAGCCGACCTCGGCGCCGGGCAGCGAGAGCAGCGGTTCGGCCGGTTGCTCGGGCAGTTCGAAGCTGATCCGGGCGGGCCGGTCGGCGATCACCTGGGGGACCGTGCCGCTGGTGACCACCTGGCCGTGGTGCATGATCGCCAGGCGGTCGGCCAGCTCCTCGGCCTCCTCCAGGTAGTGCGTGGTGAGCAGGATCGTGGTGCCCTGGGCGCGCAGGTCGCGGACCAGCTGCCAGACGGCGGCGCGGGCCTGCGGGTCCAGGCCGGTGCTCGGTTCGTCCAGGAAGAGCACCTCGGGGCGCCCGATCAGCGCCACCGCCAGGTCGAGCCGGCGTTTCTCGCCGCCGGAGAGCTGCTTGACCCGGACCCCGGCCCGGTCGGCGAGGCCGACCAGGTCCAGGGCCTCGCCGACCGGGCGGGGCGTGCTGGTGCTGCGGGCCCAACCGGTGACCGTCTCCGCCACCGTCAGGTCGCCCGGGAAGCCGCCCTCCTGGAGCATGATCCCGATCCGCGGCCGCAGTGCCGCCCGCTCCCGGTGGGGGTCGTGGCCCAGCACCTGGACGGTGCCGGCGGTGGGCCTGGCCAGCCCCTCGATCAGTTCCATGGTGGAGGTCTTGCCGGCCCCGTTGGTGCCCAGCAGCGCGAACAGCTCGCCGCGCGCCACCGTGAGGTCCAGCCCGCGCACGGCCGTGAAGCCGCCGCCCCGGGTGCTGCCGTAGCGCCGGCGCAGGCCCTGGGCCTGGACGGCGGGAGAATCGCTGTTCATGGCCTCGACGATCCCGGCGGACCGGGCCGTCGGGCAGTGCGGGGGCTCACCGGTCCCGGATGAGTTTCCACGGGTCGGCGGTGACAAATGTCACCGGTGGGCGACGGCGGGAAACGCGAAATGGGCCTCCCGAGGGAGACCCATTTCGACTGCGAGCGGACGACGAGATTCGAACTCGCGACCCTCACCTTGGCAAGGTGATGCTCTACCAACTGAGCCACGTCCGCATGATCTTTGGTTGTCCTACGATACCGCAGGTGCACTGCTGTACTGCGAGCGGACGACGAGATTCGAACTCGCGACCCTCACCTTGGCAAGGTGATGCTCTACCAACTGAGCCACGTCCGCACGGTGCTGGTGGGCACCGGCCGCTGCTCCCGACTTGCGGTTGCGGCGACGAGAAATACTCTACCCCATCGTCGGGACTGCTCACGCATCCCTTCCGTCGCGGCCGTCCGGCGGCGACGGAAGGGCGGGTGGCACGAGGTCAGTTGGCCTCCGCGAACGCTTCGTAGACGTGCTTGGGGATCCGCCCGCGGGCCGGCAGCTCCATGCCCCGGGACTGGGCCCAGGCGCGCACGGCGGCCGGGTCGGGCGCGAGTGCGGTGCGGCGGAAGGACTTTCCGGTGCGGCTCTGACGGCGGCCGGCCGCGACGAAGGGAGCGAGTGCCTCCCGCAGCTTTTCCGCGTTGTCCAGGGACAGGTCGATCTCGTACGACTTCCCGTCGACGCCGAAGTGGACGGTTTCCGCGGCGGCGCCGCCGTCCAGGTCGTCGGAGAGCGTGACAACTACACGCTGAGCCATGGGTGTCAATCCTCTCGGCAATTCGGCCGACGGGCGCGGTGTGCCGCGGCGGCCCTGTGCTCCGGCGTTCCAGGGGCATACGGGTGCGCCTGGGGCACACCGCCTGCGCAGCTCCTGGCACCGCCGGTGGCCCTATTCTGCACCCGGAGCACGGCGAAAATCGATGGGCCTTGCATTCTTTTTCCGGATATTCACCTCGCTTCGCCTCCGTACCGATACTTCGCGCCGGATACCACCGGGTATCCGTGGTCGATCTGTCCGGTGTGCCGGTATTCGTGGGGGTCATCGAGCGGGGTCCCGGTGAACCTGGGAAGTTCTTTAAAGAGGGAGGAAACGGGCGGGCCGGAACGCCGGAACCCGTGTGACGTAAGGGGTGCGGGTCTACGCGCGTCGAGATCCCCGGCCCGTCGAACGGCCGTTGAACCCCGGTACTCTGAAGGTCCCCCGCCTTCACGCACCACACCTTTGGGAGTGCCAGTGGCACGCGTCGTAGTCGACGTCATGCTCAAGCCGGAGATCCTCGACCCCCAGGGACAGGCGGTGCAGCGCGCACTGCCCCGTCTCGGATTCACCGGGATCGCCGACGTCCGCCAGGGCAAGCGTTTCGAGCTGGAACTGGAGGGCCCGGTGGACGACGCCGCGCTCGCCCGGATCCGCGAGGCCGCCGAGACCTTCCTGGCCAACACCGTGATCGAGGACTTCACCGTCCGCGTCGAGGAGACTTCGTGACCAGCCGGGTCGGCGTCGTCACCTTCCCCGGCTCGCTGGACGACCGGGACGCGCAGCGCGCGATCCGGCTGGCCGGCGCCGAGCCGGTCGCGCTCTGGCACCGCGACAAGGACCTGCACCAGGTCGACGCGGTGGTCCTGCCCGGCGGATTCAGCTACGGCGACTATCTGCGGGCCGGGGCGATCTCGCGCTTCTCGCCGGTGATGGCCACCATCATCGAGCAGGCGAAGCTCGGAATGCCGGTCCTCGGTATCTGCAACGGCTTCCAGGTGCTCACCGAGTCGCACCTGCTGCCCGGCGCGATGCTGCGGAACAACCACCTGCACTTCATCTGCCGGGACCAGAAGCTGCGGGTGGAGAATGCCACCACGGCCTGGACCACGGATTACCAGGCGGGCCAGGAGATTTCCGTCCCGTTGAAGAACATGGACGGCCGGTACACGGCGGACGCGCGCACGATCGACGAGCTGGAGTCCGAGGGCCGGGTGGTTTTCCGTTACCTCGCCAGCGGCCCGAACGAGGTGGGTAACCCGAACGGCTCGATCAACGATATTGCCGGGATCACCAACGCGGCCGGCAACGTGGTCGGTCTGATGCCGCACCCGGAGCACGCCGTCGAACCGCTGGTCGGCACCGGCGGGACCGACGGTCTGGGCTTCTTCACGTCCGTCCTCAAGCAGTTGGTGAGTTCCTGAGATGACTCTCGACACTGTCAAGAACGCCGAGCAGACTCCGGACGCCGCCCAGCCCTGGGCCGAACTCGGCCTGAAGGAAGACGAGTACACCCGGGTCCGGGAGATCCTCGGCCGCCGCCCCACCGGCGCCGAGCTCGCGATGTACTCGGTGATGTGGTCGGAGCACTGCTCCTACAAGAGCTCCAAGGTGCACCTCAAGCAGTTCGGCGAGAAGGCCCCGCAGTCCGACGCGATGCTGGTCGGCATCGGCGAGAACGCGGGTGTGGTCGACGTCGGCCAGGGCTACGCGGTCACCTTCAAGGTGGAGTCGCACAACCACCCGTCCTACATCGAGCCCTACCAGGGCGCGGCCACCGGCATCGGCGGCATCGTGCGCGACATCCTGGCGATGGGCGCCCGCCCGGTCGCGGTGATGGACCCGCTGCGCTTCGGTGCGGCCGACCACCCCGACACCCGCCGGGTGCTGCCCGGGATCGTCGCGGGCATCGGCGGCTACGGCAACTGCCTGGGCCTGCCGAACATCGGCGGCGAGGTCGTCTTCGACCCCTGCTACCAGGGCAACCCGCTGGTCAACGCGCTCTGCGTGGGCGTGATGAAGCACGAGGACATCCACCTCGCCAAGGCCAGCGGCGCCGGCAACAAGGTCATCCTGTACGGGGCCCGGACCGGCGGCGACGGCATCGGCGGCGTCTCGGTGCTGGCCTCGGAGACCTTCGACGACTCGAAGCCGACCAAGCGTCCGGCCGTCCAGGTCGGCGACCCGTTCCAGGAGAAGCTGCTCATCGAGTGCACCCTGGAGGTGTTCCGGGAGCAGCTGGTGCTCGGCATCCAGGACCTCGGCGGCGCCGGACTCTCCTGCGCCACCTCGGAGTTGGCCTCGGCCGGCTCCGGCGGCATGCGGATCGAGCTGGACACCGTGCCGCTGCGCGACGCCACGCTCTCGCCGGAGGAGATCCTCATGAGCGAGTCGCAGGAGCGGATGTGCGCGATCGTCGAGCCCGACAAGGTCGAGCGCTTCCTGGAGATCTGCGAGAAGTGGGACGTCATCGCCACCGTGATCGGTGAGGTGACCGACGGCGAGCGGCTGGAGATCTTCTGGCACGGCGAGCTGGTGGTGGACGTGCCGCCGCGCACCGTCGCGCACGACGGACCGGTCTACCAGCGCCCGTACGCCCGCCCGTCCTGGCAGGACGCGCTGCAGGCGGACGCGCCGACGGCTTCTCGCCTCGCCCGTCCGGCGAACGGTGAGGAGCTGAAGGCGGCCCTGCTGGCCGTGGCCGGCTCGCCGAACCAGGCGTCCAAGGCGTGGATCACCGACCAGTACGACCGGTTCGTGATCGGCAACACCGTGCTGGCCACCCCCGAGGACTCCGGCATGATCCGGATCGACGAGGAGACCAACCTCGGCGTCTCGGTGGCGACCGACGGCAACGGCCGGTTCGCCAAGCTGGACCCGTACACCGGCGCCCAGTTGGCGCTGGCCGAGGCGTACCGCAACGTGGCGGCCGGTGGCGCCAAGCCGCTGGCGGTCTCCGACTGCCTCAACTTCGGCTCCCCCGAGGACCCGGACGTGATGTGGCAGTTCGCCGAGGCCACCCGCGGCCTGGCCGACGCCTGCCAGATCCTGGGCACCCCGGTGACCGGTGGCAACGTCTCGCTCTACAACCAGACCGGCGAGGTCGCCATCCACCCGACCCCGGTGGTCGCGGTGCTCGGCGTCATCGACGACGTCACCCGGCGCACCCCGATCGGCTTCGCCGAGGAGGGCCAGCACCTCTTCCTGCTCGGCGACACCGCCGACGAGCTGGGCGGCTCGGCCTGGACCCAGGTCGTCCACAACCACCTGGGCGGCCTGCCGCCGAAGGTGGACCTGGAGCGCGAGCGGCTGCTCGCCGAGATCCTGATCGCCGCCTCGCGCGACGGCATGATCGACGCGGCGCACGACCTGTCCGACGGCGGCCTGGCCCAGGCGCTGGTGGAGAGCTGCCTGCGCGGCGGCCAGGGCGCCCGGGTGATCGTGCCGGCCGAGCTGGACCCGTTCGTCTTCCTCTTCTCCGAGTCCGCGGGCCGCGCGGTCGTCGCGGTGCCGCGCAGCGAGGAGCTGCGGTTCACCGACATGTGCGGTGCGCGGGGCCTGCCGGCCACCCGGATCGGCGTGGTGGACGGGGACGCGCTGGAGGTCCAGGGCCAGTTCTCGGTCTCGCTGGCCGAGTTGACCGAGGCGCACACCGGCGTGATCGAGGCGCTGCTCGGCTGAGCCGCGCCGCCTGAACCAGCCTGAAACGGCCTGCTCCCCGCCTGGCGGAGCGGGCCGTTTCCGCTTCACTCGGAGCGCTGGGTAGGTTGGGCGGCATGGCGAAGACGGTGACCCGCAAGGCGCGTGACTACGACCCGGCGAAGGTCCGGGCCGCGCTGGGCGCGCAGACCGAGGCGCTGCGGGCCGCCGTGCACCGGCTCTGCGCTGACCCGCAGGCGGAGCGGCTGCTGGCGCTGCCGACCCGGCTGGGCGACTGGCGGGTGCGCGAGCTGGTGGCCCACCTGGCGGTCCAACTGGCCTGGGCGCCAAGCCGGCTGGACCAGCCCCCGGAGGGGCGGGCGCCGCTGGAGCTGACCGCCTGGGTGGCCGGGGTGGGCTCGCTGGCCGAGCTGCTCGACGCGGGCACCCTGGCGCACACGGCGCAGGCCTTCGCCGGTACGCCGGCCGAGGTGGCGGCGGAGTTCGACGCGGCGGCGGATGCCCTGCTCGCACTGCTGGCCGGGCCCGAAGTCCTGGACCCGCAGCGGCGGTTCGAGATCCGGCTGGGCTCGATGTCGCTGGCCGACCTGCTGGTCACCCGGCTGGTCGAGGCGGTGGTGCACGCCGACGACCTGGCGGCGGCGCTGGAGCTGCCCGAGTTCCCGCACGACCGGTTCGCGCTGGCCTCGGTCTGCCGGCTGCTGGCCGACTCCTTCGCCGCTCAACAACCCGGTGGGGCTGTCGAGTTGCGGATCCCGCCGTTCGCCGTGGTGCAGGCGGTGCCCGGCCCGCGGCACACCCGGGGCACCCCGCCGAACGTGGTCGAGACCGACCCGCTCACCTGGCTGCGGCTGGCCACCGGGCGCCAGGACTGGGCCGCGGCGGTCGACGCCGCCAGGGTGAGCGCCAGCGGCGAGCGCAGCGACCTGAGCGGGCTGCTCCCGGTGATGAACTGACGGTCGGTCAGGCTGACGTGCGAAGGGCACCCGCTCGCCGACCGGTGGTCGGCGAGCGGGTGCCCTTCGCGGCGGGAGCTACTGCTTGAGCGCGGTGTAGGCCTCGTCGCTGCTGTCCTTCAGGAACTTCCAGCAGCGCTCGGCCTCCTCGGTCTCCTTGATCGCGTCGGCGGCCCGGGCCAGGGCGGCCAGGCAGCGCAGGAAGCCGCGGTTGGCGCGGTGCTCCCACGGGACCGGGCCGTGGCCCTTCCAGCCGGCCCGGCGCAGGGCGTCCAGGCCGCGGTGGTAGCCGGTGCGGGCGTAGGCGTACGACTCGACCACCCGGCCCTCGGTGAAGGCGTCATCGGCGAGCATGGCCCAGGCGAGGGAGAACCACGGGTAGTCCGCCGCGAGCTGGGTGGGCGAAGCGGACTCCTCGGCGAGCCGGCGGTACGGCTCGGCCTCCTCGGAGAGCAGCGTCGGCTCCGGGCCCGAGAGCAAGTTCTTCCGTTCAGTCATGCCTCCCAGTCTGCCAGCCCCCGCTGAACGGCCGGGAGCGCCCGTGCACACTGCGCGCACGGACGCTCCCGGGGTGTTCAGCGGGGGTTCGTTCAGGCGGAGCACTGGTAGAGCAGCTGGAGGCTCGGGCTGCTCACCGACTGGCCGTAGTCACCGGGCGCGACCGGTGCGCAGCTGCTGCGCACCCAGTCGGTGATGGCCGTGGTCGGCGTGGACTGCGCACCGCTGCGGCCACCCCCGCCACCGCCGCCGAAGCCGCCGAACCCGCCGGTCGGACCGAGCAGCACGTACTTCAGCCGGCCGCTGCTGACCATGCCCTGGAACTGCGCCAGGCTCGGCGAGGGGACCTTGCCGGTGAAGCCGCCCATCGGCAGCACCTCCTTGCCGGTGGCCAGGATGTAGGGGGAGGAGGCGCTCCAGCTGGTGGCGGCGAACAGGTAGCGGGCGTTGCCGTCGTGCGCCTGGGTGTAGTCGAGGATGTCCTGCTGCGCCTTGGTCAGCGTGCTGCCGGACTGGCCGAAGGCGGCCGCCAGCGCGCTGCCGGCACCCGCCGCACCGCCGGTCCCGCGGCCGAAGCCGCCGGCGCCGGGGCCCGCGCCCCAGGAACCCTGGGCCCAGGCACCGCCGCCCGCACCGCCGCGCGCACCGGTGTGGCCGCCACCCGCGGCGGGCCGTCCGAAGCCGCGGGCGGCCTGCGGGCCGACCGTGCCCATGCCGGAGTTGCCGTACTTGGCGTCCAGGACCGAGGCGGCCCAGGCGCCGGGCGCCAGCAGCATCGCGAAGAGCGAGGTGATCAGGCCCACGGTGGCCAGCCGCAGCCGGCCGATCCGGCGCTCACCGAACCGGGTGCTGCGGGCCAGGCCGAGCAGCACCAGCGCCAGCGCACCGACCCCGAGGGTGGCCGGGGCCAGCCAGGGCAGGAAGGTGGGGAACAGGTGGGCCAGGTAGGCGGCCCAGCCGGCCGTCCCGGCCACCGCGACGGGCAGGGCCCAGGCCTTGCGCCCGCCCGTCCGGAAGGCCTGCCAGAGCAGCACCGTGCCCGCGCCGCTCAGCGCGGCCAGCGGGGTGGCGATCACGCCCATGTAGTAGCTGTGCCCGCCGACGCTGCCCGCGCTGAAGACCAGGAAGAACACGGCCAGCCAGCTGCCCCAGAGCAGGTAGCCGGCGCGCAGCCGGTCGGTGCGCGGCTCGCGGCGGCGCCAGGCCAGCGCGCAGAGCAGCGAGAGCGCGGCGAGCGGGTAGAGCCAGCCGGTCTGCGGGGCGAACTGGGAGCTGAACATCTTGGTCCAGCCGCCGTCGCTGCCGCCCGGGCCGCCCTGACCGCCTTGACCGGCCTGGCCGCCTTGGTGGCCGGCGCCCTGCCGAGCCTGCTGGGCGGGGTTGCCGGTACCGCCCTGGGCACCACTGCCTTGGGCACCACCTTGGGCCCCGCCGCCCGCGCCGCCGTGGCCGCCGCCACCGAAGCCCATCACGCCGCCCTGCCCCTGCCCCGAGGTCACGCTGCCGGTCTCACCGGCGTTCAGGCCCACCGAGGTGAAGCGGTTCAGGAAGTTGTAGCCGACCACCATGCTGTAGGCCGAGTTGTCGGTGGTCCCGTCGATGTACGGGCGGTCCTTGGCCGGGGTGACCGTGGCCAGCAGTATCCAGGAGGCCGAGACGGCCACCGCGACCAGACCGGCCAGCGCGACGTGGCCCAGCCGCCGGCGCAGCCGGGTCGGCGCGGCCACCAGGTAGACCAGGCCGAGCGCGGGCAGCACGGCCCAGGCCTCCAGCATCTTGGCCTGGAAGGCCAGGCCGACCCAGACGCCGGCCAGCAGCAGGGAGCGCGGCTTCGCGCTCTGCGCGGCGCGCATCGTCGCGTCGGCCGCCAGCAGGAGCAGCAGGGTGAAGAGCGGGTCCTCGACCGCGGTGCGGAACAGGCCGGCCAGCACCGGCGTCAGGGTGAAGGCGCCGGCTGCGAGCAGGGCGGCGTTGGCGCCGGCCCAGCGGCGGACGCCGCGGTACAGCACCAGGACGCAGAGCACCCCCTCGATCGCCTGAGGCAGCGTCAGCGCCCAGGGGTGGAAGCCGAAGAGCCGCGCGGAGAGGGCCTGTGGCCAGAGGAAGCCGGGCAGTTTGTCGAGGGTGATGGTGTTGGCCGGATCGTACGAGCCGAAGACGAAGGCCTTCCAACTCTCCGTCATGCTCCGTACGGCGTCGGCGTAGAAGGTGTGGTAGGTACTCTGACCGATCCCCCAGAAGTACAGGATCCCCGCGAGAATCGCGATGCCGAACAGGGCGGGCCTGGCGTAGGCCGGCTGCCCTTCGGGCGAGCGCCACGGGGCGCGGCGGATCGGCCAGGGGCTGTCCGGCAGCTCAGGGGCGATCGGTAGCACGGTGGTAGCCATGAGTGACAGCCTTCGTGGCGTCCATGAGAAGAACCTGACAGACAGGGCATTTCGGCGAAATCCATACCGGTACCAGGGAAAGATTTTGCCGTCCGGCTTCTTTACTTCCAGCTCGCCGGGCAGATTTACAGCCCGCTCTCAGGATTCGCCCGGAGCGGCAACGGGCCCGGGCACGCACGAGCCCCGGTCGACTGGTGCCGACCGGGGCTCGTGCGTTGACCGCTGGTGCCTACTTCAGGCGGGTGCCCGCCGAGCGCAGCGCCTTGGTGGCCTCGACCACGCGGGCGGCCATGCCGGCCTCGGCCAGCTTGCCCCAGGTGCGCGGGTCGTAGGTGTTCTTCTTGCCGACCTCGCCGTCGACCTTCAGCACGCCGTCGTAGTTGCGGAACATGTGGTCCACGACCGGGCGGGTGAAGGCGTACTGGGTGTCGGTGTCCAGGTTCATCTTGACCACGCCGTTCTCCAGCGCGGTGGCGATCTCCTCGGCCGAGGAGCCCGAGCCGCCGTGGAAGACGAAGTCGAACGGGTCCTTCTTGCCCGACTGGGCGCCGATCGCGTCCTGCAGGTCGCGCAGCAGCTCGGGGCGGAGCACGACGTTGCCCGGCTTGTAGACGCCGTGCACGTTGCCGAAGGAGGCGGCCAGCAGGTAGCGGCCCTTCTCGCCCAGGCCCAGCGCCTCGGCGGTGCGCACCACGTCGTTGACCGAGGTGTAGAGGTTGTCGTTGATCTCGTGCGAGACGCCGTCCTCCTCACCGCCGGTCGGGGTGATCTCGACCTCGAGGATGATCTTGGCGGCGCGGGCCTGGGCCAGCAGCTCCTCGGCGATGGCCAGGTTGTCGGCCAGGGTCTCGGCCGAGCCGTCCCACATGTGCGACTGGAAGAGCGGGTTCCGGCCGTTGGCCACGCGCTCGGCGGAGACCGCGAGCAGCGGGCGGACGTAGCCGTCCAGCTTGTCCTTGGGGCAGTGGTCGGTGTGCAGCGCGATGGTGACGTCGTACTTCGCGGCCACGATGTGGGCGAACTCGGCCAGCGCGACGGCGCCGGTCACCATGTCCTTGTTGTGCTGGCCGCCCAGGAACTCGGCGCCACCGGTGGAGATCTGGATGATGCCGTCGCTCTCCGCCTCGGCGAAGCCGCGCAGCGCCGCGTGCAGGGTCTGCGACGAGGTGACGTTGATGGCCGGGTAGGCGAACTTGCCTGCCTTGGCCCGGTCGAGCATCTCGTTGTAGGCCTCGGGGGTTGCGATAGGCATGCGAAAACGCTCCTGTCGGGGGGAATGTTGTGCGCCGCGGCCCGGACGCCGGTGACATCCTCCCAGACTCGTCCGTCGGCTTCATCATGCCGCTCGCCACACGGGACAGAAGGCCGGACCTTTGCGGACGAAAGGTAACGTTCGGGCAGGTCGGGGGCGGTATTCCGTGCGATAGGCAGTCGACTGTAACTGTCCGCGGGACCGCCCGTGGGCCCGCCGTGGCGGCCCGCCGGGCCCCGACGCCGGGTGCCGGCGGACCGGTCCGCCGTGCGAGGCTCTGCCGTCCAGGACACCCGACCGCGCTATTCTGCGCCCGTGACTACCACTACCGACCTAGCGGTCAATCTCCTCGATGCCAAGTCGCTGATCAGCTCGGTCGGGACGGTCGGCCTGCTGGCGATCATCTTCGCCGAGACCGGCCTGCTGATCGGCTTCTTCCTGCCGGGCGACTCGCTGCTGATCCTGGGCGGCGTGGCCGCCTCCTCGGCCGCCGCCAAGGCCTTCGGGCCCGGCGTGCAGATGCCGATCGCCGCCCTGCTGATCGGCGCGCCGCTCTGCGCGATCGCGGGCGCGCAGCTCGGGCACCTGCTCGGGGCGAAGGTGGGCGGCAGGCTCTTCGACAAGCCGGACTCGCGGATCTTCAAGCGCGAGTACGTGCAGAAGGCCGAGGAGTACTTCGACAAGTTCGGGCCGGAGAAGGCCGTGGTGATCGCCCGCTTCATCCCGATCGTGCGGACCTTCCTCAACCCGGTGGCCGGCACGTTGGAGATGCCGGCCCGCAAGTTCTTCGTCTGGAACGCGATCGGCGGCGTCATCTGGACCGAGGCCATGCTCTGCATCGGCTACTTCTTCGGTGACTCGATGGCTCCGGTGATCGACAAGTACCTGATCCCGGCGATGGCCCTGATCATCCTGCTGTCGATCTCGCCGATCCTGGTCGAGGTGGTGCGGGAGCGCAAGAAGCGCAAGGCGGGCGGCGCGGCCTACGCCACCGAGGCCGAGGCCGAGGCCGCCGACGCGTTGCAGGCCGGCGGGCGGCACCGCCGGGGCTGACCGAGCTGCTCAGTACCAACGGCGCAGGACCGACGGCGCAGGACCAACGGCGCAGGACCAACGGCCGGGGGCCGCACGGTTTCACGTGAAACCGTGCGGCCCCCGGCCGTTGTGCGGGGCTCGACGGCTCAGGCGAGGTCGAGGTCCTGGGCGGTGAAGACCGTGTAGTACGGCAGCCCGGTGGCCTCGATCGCCGGTGCGGCGCCACGCTCGACGATCACCGCGACGCCGACCACCTCGGCGCCCGCCTCGCGCAGCGCCTCGACGGCGGTCAGCACCGAGCCGCCGGTGGTGGAGGTGTCCTCGACGGCCAGCACCCGGCGGCCCTTGACGTCCGGGCCCTCGATCCGGCGCTGCAGGCCGTGCGCCTTGCCGGCCTTGCGGACCACGAAGGCGTCCAGCTCGCGACCGCGCGCGGCGGCGGCGTGCAGCATCGCGGCGGCGACCGGGTCGGCGCCCAGCGTCAGGCCGCCGACCGCGTCGTACGCCAGGTCGGCGGTGGCGTCCAGCAGGACCCGGCCGACCAGCGGGGCGGCCTGCGCGTCCAGGGTGATCCGGCGCAGGTCCACGTAGTAGTCGGCCTCACGGCCGGAGGAGAGGATGACCTTGCCGTGCACCACGGCCTTGGTCTTGATCTGGGCCAGCAGGGCGTCGCGGTCGGTGCTCGGGGCGTTGGTCGGCTCGTTGCTCATGGACAGTCAGTCTAAGTGGCCGCTGATCAGCGCCTGCGCAGGGCGCGGGCCACGATGACGGCACCGCCGAGCAGGGCGACGCCGCCACCGATCACCCAGGGTGTGCTGATCCGTCCCGGCAGCCGGGTGGCCACCGGCGCGGTGCTCTGCTGGTCGCCGTACCAGCGGCTGGCGGCCCGGGCCCGGGCGCTGCGGGCCGGCAGCGCCGGGGCGTAGCGGCCGCGCGGCGGGGCGTGGTCGACCTCCTCGGCCGAGCGACCGACGATGCTGCGGCGGACCGGGCCGCCCAGCGGGTCGTCGGGGGAGAACGGCTCCTCGACGGCGCGCGGGTAGCCGTAGGGGAGGTCCATCCGGGCAGCCGGCTCGACCGGCTCGGAGGTGCCCTCGCTCTCCGGGGCCTCGCCGTTGCCGGCATCCGGCTCGGCGGGGGTCTCCGGCGAGAAGGCGATCAGGTCGGAGAGGTCGTCCGCGAAGAGGTCGTCGGGGAGTTGGTCGCCGTCCTCCTCGCGCGACTCGTCCTCGTCCCGGTCGTCCGGGACCACGGTGAGGGTGGGGGCGCCCTTGAGCTCGGCGGTGAGCGCGTGGGCGAAACGATCCAGCAGCCGACGACCGGCGACCGCGAGCGCCTCGCCGTCGAACTCGGCGAGCCGCCCGCCCGGGGTGAGGTCGCCACTGAACCTCAGCACGGTGCTGCTCGCGCCGTCGGTGGCGGGCGGCTCCACGCGCAGCCGCAGGGTGGCCACCACCTCGCCTTCGCCACGGACCTCCTGGCCCTCGGCGAAGGCGGTGAGCACACCGGTGCCGCCGCTGCGGATCAGCGAGACCACGCCGCGATAGGTGATGGTGGAGCCGCCGATCCGCACCCGGAGACGACCGTTGATCTCCTCGGGGCCGCTGGCGGCGGAACGCTTGGCAGCGGTGCGCCGCTCGGCTGCGTCGGAGGCATCGGTGCTCAGGCCGGGGACGCAGCGCGCGAGCAGCGTGGCGTCCGCGAGGGCGGGCTGGACGAGTTCGGCCGGCAGCTGGATGACAACCTCATGCTCCATGCCTGTGAGCCTACCGATCTGTTCCGGGAGGTGGCGGGCACGGCACCGGGTTGGGGTACGGACGGGGGTACCCGGCGACACCGGCGCTGGTCGAGCCGGGTCAGCGCGGGTGCATCAGGGTGCTCGCCGGGGGCAGCGGGGTGGGGCGGTCGGCGGCCAGCGCGGCGGCGGCCGTGGCGAGTTGGTCGGTGGTGAGCGAGCGCGGGGGCGGCGCGTCGGCGGCCAGCGACAGGCTCGGCTGCCGGTCGTGGGCGGCGAGCAGCACCGCCGTCCGGTCACCGCTGCCGGACGGGTCGCAGGCCGGGCCGTGTCCGGGCACCGGGAAGGGCACCGTCCACAGGCCGGCCGCGCGCAGGCCCGCCTCCGCCGTCCACAGGCCGGGCCCGGTGGGTGCGGGCACCGCGAGCCGTCCGCCGGGGGTCAGCCGCGCGGCGGCCAACTGGTAGAACTCGGCCGCGTGGTACTCGCTGCGGGCCGCCCGCTCGGGTGCCGGCAGGTCGGCCAGCACCGCGTCGAAGCGCTCGCCGTCGCCGTCCGTGCGCAGCCAGGACAGCGGGTCGGCGGTGATCACCCGCACCCGGGGGTCAGCGAAGGAGTGCTCGCCGAGCGCGGCCAGCGCCGGGTCCGCCCGGGCCAGGGTCGGCAGCGCCGGGTCGAGGGTGACCACCAGCACCTCGCGCACCCCTTGGTGGCGCAGCACCTCGCGCAGCGCGAGGCCGTCGCCGCCGCCGAGCAGCAGCACCCGGCCGTCGCCGGCGCCCGCCAGCGCGGGGTGCACCAGCGCCTCGTGGTAGCGGTATTCGTCCCGGCCGCAGACGGCGAGGTGGCCGGCCTGGTAGAGCCGCAGTGGTTGGTCCCACGTGCTGCCCTGGGCCGGGACCCGGGCCGGGCCGGTCAGCACCAGTTCGCCGTAGCGGCTCTGTACCGCCTGGCGGGGTGGGCCGCCGTAGAGCGCGTGCCGGGCGGCGCGTTCGATCGCGCCGGTGCAGGCGCCGGCCAGGGCGAGGGCGGCCAGCACCGTGCCGCACCCGGTCCAGAGCAGCGGCCTGACCCGACGGCTGGGCTCGTCGCGGAACAGCCAGAGCACCACCGCCGCGCCGGCCACCGCGTTGACGGCGCCGGTCAGCAGCGCGCCGGTGGCCTGGCCGAGCAGCGGCAGCAGCACGAACGGGAAGGCGAGGCCGCCGATCAGCGCGCCCACGTAGTCGGCGGCGAACAGGTCGGCGGCGGCCCGGCCCGCCTCCTCCCGGCGGATCCGCTGCAGCAGGGTGAGCAGCAGCGGGATCTCGGCGCCGATCAGCACCCCGATCGCGCAGGTCAGGCCGACCATGGCGAGCTGGTAGCGGCCGAGCCAGGCCCAGCAGCTGTAGAGGACGAGCACGGAGAGCCCGCCGATCAGCGCGAGCGCGCATTCGACCAGCGCGAAGGAGGTGGCCGGGCGGTGGGTGAAGTGCTTGGCGATCAGTGAGCCGACGCCCATGGCGAAGACCATCACGGAGAGCACGACGGAGGTCTGGGTGACCGAGTCGCCGAGCAGGTAGCCGCCGAGCGCGACCAGCTCCAGCTCGTACACCAGCCCGCAGGCCGCACAGACGAACGCGGCCAGCAGCACCAGCAGGCGGGTCGCGCGAGGCCGCCGGCAGGCGGTGCTGGTGTGAGTGCCGGCGGTGGTGCGTGCGGTGATTCGATCGCTAGTTCGGGCGCGCGGCTCCTGCTCCCCGCGTGGGTCCGGTCGACCGCGCTCCCCCGTCCGGGCAAGGACACCCGTTCGGCTGCGGCCGTCCGGGGGAGCCGGATCGTCCGTTCGGCCGGGGGCGCCGATCGGACCGGCGCTGCCCGCCCCGGCCCGGCCGTCCTGCGGAGTGCGTCCGCCGCGCAGCCGTAGGTGGACCCGGGGACCGGGGTGCCGCACCGGCCCCGGCGGGGTCTCGGTGCGGCGCTCGGCCTGGCGGCGGGACCGGGTCCGACCATGGGTACGGGCCCTGACTCGGACGGTCCGTGGCCGCGCGGGCTGGGTGGGTCCGACGCGGTCGAGGCCGGGCTGGGTGGGCGGGTCCGCCGGCTGGTTGATCACGGAGAAACGCTAGGCGACCCCTGCCGCGAATAGTCGCACTCGTTCGAGGGATAGCTCGCTGGTTCGGCTTGACGAATCGTCACGATGTTCGGAAGTGAGCAATCGTCAGTTCGCTCCGCGGCCAGGACGATCCGCCGTCAGAGGCCGGGCCTGGCCAGCGCACAGCGCGCGCCCGGCCGCGGTGGGCCGACCGCGACCAGTCCGCGCAGCACCAGCGAGGAGCGGGTGCAGACCAGTCGGCCCTCCTGCGGGTAGGCGTGCCAGGTCCGCCAGAGCACCCGCTCCGCGCTGCCCTGCGCGACCAGGGCGGTGAAGGCGCTCGGGTCGCCGGGGAAGACCCCGGCCAGGCCGCGCGGGTGCTCGTCCACCAGGGCCAGGATCTCCTGTGCCCGGGCGGCGAAGACGTGCGGCGGCAGCGACTCGATCCGGGCCGCGAACTCGTACTCCCACCCGGCGACTTGCTCGGCCACCCGGGCCGGCAGCGGAGTGCGCCGGCCGGGCATGCAGGCCACCGTCTCCAGGCACTCGCCGGGCCCGGCCGCGATCACCACCTGGTGCGAGGCGCCCAGCAGGCGCAACTGCACGGTGCCCGCCGCGCAGCCGCCGTCGCCGTTGCCCGCGCCGCCGGCTGCCTCGCCGCCCGCGCGGCCGCCGGTCGCGGCCGCTCTGCGGCCCGCTCTGCTGCTCGTGGCGCCGCCCGTCGCGCCGCTGTCCGCCGTCGCGCGGCGCCCGTTCGAGCCGTCCAGGCGGGCCGTGCCGAGCGGCCCTGGCACCCCGGTCAGGGCGTCCGGACCGGGCAGCGGCAGATCGCGCACCGCGAGCGCGGGCAGCGGTCCGCCGCCGAGACACCAGGCCAGGTCACCGGCGCGGGTGTCGGTATAGGAGGTCTGCAGTGTGGTGAGCATGCTGGCTCCGCATTTCAGCTCCGTACGCGCCCCCCGTGCAGCGCCCGACTCGGCCGAAGGCGAGGTGGTTCGTGGCTGTGCGGTCCAGGACGCGGCCGACCGTGGAAGGAAGGATTCCGGCTGGAGATTCAGCAGCAGAGAAGCACGAATTCTCCGGGTCCGTCAGGGATTTACCCATTCTTGTTGCACATTCACCGTTCTGGGCGTAGTGCCTGGCCGGGTGTGACCGGCCCGGTGAACGAGATTGCTCGGTACGCGCCGTTCAGACCGGAGTGCGCGCCCCATGCTCGGGTTGCGCGCTGGGCTCCGCGTGCGCGTGGTGAGCAGGGCGCGCCGGGGGCGCTGCGCGCGGGCGGTGGGGGCGCGCAATGCTGCCCGAGCCGGGTTCGGCCGGCCTGGCTCCGCTGGTTCGGCTCAGCTGGCCTGCGCGGCGGCCGCGCGCGGGCAGGGCGCGACCGAGCCCGGGCCGCCGATCGGCAGCCCGTGCGGGGCGCGCGCAGGCACAGGGGCGTGAGTGAGGGCGTGGGCGGGGGCGGGGGCGGCCACCGGCTCGCGCCGCAGCAGCGAGCCGGCCAGCGCCACCGCCTCCAGCACGCAGACCGCCACCCCGTAGATCGTCGCGGTGCCGGTCAGCCCGATGTGCGAGACCGCGAGCCCGGCCGCCACCGCCGGCAGGCTCAGCGCGAGGTAGGACAACACGTAGACGGCGGTGACCACTTCGGCCCGCCGGTCGGCCGGGGCGAGCGAGACCAGGGTGCGCAGCGCGCCCGAGAAGGACGGCCCGAACCCGACCCCCGCCACCGCGCTGGCCGTGAAGAAGAGCCAGACCGAGCCGGTGCGCAGGGCGATCAGGGCCAGCCCCACACCGGCGATCAGCAGCACCGGGCCGGCCAGCAGCGAGCGCCGCACCGTCCAGTCCCTGGCCAGCACCGCCGTCACCGCCGAACTGCCCTGCAGCGCCACGATCACCAGGGCGCCGGCCAGTTGGCTGTTCAGCCCCAGCACCGAGTGGACCAGCGAGCCGCCCAGCGAGAGGTAGAGCCCCGCCAGCGCCCAGGTCGCCGTGATCGAGGGCAGCAGCGCGGTGAACGCGGCCCGCACCGGCGCCGGCACCCCCACCCGGGGCCGCAGCGAGCGCCGCCAGCCGCCGTCCGCCGCCATCGCCTCGCGCGGCACCGTCTCCGGCACGATCGCGAGCAGCGGCAGCGCCGCCGTCAGCGCGGTGACCAGCAGCCAGTACACCAGCCGGGTCGGCGCCGGGCCGTAGGAGACCAGCAGCCCGCAGCCCAGCGCGCCCAGGGCCAGGCCGCCGGCCGAGGCCACGTTGGTCAGCAGCGCGCCGAGCCGGCTGCCGGGCGGCTGCAGGTCGATCAGGCCGGCGCTCAACGCCCCGGTGGCCGCGCCGGTGGCGACGCCCTGGATGATCCGGGCGGCGAACAGCCAGGCCAGCCCGCGCGCCTCGGCGAAGACCAGCATCGAGACGAGTTCCACGGCCACGGCGGCCAGCAGCACCGGACGGCGTCCCAGGTGGTCGGAGAGCGAGCCGACGAAGAGCAGGGTGACCAGCAGCGCGAGCGAGTTGGCCGCGTAGACCGAGGTCAGGTCGAGCGGCGAGAAGTGCCAGCGCTGCTGGTAGACCAGGTAGAGCGGGGAGGGGGCGGCGGAGGCGGCGAGCAGCAGCGTCAGCACGGCGGCCAGCAGCCAGAAGGCCAGTGCGCGCGGCAGTTGCGAGCCGATGGACACGGTGCCTCCCCGATGTGCGGCCAGGTTCATCCTGCGGGGCTCGGCAGCGCCTGCGGAAACAACCGTTCCATGTCCTCGCGACAACCCCGTGTTGTGGCGCGGGTCGGGCCCGCGCCACGACGGGACGGCCTGTGCCGCCCGATCTCCCCTGTGCGGTCTACCAGTTGGCCCAGGACACGTTCCAACCGCCCAGGCCGTTGTCCGGCTGGACCTGCCCGCCGACCGAGTTCTTGACGATCACCACGTCGCCGATCAGCGCGTCGGCGTAGAACTTGCCCGCCACCGAGCCGTCGTCGCCGCTGTCGGTGTCCGGCAGGCCGATGCAGCCGTGGCTGATGTTCGCCTTCCCGGCGAACTCGACGGCCTTGGGGTTGCCGTGCACGTAGGAGCCGGAGTCGGTGATCTTCAGCGCGTGCGGCTCGTAGACGTCATAGCCCGGACCCTTGATGGTGGTGGTGCTCGAGACCATGTGCGCCATCCGGTCCTTCTCGAAGACCACCATGGTGCCGTTCCACGACGGGTTGTCATCCGCGCCCGCGGTGACGGCGATGGTCTGCGGCGCGGCGCCGTCCTCGACCACGGACATCTGGTGGGTCTTGGCGTCCACCGTGCTGATCTTGGAGCGGCCGATGGTGAAGGACTCGTCCCGGTCGGAGTTGCCGTAGACGCCGGGGGAGAGCTCCACGTTCGAGGTGCGGTAGTGGATCGTCACCTTGGTGCCCGGCTTCCAGTAGGTCTGCGGGCGCAGGTCGAGCCAGTTGTCCTCGTTGAGCCAGTGGCCCTTGACCTGGGTGCCGTCCGAGGCCTCCACCGTGATCGCCTGCTCGGCCGCCGCCTTGTTGGTGACCTTCTGCTGGAAGTCGACCCGGATGATCATGCCGACGCCGTAGCTGTCGTTGGTGGTGATGTTGTCGATGGTGCGTGCCGTCTTGGCCGGCTTGAGCGTGGTGAAGCTGCTGCTGGTGCTGGTCGCCACCCCCTTGGCGTCCACCGCCTGCGCGTTCACCGTGTAGGCCGTCCCCACGGCCAGCCCGCCCGACGGCACCCAGCTGCTCCCGTCGGCGGCCAGCGCGCCGGCCACCGGCTTGCCGTCCGCCCCCGCCACGGCCACCTGGGTCAGCTTGCCGCTGGTCACCGAGACCTTCAACGCCCCGCTCGGCGCGACGTTCTGGCTGCCGTCCTTCGGCTCCACCTCGACCACCGCCGCCGAGGTCTTCGGCGCGCTGGACGGCCCCCCGGTCACCGCGGCCGGTGCGGCCCGATGCCCGGCCCCGCTGCCGCTCGCGCTGCCCCCACCGCTCCCGCTCCCGCTGCCGCAGGCGGTCGCCAGCAGCAGTACCCCGCCCAGCAGCAGTGCCGTCCCGGCCCGGCGACCCATGGGACGTATTCGAATCGACTGCATGGCGCGTCTCCCCCTGCTTGCTCAGCTCTGTGCACAGCCGTCCGCTGGCTACGGTCGGCTCGACCCCTTCCCCCTATTCGACGCGATGACCGGCCAAGTCGTCGCACCGGCGCGGCGACTGTCACAGAACCCGGACTTTTGCCGGTGGCCACGGGCCTGCGGCCGGCTCCTAGACTGCCGGCCATGGACATCGACCTGGATCCACCGCACGGCATCACCGGGTTCCCTCTGGGCATGCCGGCGGCGGCCCTGAAGGAGGCGGCCGCGCGGTTGGGACGGGTCAAGGTCTCCGACGAGGGGTCCGCGGCGCGGTTCAAGTCCATGAAGGTGCTCGCCCTGCATCCGCAGTTCGAGATCGTCTTCCACCTCGAGGACGGCATGACGCTCGGTGCGGCAGAGGTGTGGATCCCCCGGCCCGGTCCCGAGCGGATCACGGTCCGCTTCCGCGGCATCGATGTATTCCGCACCCCCGCCCGCCAATTCGTCCAGCTGCTGGCGGACTTGGACCTGCCCCTCGTGCACGACGAGCCCGGCTACTGGCTCGTGCCCAAGCTCTCCCTCGGCCTCACCCGGGTGGCGGGGCACGAGGTCGAGCTGGACACCGACGACGAACCGCTGTACTTCCAGGCGGTACTGACCGGTTCGACGGGGTACTACGACGCACTGTCGTAGGGCTGCCCGTCGAGCGGTGGCTGCGGCCGCCGCCGACACGGCGGTCGCTCGGAGTTCCTGGAGGCGGGTGACGGCGTCCCGCAGTACCTCGTCCTTCTTGCAGAACGTGAAGCGGACGAGGCTGCGGCCGGCATCCACGTTGTCGTAGAAGACGACGTTGGGGATCGCGACGACCCCGCAGCGTTCGGGGAGGGCACGGCAGAACTCGATGCCGTCCTTCTCGCCGAGCGGGGTGATGTCGGTGGTGATGAAATATGTGCCCTCGGGGGCGAACACCTGGAAGCCGGCGGCTGAGAGTCCGTCAGCGAGCAGGTCGCGCTTGCGCCGCAGGTCGGTGCGGAACTGCTCGAAGTAGCTGTCGGGCAGCCGCAGGGCCTCGGCGACGGCGTATTGGAACGGGCCGGCGGAGACGTATGTCAGGTACTGCTTCGCGGTGCGGACGGCGGCGACCAACTCCGGTGTGGCGCTGACCCAGCCGACTCCGCGTTCGTACACTCCTTCGTGCCCAGCGAAAGAGCCCTGACCTGCGGGCCTCCGCTGGCCGACCGGTGGCCAGCTGCTGTCGGATATCCCAGGTGGACGACGGCTGGACCGGCGTGGACTCCGTGCGGCTTCGTCATCGGACTAGGGGTAGGCCAGTGCCGAAGACGAAGGACCCACCCGGTCTGGAGTCCGTCTGAGTACCTTGGTCGCAAACCCGGAGCGATCCCGACAGGCGATCGAGGGCATCCTGGGGCCGCGGGGCCGGGGTGTCCTTGGAATCTGCCCGCAGTTTTGGTGAGCGTCCTGCAGATTGCTACGCTTCCCGGGACGCGTACGGGCCCCGGAACGGCAGACGGCTCCTGGGGTTCCACGATGAACAAGGGGAGTACATGGCCGATCAGACGACTTCTTCGTTCGTTGACGAGATCGACCGAAGCAATGGCGATCCGTTTCGTGCACTGGAACTGACTCCCACTCGACTGATGACCACCATGCAATGGGGGCAGCTGGCGCGAATTGTCCCCGATCCCCGGCGGGCCGAGGATTCGAGGGAACTCAAGTATCTGTCAGCCGACGAACGGCGACAGGTCGAGATTCGCAATGGGGTCCAACGTGACATTAAGACCGGCGCAAAATGGGAAAATGCCAAGGACTATGCGCGGTATATTGCCAAGGTAATTCTTGGTGAGCGAGAGGATCGGTGGGCGACGCCGCCGTTCGCTCTCTGGATCGAGAAAGGCCTGAAGGTAGTCAGGCTGAAGAGCGCGTTCGAGACGGACAAGGTGGTGTACCTGCCACTTGGTATCGCCGGTGTCTTGGTCGATGCCGAGACCCAGCACCTTGCGCACTACCTTCTCATCCAGGATCCTGAGGCGCACGGCGTCACGGCGCAGCAGGTGATGGCGCGTACGGTCGGTGTGGAGATCTACCACAACATAGATCTCGTCTCGGCCCGTCAGATTTTCCACGATCGGAATCTCCTGGGCGTAATTCCAAACAAGAATGTCGCCTTGACGGCCGATTCGGCAAATATTGCTACGAGTGTCACGCTCGCCTTGCTTAAGCAGGTGGTGGTCACGCCGCCCGGTAGCAGCGAGCAGATTCCACTGGAGAAACTGGTTTCGCTGCGGCAGCGCCAGCTAAAGGCGGTGGACTCCGAATGGATGACGCTTTCCACGCTCAGGTCATTCGTTATCACGGCGATTTTTGGCAGGTCTGGATTCGAGAAGACCAGCGGTTCTATTTTCGAGCTGCCTGAAGGATGTGAGGAGGAGGTGGCAGGGAAGGCGATTTCCGAGGCGCTTACCGTGATCTTTTCGCGATTCGGTGACGCCTTCGCCACTCGACTGCGCACCGTCATCGCGGCACCTGCGGTCTTCGCTGCCCTGGGTGCCGTTGCGCATCGCTCGATGCCCTGGAGCGACGGGCCCAGGCGGAGTCTCGATGAGCTGCTCGAGCTGCTGTCCGACGTCAAATGGTCCAGGGATGCCCGATATTGGGAGGGAATCATCGGAAAGGAGACTGCGCGCGGGACGTTCTCGCTGGCAGGTGGGGTGAAGGACTCAGGTTCCCGGACGGCGACGGCGCTGGAGGACGAGAGCTCCGAGCGGTACGGGCGGATCCGAGGTCAGCAGACCGAGTAGCTCGACGCTCGGGTATCGACTAGAGATAGCCATCACGTCTGGGATGGATCCTCACGGATCCATCCCCTCGCTTTTTGTTGACCCCCGCACTTCTGATGTAGTGTCCCAGCGTCGCCGCGAGATGGTGGCGTGATCACACAAATCAATCTGGGGGGACCATGACCCTGACCCTGGCTATCGTCGGTGGGCTTGCGGGCATAGCGACGATCATCGGCGTCGTCTGGGCGGTGTGTACGGGTCGGCTGCAGCTGTCGCGCGCCAAGAGCGAGGGGGACCTGAAGCGCGCGGAGGACGCTCATGAGGTCTTCACGGAGATGGCGGGCAGCCAGCAACTCCCGATCTCCCCGGGCGACCTCGTGCGGGCCGAGCAGTCGCGGCTGCCGCTCGTTGCAGCTGCCGACCGGGCTTCAACTGGTGAGCTTGCGAAGGCGCTGAAGGCGGTCGTCGAGCTGTTTGAGGAGTTCATCATCCTCTCCGGTGTTCATGCATCCGACACGGATGAGCCCCTTCGCCATTACAAGGATTGGATGGAGCAGCAGGGTCGCGTCCGGGACGCGTTCAAGGGGCTGTTCCATATCCTTCAGCGCTGATGCGCCCGGAGCCTGGCTGACTTAGCGTCAGACCATACTGAGCTGCTGGAGGCGGGAGACTGCCTCCAGCAGTACCTCGTCCTTCTTGCAGAACGTGAACCGGACGAGGCTGCGGCCGGCATCCACGTTGTCGTAGAAGACGACGTTGGGGATCGCGACGACCCCGCAGCGTTCGGGCAGGGAGCGGCAGAACTCGATGCCGTCCTTCTCGCCGAGCGGGGTGATGTCGGTGGTGATGAAGTACGTGCCCTCGGGGGCGAACACCTGGAATCCCGCAGCTGAGAGTCCGTCAGCGAGCAGGTCGCGCTTGCGCCGCAGATCGGTGCGGAACTCCTCGAAGTAGCTGTCGGGCAGCCGCAGGGCCTCGGCGACGGCGTACTGGAACGGGCCGGCGGAGACGTACGTCAGGTACTGCTTCGCGGTGCGGACGGCGGCGACCAACTCCGGCGTGGCGGTGACCCAGCCGACCTTCCAGCCCGTGAAGGAGAAGGTCTTGCCGGCCGAGGAGATCGAGACGGTGCGTTCGCGCATGCCGGGCAGGGCGGCGATGGGGTGGTGGGTGCCGGTGAAGACGAGGTGTTCGTAGACCTCGTCGGTGATGACCAGCAGGTCGTGCTCGACGGCGAGTTGGGCGATGGTGCGCAGCTCGTCGGGGTGCAGCACGGTGCCGGTGGGGTTGTGCGGGGTGTTGAGCAGGAGCAGGCGGGTGCGCGGGGTGATGAGGGAGCGCAGCTCGTCGAGGTCGGGGCGGAAGGCGGGCTGACGCAGCGTCAGCGGGACGCGGACGGCGCCGGCCATGGCGATGCAGGCGGCGTAGGAGTCGTAGAACGGCTCGAAGGCGATCACCTCGTCACCGGGTTCGAGGAGGGCGAGCAGCGAGGCGGCGATGGCCTCGGTGGCGCCGGCGGTGACCAGGACCTCGGTGTCGGGGTCGTAGCCGAGGCCGTAGAAGCGCTGCTGGTGTTCGGCGATGGCGGTGCGCAGCTCGGGGATGCCGGGGCCGGGCGGGTACTGGTTGCCGCGACCGTTCAGGACCGCGTCGGCGGCGGCCTGGGCGATCTCGGCGGGGCCGTCGGTGTCGGGGAAGCCCTGGCCGAGGTTGATCGAGCCGGTGGCGGTGGCGAGCGCCGACATCTCCGCGAAGATCGTCGTTCCCATCCCCGCCAGGCGACGGTTCAGCAGCGGCCTGGCGCTCATCCGGGCTCCTCACGCTTCGTAGTTGGGCCCATCATCTGATGGTGCCTGCACGGTGACAAGCCTGCGGCCGGTCTGAGGAGCGGTGTCGCCGGCCGGAGCACGCCATGAGTGTCCCCGGCAGACTAGGGTGCCGGGAGCGATGTGACGATCACACCGCGCGAAGGGGGACCGGGGGCCAGTGGCGGTATCGAATGACGGCGGGGGCTTCTCGGTGAGCCCGGACCAGTTGACGACTTCGGGCCAGAGCGCGCAGGGCATAGCCGGGCAGATTCCCGGTGAGAGCCAGGGAATTCTCCAGCCGAGCGACCAGGCGTCGAGCGGGCTGGCCGGGTGGGCCACCGCAGGCGCCCTGCACGACTGCACCTACGACTGGCAGAAGTTGATCGACGGTCTGGCCAGTGACATGGGTGCTTACGGCGGCAAGCTGATCCAGATGGCACAGGGGTACCAGCAGAGCGACCAGAGTGCGGCCGGCACCATGCTGGCCGTGAGCTCCTCGAGCGGGGCGGCTCCGGGCCCGGGTCCGGTCGGGGGCGGGGATCCCTTCGGGACAGTGGTCGGCGGCGCGCGCGGCGCCGCGCTGAAGCAGTAGCGCGACGGGGAGAACAGGTATGGACATCGCTACCCTCAAGAATGCCGATCTGGTCGCCCTGACGGGTGCTCAGAGTGCCTATGGCCGACTGGTCACGGCGTTCGGCCAGCACGTCGACGACTGGCGGAGCCAGGTGACGGGCGGCCTGGACAAGGCGCAGTGGACCGGCAGCACGGCCGTGCAGGTGCGGGCCGATCTCGCCGCCTTCACCAGCAAGCTGCAGGCCGCCCACGACGAATTGAACCTGGTCGGCACGACCTTGGGCGACGCGGAGAAGTCGTTCGCGCTGGCCCAGGCGCAGCTGGTGCAGGCGCTGGACGACGCCCAGGCCGCGCACTTCACCGTCAACCCGGACGGCAGCATGACCTGGGACAACGATCCCTCGTCGGCTACCTACGCGGGCCCGACGGCACAGACGAAGGCGTCGGACATCGGCTCCCGGATCAGCGCCGCGCTCGCCGAGGCGGACCAGGCCGACCAGCTGATCGCCGCGCGGCTGAAGCACTTCACCGACAACGCCGTCAACGGTACCGGGCTTGACAGTGCCACCGCCGGGGCCGACCAGCAGACCGAGAACAACCGGGAGAACATTCCCCAGCAGGGCAGTGACCCGGCGGCCGTCAAGGCCTGGTGGAACGGCTTGACGCCCGCCGAGCAGCAGGACCTGATCAACAACCACCCGCAGGACATCGGCAACCTCGACGGCGTCCCCAGCGCTGCCCGGGACCAGGCCAACCGCCTCGGCCTGACCCAGATCCGGACCAACCTCCAGGCGCAGATCGACGGGCTCGGCCCGCAGCCGCCGATGTTCGACGGGCTGGTCTCCGGCGGTTTCCCGATCCAGACCGAGGCGTACACCGAGTGGAAGCAGAAGGACGACGCGCTGCAGGGCCAACTGGACCAGTACAACCACATCCAGGACCGGCTGACCGCGGATGACCAGGCCTACGCCACGGATCCGTCCAACCATCCCAGGGACTACCTACTCGGCATCGGCACGCAGGGCCAGGGGCGCGCGATCCTTTCCTTCGGGAACCCGGACACGGCGAAGAACGTCAGCGCCTACGTTCCCGGAGTGACGACCACGCTCGACTCGCTGCGCCCCATGACACCGGACCAGACGCCTGGTGAGAACGAGGCGGACAACGCCCTGAACGTCTGGAAGACGGCGAAGGACTTGAACGGTGGCGATCCGAATGCGACCGCGTCGATCGTCTGGCTCAACTACGATCCGCCGTCTTCTCTCACGGGCGGTATGGACACCGGAGCGGCGGACGCCGGCGCACCCACCTACGCCCAGTTCCTCACCGGAATCCGGGATACCCACCAGGGCGCGCCGCCGCATGTGACCTCAATGGGTGACAGCTACGGCTCGTACCTCGCCACCGAGTCGGCGAAACTGGCGGCCGATCAGCCCGGGACCTACAGAGCGCCCGACGACCTGGTTCTGACCGGAAGCCCGGGCGTTCCCGTGGCGCATGCAGCGGATCTTCATATGAACGGTCATGTGTGGGTGGGTACGTCGCCCTTGGACCCGGTCCACCTCATCACCTCGGGTACTCCTGCCGGGTTGGGCCCCGCCGACCCCCACGACTCCTCATGGGGAGGGAACAACTTCACCGTCCCCACCGGCACCATCGGCGGGCTGACCGGAGACAACCACACCGCGTACCTGACGCCTCAGCGGGGTGGGCCCTCGCTGCCGAACATCGGCAATATCGTCATCGGGAACTACGGCTCCGTGCAGCTGGAGTCGGCCAACCATGCGTGAGGGCCGCGAGAAGAAGCGCCGCAAGCGGACCTGGGCTCTGGTGGTCGTGCTAGTGCTGGTAGCCCTGCTCGGCGGCGGTTGCTGGCTGATCAATGACCACCCGTCAGTCTCCGAGGCGGCTGCGCTGACTGCGCTCGATTCGGCGGTGGACGGCTCCCTCGGTGCCATCAATCCGCCGCTGTCCTCGGCCAGCGAGGGTTCTTACCACGCGAGCCCACATGCCTCGTACGGGTTCGACCTCAAACTGCACAAGACCGGTTACGCGACCTACAGCCGCGAGCAGTTCGTGCTCACCAACATCGTGCCGGCCAAGTTCGCGGAATTCAGGGCTCAGGAGGAGAAGTACTGGAGAAGCCACGGGTACACCGACATCCACGCCAAGACGGAGACGACGATGGGCGGCGATCAGCAGCCCGTGTTGTCCGCCACGTCGCCCGCAGGCGCACAGATCACGGTGACCCTGGGGCATCCGAACCATGCCAGCGCTGATGTCATGGTCGGCGTGGACTGGGTGAAGTCCTCTTGGGACGAGGGGGACTTGCCGAACACGCGGCCGGCCGGGCCCACGGTCGGCGTCGGCTGGGGCGTGGTCGAGGACCCGTACTGGTCCCACTGACGACAGCCACGGCGCCGGTCAGTAGTCCTCGTGCTCGAAGACGTTCAGCCCCGCGCCCTCCAGGGCGAGGACGGTGAGGTGGGTGTCGGTGCCCGAGGTGTGCTCCTCGCCGGCTGACCAGAGGACGGCCGTGCCCGCGCTGATCGGGAGCCGCACGGCGTCCGGGCCGCTGATCCATCCCTCGCCGGCGATCACCAGGAAGAGTTGCTCGACCGGGGCGGGGTGGGTGCCGATGGTGCCGCCGGGGCCGATGCTCAGGCAGGTCAGGTGGTAGGACCCGGTCCCGACGGCGAGCCGGGTGGCGTAGGCCCCGGTGCTGGAGAAGCGGGCGATCAGGTGTTCGGCGCGGTCGATGGGGAGCAGGCGCATGGGTGGCTCCTCGGGCGGAGACGGGCCCGGCCCGGCCTGCTGGGAGAGCGGGCCGGGCCGGGAGGTGGTGCTGCGTGCGGGGTTCGGGCTCAGTCCTCGTCGCCCTCGGGGGCGTCCGTGTCGCCGTCGCCGTCGACCTCCTGCTGCAGGCCGAGCCGCTCGACCATCCACTGCTCGAAGCCCACGGCGGCCTGGGTCCAGTTGGCGGTGGTGGTGACGAAGTAGTCCAGGTTGACACCGTTGGCGATGATCATCTGCGACTCACCGATCAGCCGCACCACGCCGTCCTCCTGGGTGTGCGTGTAGACCTTGGGCCACAGGGTCTCGCGGTTCCACTCGTCGATCAGGTCGAGGATCTCGGCCTTCTGCTCCAAGGGGTACGAGCGGTCGTAGAAGGAGCGGACCGCGAAGAGCTCCTTGTTGTCGCCGCGGAACATGTAGTAGACGCGGAAGCCCTCCCAGGGAGCGGTGAGGTCGCCCTCCTCGTCCACCACGTGCTTGAGCTGCATCTGGTCCAGCAGCTGCGTGACCAGCTCCTGGTTCGGGACCACGATCGGCGGGGGACCGGCCGGTCGATCGCCAGGCTGCCCGCCCGGCTGGGACGGCTGGGGCGCGCCGAAGAACGGGATCGACGACGGGTCAACACTCACGGGAGGTCCCTTTCACATGTGCACGAGGGTGGCTGGTGATCGGGGGCCGCCCTTCCATGTCTCCATCCTGCCTCATCCCGGGCCTCGGGCACAGGCTGTCCTCGGCTCGCACCGAGGCCGTCGCCGGCTCGCGCCGAGGCCCGGGACGGGACAGCCCTGCGCGGCCGGTCCGCCGAGGACGCCGTCAGCCGACCGAGGCCACGGTCAACCGGTCGTTCGCCTCGTCACGGTCCACCCGCACCGTCTCCCCGTCCCGCACCTGGCCGGAGAGGATCGCCTTGGCCAGCTGGTCGCCGATCGCCGACTGGACCAGGCGGCGCAGCGGCCGGGCCCCGTACGCCGGGTCGTAGCCGGTCAGTGACAGCCAGTCCCGAGCCGCCGGGGTGACGTCCAGGGTGAGCCGCCGGTCGCGCAGCCGGGCGGCCAGCCTGGCCACCTGGAGGTCGACGATCCGGCTCAGCTCCTCGCTGCCCAGCGGGTCGAAGACCACGATGTCGTCCAGCCGGTTGAGGAACTCCGGCTTGAAGGCGGAGCGGACGTTCTCCAGCACCAGCTCCTTCTTCGCGGCCTCCGGCACGGTCGGGTCGACCAGGTACTGGGAGCCCAGGTTGGAGGTGAGGATCAGGATCGCGTTGCGGAAGTCCACCGTGCGGCCCTGGCCGTCGGTGAGCCGGCCGTCGTCCAGCACCTGGAGCAGCACGTCGAAGACCTCCGGGTGGGCCTTCTCCACCTCGTCGAGCAGCACCACGCTGTACGGGCGGCGCCGCACGGCCTCGGTGAGCTGGCCGCCCTCCTCGTAGCCGACGTAGCCGGGCGGGGCGCCGACCAGCCGCGAGACCGAGTGCTTCTCGCCGTACTCGCTCATGTCGATCCGGACCATGGCGTGCTCGTCGTCGAAGAGGAAGTCGGCCAGCGCCTTGGCGAGTTCGGTCTTGCCGACACCGGTGGGGCCGAGGAAGAGGAAGGAGCCGGTGGGGCGGTCCGGGTCGGCGATGCCGGCCCGGGTGCGGCGCACCGCGTCCGCGACGGCCCGCACGGCGGTCTGCTGGCCGATCAGGCGCTTGCCCAGCTCCTCCTCCATCCGCAGCAGCTTGGCGCTCTCGCCCTCCAGCAGCCGCCCGGCCGGGATGCCGGTCCAGGAGGCGACCACGTCGGCGACGTCGTCCGGGCCGACCTCCTCCTTGACCATCGAGGCGCTGGCGTCCTGGTCGGCGGCCTTGGCCTGGGCCTCGGCCAACTCCTGCTCGGCGGCCGGGATCTCGGCGTACATCAGCTTGGACGCCTGCTCGAACTCGCCGTCCCGCTGGGCCCGTTCCAGGGCGCTCTGCAGCCCGTCGAGGCGCTCCTTGAGCGCGCCGACCCGGTTGAGGCTCTTCTTCTCCTGCTCCCAGCGCGCGGTCAGGCCGCTGAGCTGCTCCTGCTTGTCCGCCAGGTCGAAGCGCAGCTTGGCGAGCCGGTCCACCGAAGCGGGATCCGACTCCTTCTCCAGCGCCATCTCCTCCATCCGCAGCCGGTCGACCGAGCGCTGCAGCTCGTCGATCTCGACCGGCGAGGAGTCGATCTCCATCCGCAGCTGGGAGGCGGCCTCGTCGACCAGGTCGATCGCCTTGTCGGGCAGGAAGCGGGCGGTGATGTAGCGGTCGGAGAGGGTGGCGGCGGCGACCAGCGCGGCGTCCGCGATCTGCACCTTGTGGTGCGCCTCGTAGCGGCCCTTGAGGCCGCGCAGGATCGCGATGGTGTCCTCGACGCTGGGTTCGCCGACCAGTACCTGCTGGAAGCGCCGCTCCAGCGCCGGGTCCTTCTCGATCCGCTCGCGGTACTCGTCCAGCGTGGTGGCGCCGACCATCCGCAGCTCGCCGCGGGCCAGCATCGGCTTGAGCATGTTGCCCGCGTCCATCGCCGAGTCGCCGCCGGCGCCCGCGCCGACCATGGTGTGCAGCTCGTCGATGAAGGTGATCACCTGGCCGTCGCTCTGCTTGATGTCGTTCAGCACGGCCTTCAGCCGCTCCTCGAACTCACCGCGGAACTTGGCCCCGGCCACCATCGCGCTCAGGTCCAGCGCGACCAGCCGCTTGCCGCGCAGCGACTCGGGAACGTCGCCGGCCACGATCCGCTGGGCCAGGCCCTCGACCACGGCGGTCTTGCCCACGCCGGGCTCGCCGATCAGCACCGGGTTGTTCTTGGTACGGCGGGAGAGCACCTGGACGACCCGGCGGATCTCCTGGTCCCGGCCGATCACCGGGTCGAGCTTGCCGTCCCGGGCGGCCTGGGTGAGGTCGGTGCCGTACTTCTCCAGCGCCTTGTAGGTGCTCTCCGGGTCCGGCGAGGTCACCTTGCCGGACCCGCGCACCTCGGCGAAGGCGGCGAGCAGCGCCTTGGGGGTGGCGCCCTGGCGGGTCAGCAGTTCGACCACCGCGCCGCCCTCGGCGGCCAGGCCGACCAGCAGGTGCTCGGTGGAGACGTAGGCGTCGTCCAGTTGCTCGGCCCGGCGCCCGGCGTCCTCCAGGACGGCCAGCGTGTCGCGGCCCAGCTGCGGGGCCGCGACCGTGGAGCCCTGGGCGCTGGGCAGCGCGCGGAGCTGCTGGCGGGCGCCGGCCAGCAGCTGGGCGGTGTCCGCCCCGACGGCCTCCAGCAGCGGCCGGGCGATGCCCTCGGGCTGCTCCAGCAGGGCGAGCAGGATGTGCACCGGCCTGACGTCCGGGTTTCCCGCGCCGCCGGCCTGCCGGATCGCGGCGGACAGGGCTTCCTGGGTCTTGGTGGTGAACTTGCTCGCGTCCATGGCCACTGGTCGGTACTCCTCCTGTGCAGTCGGGCGGGTGTGTATTCAGGTTTGGCGCACGCCGCCATCAGTTCAGGCAAGGCAGCTAAGTTGAGTCTAGCGCGCTCAGGTTTTCCGCGTAAAGGTGAGCAGGTCCCGAGCCGGCCCGGTCGGGCGGGTGCCGGCCGGCCAGACGGCGCGCAGCGGGCGGTGCAGGTCGAGGCCGGCCAGTGGCACCTCGACCAGGCGCCGGGTGGCCAGCTCGTCGGCCACCGCCAGCTCGCTCAGGCAGACCGGGCCCGAGCCGCTCATCGCGGCGGCCTTCAGCGCGGTGCTGGAGGCCAGTTCGAGCAGCGGGGTGGCACTGACCCCGGCCGCGCCGAGCGCGCGGTCCAGCACCTCTCGGGTGCCGGAACCCAGCTCGCGCAGCACCAGCGGGGTGGCGGCCAGCTCGGCGGCGGTGACCGGGGTGCGGCGCCGGGCCCACGCGTGGGTGGGGGCCACCACGAGCACCAGCCGGTCGGCGCCGACCACCGCTCCGGTCAGGCCCCGCGGGGTGCGGCTGCCCTCGACGAAGCCGAGGTCCGCCTCGCCCGCCAGCAACTGCTCGGCCACCGCGGTGGAGTTGGCGGTCCGCAGGGTGACCGCGGTGGCCGGGCGGGCGGCCGCCAGCGCCAGCAGCCAGCCGGGCATCAGGTACTCGGCGACGGTCAGGCTGGCCACCACCCGCAGCCGGGCGTCGCGCCGCTCGCGCAGCGCGTCGATCGCCGCGTCCAGCGCCTCGGCGGCCTCCACCACGCGGCGGGCCCAGTCGACCACCAGCAGCCCGGCCGGGGTGGGCCGGGAGCCGCGCGGGGAGCGGTCCAGCAGGGCGACGCCGAGCTGCCGCTCCATGCCCTTGATCCGTGCGCTGGCGGCCGGCTGGCTGATGCCCAGCTCGGCGGCGGCCCGCCCGACGCTGCCGTGCCGGTCCACCGCGAGCAGCAGTTCCAGGGCGCTCAGCTCGGGGACTCGGGGAGAGAGAGCCATAGGGCCAGGTTATGTCCTCATAGATCGCGGACGGCTACCGGCGCACCCGGGGGCCGAACAGAGTGGAGCCATGGCCACTCTCACCGCTCCCCGCCCCCTGCCAGCAGCCGCCGTCCGCCCCGGCTGGGACCTCGGGCAGCTCGGCCCGAACTGGTACGCCGCCGTGATGGGCACCGCGATCGTGGCCAACGGCGCGGTCGCGCTGCCCTACCGGGTGCCGGGTCAGCTGCTCTTCGCCGAGGCGGTCTGGGCGCTGGCGCTGGCCGCGCTGCTGGTCCTGCTGGCGGCCCGGCTGGTGCACCTGACCCGGCACCGGGCGGCGGCCCGCGAGCAGCTGCTGGAGAACCCGGCCACCGCCGTCTTCTACGGCTGCCCGCCGATGGCGCTGCTGGCGGTCGGCTTCGGCACGCTGGTGGTCGGCTCGCGGGTGATCGGCACCGGGCCCGCGGTGGCGCTGGACCTGCTGCTCTGGACGCTCGGCACCCTCTACGGGGTGCTGGTGGCCGCCGGCATCCCGTACCTGATGGTCACCCGGCACGAGCTGTCGGCGCTGCGGGCCAACCCGACCTGGCTGCTGCCGGTGGTCGCCCCGATGGTGTCGGCCGCGCTCGGCCCGGCGCTGCTGCCGCACCTGCCGGCCGCGCTGCGCCCGGGGCTCTTCTACGGCTGCTACGCGCTCTTCGGCGCCAGCCTGCTGGCCGTCCTGGTGCTGCTGCCGGTGGTCTTCGCCGGTCTGGTGCACAGCAAGCTGCCGACGGTCCTGCTGACCCCCTCGCTCTTCCTGGTGCTCGGGCCGCTCGGCCAGTCCACCACCGCGGTCGGCAACCTGGCCGACGCCGCGAACCCGGTGGCGCCGAAGCTGGCCACCGCGGCGCTCGGCTTCGCGGTGCTCTACGGGATCGCGATGATCGGCTTCGCGGTGCTCTGGCTGCTGATCGCGGCCACCGCCAACCTGCGTGCGCTGCGCCGCGAGCGGATGCCGTTCGCGATGACCTGGTGGGCCTTCACCTTCCCGGTCGGCACCTGCGTGACCGGCGCGGCCGGTCTGGCCCGGCACACCGGCTTCGCGGGCTTCGGCTGGCTGTCGGTCGGGCTGTTCGCGCTGCTGGTGGTGGCCTGGGCGGTGGCCGGAGTGCGGACGGTGGTGGCGCTGACCGGCGGGCGGCTGCTGCGGGCGGCGTGACCGGCGGTCCGCGTGGATTCGCCGTGCCCGGTCCCGCAGTACCGGCCGGCCGCTGACCCACCCTCAGCCCCCCTCACCCGTCCTCGCTTCCGCCGAATCCGGCTGGCAGTATGGCAGCGGACAGTCAACCCGAGGTGACGCACCGAAGCGTCAGGGATGGCCCGAGGGGGAGTGGTGGCGATGTCACGGGTCGAGCCCGGCTGCCGGTCGGCCGATCTGGCGCTCGATCCGGCCGCCCGCGCGCTGTACCTCGCGGTGGTGGCCGAGGGCGGCTGGGTGAAGTCCGCCGAGGTCCGGCCGGCCGACGAGGCCGCGCTGACCCGCCTGCTGGACGTCGGCCTGGTCCGCGGCCTGCCCGGCGGCACCTTCTACTCCGCGGTGAGCCCGCGGGCCTTCCTCGGCCGGGCCGCCGGCCAGCTGCGCGACCGGGCGGTCGGCCTGCTGCGACAGGCCGACGAGCTGCCCACCCTGCTGGACGAGTTGGCCCAGGCCTACGACACCGCGCCGCGCCGGATCGACCGCACCGGCGCGGTGGAGACGGTCCAGGACCGGGACAGCATCCGGCACCGGATCGCCCAGCTGGTCGCCGACACCGAGACCGAGATCCTCACCGCGCAGCCCGGCGGCGACCGCCCGCCGGACCACCTGGCCTGGGCGATGGCCCAGGACGTGCCGTTCCTGCGCGACGGCGGCGCGATGCGCACGCTCTACCAGCCGGTGGCCCGTACCGACCCGGCGACCAGCGCGTACGCCGCCGCCGTCACTCCGCACGGAGCGCGGATCCGGGTGCTGGACGAGGACTTCCAGCGGATGCTGATCTTCGACCGCACGGTGGCGGTGATCCCGGCCTCCGCCGACATGGGCAGCGCCGCCTTCATCACCGACGCCACCGCGGTGGAGCTGCTGGTGGAGCTCTTCGAGCGGGACTGGCGGCGGGCCCAGCGGGTGGCCTGGGGCTCGGCGCACGCCGTCCCGGACGGCGGCGTGGTCGCCGACCGGATCGCCCGGCTGCTGGCCGGCGGCCTGAGCCGGCGCGGCATCGCGGGCCGGCTGGGCCTGAGCGAGCGCACCGTCGCGGCGCACATCGGCCGGCTGCGCCAGGAGTACGAGGCGGAGACGCTGTTCCAACTCGGCTGGCTGATGCGGGGCGCGGGCGAGCGGCGGCCGAACGGGCGGCCGATCGGGACGGGGTGACGCGAGGCAGGGGAGTCGCACGCGTCCGGATGAGCCGGTCGGGGGGTGTGGGCGAGCTGCACGATCACGCAGCTGCGGGAACGCGCACCGGTCGGCGCCTTGTCGCCTGCCCGCATGCTGGGCCAGCCTGAAGGTTGGACCCTTGGCTTCGATGCGCCGAAGTCGGGGGACCGCAAGCGGATCTGATGAGCGATCAGGGATCCGTCGGGGCGGCGAACGGGGGCTCCGCGCGGTGTGGTGCGCGGTGTCGGCCTCCCCATCGGGGCACGACGGGGAGGAAGTACGCGATGTCCAGACGCTCGCACGTGCTGGTGGAGAGTCAGGCGGTCTGGGGAAAGCCCGGGGCCGGTCGCTTCCTGCGCGAGGCCGTCTCGCTGGCCGAGGCCGGTGATCGGGTGATCCTCTACCTGGTCGAGGACGGCGTCTTCGCCGCCGTCTCGGACGGCATCCCGGAACTCGCCCGGCTGGTCGAGCTGGGCTCCGAGGTCTGGGCCGACGACCATTCGCTCACCCACCGCGCGCTGGCGGCCACCCGGCTGTCGCCGTACGTCAGGGTGAAGGGCGCCGACGCCCTGGACGGCGCGGTCCGCGGTTCGAACGGGCGGGTCGCGCTGCACTGAGGCACCGCGTGCCGCGCACCTGATCACGGTGCGGGCCGGCACCCGGGAGAGACCGAACGTTCTCTCATCGTCCCAGCTCAGCGGTGTGTGGACGGACTTTCCTGGCCCGATTCTGCACGTTCGTGCAGTTGCGGGAACTTGAAGGAGAAACAACCTTGTTTGGAAGAGCGCGCGCTGTGAGGCTGTGAGCACGCCAAGCCGCCCGGGCAACCGCAGCCCGTCGGTGGTGTCTCGTCCGTCCTCCTCGCACAGGGGCAGAAGTATCTGAGCGGGGAACCGACGGGCGCCGGGTGGTCAGCCATATGTGGTGATGGCGACCGGGCCCGGTACCAGCGAGGCGTTGCTGCTCCGCCTCGCTGGAAGCACCTCGGATTTGGCGTCATGGAAGTGGATCCGCCCGGAGCACAGGAGACCGCGCGTCCCTGGCTCCGGGCCGGATCCGCTGCCCGAGGACCACCGGGCTGCCCCGCACGGGGGCGGGTAGCCCGGGACCACGGTCCCCGGGCCCTTTCGGTTACCCGGGCACCGTCGTGCCCCACTCCTGATGAGATGATGCGCACCGTGCGGTCGTTCGACCGCTGCCGGTCCAGCGCGCGGGAGGGACGGGGTGGCCGACGCGACGGCGCAGCCGCGGGACGCCGTGCCCGCGCCGAGCGTCGACGGCGCCTGCCGCGGTGTCGTCCCCCGCCGAGCTGCCAACTCCCGCCGAGCTGCCAACTCCCGCCGAGCTGCCAACTCCCGCCGCCCTGCCGGCGCCCGCCGCCCTGAGCGCCCCGCGCCGGTGGCCGACCGGATCGCCGCGCCGTGGAACCGGAACACCGTGCGGACCCTCTTCAGCATGGCCGGCCGTTGCGGACGGCGGCCGAGCCGGTGGACGACCAGCGGCAGGAGTGGCCCGAGCGGCAGGAGTGGCCCGAGCAGCGCCGGCAGCATCAGCAGCACGGGCAGACGAACCACGAACCGGGGGAGCGCGCGAGATGACCGAGGCGGACGGATCGGCGGACGGTACCGGCGGCGCGGTGGCCGGCCCGCCGCTGCCCGGTGAGGCGGCGCGGGCGCTCTACCTGGCGATCCTCGGCGAGGGCGGCCGGCTCGCGATGGCCGAGGTCGGCTCCGCCGACCAGGCGTCGGTACGGGAACTGCTCGACCTCGGCCTGCTCACCGCCGAGCCGGAACGGGGCGGCTACACCGCGGTGAACCCGCGTGCGGTCGGCGGCCGGCTCAGCGAGGAACTGCGCTCGGCCGGCACCCGACTGCTGGTCCAGGCCCAGGAGATGCCCGCCCTGCTGGAGGATCTCACCCGGGCCTACGACCTGACGCCCCGCAAGGTCGACCGCTCCGGCGAGGTGCGGCACCTGCACGGTGCCGAGGAGATCCGGGTGCTGCTCGACCGGCTGGCCGCCGAGGGACGCGAGGAGGTCCTCTCCGCCCAGCCCGGCGGCCCCCTCCCCGCAAAGCTGGTGCGCGAGGCGATCAACCGCTGCGAGGTCTTCCTGGCCCGCGGCGGCGGCATCCGCGCGCTCTACGAGCCCGGCGCCCGCAGCGACGGCCCGACCATCAGCTACGTGCTGGCCGCCACCGAACTGGGCGTCCGGTTCCGGGTGCTGGGCGAGTCGTTCAAGCGGATGATCATCTTCGATCGCACCACCGCGGTGATCCCCGCCGGCCCGGACTACGCCAGCGCCGCGGTGGTCGAGGACCCGGCGGTGGTCGCCTTCCTGGTCGGCATGTTCGAACGCGACTGGCAGCGCGGCGAACCGGTCCAGTGGAGCACCGCGCCCGAGGCCGTCGGCCAGCCGGTCCACGCCCAGGTCGGCCGCCTGCTCTCGCAGGGCCTGACCCAGCGCATGGTCGCCACCCGCCTCGGCCTGAGCGAGCGCACCGTGGCCGGCCACATCTCCCGGCTGCGCGAGCTGTACGACGCCGAGACGCTGTTCCAGCTGGGCTGGCTGATGCGCGCGGCGGCCGGGGAGGGACGGCAGGCGTGAGGCCGCCGGTGGTGCTGGATGCCCGAGGGCGGGCGCTCTACCTGCGGTTGCTGGCGGCCGGCGGCCTGTTCCGGCTGACCGAGCTCGCGAGCGACGAGTTGGCCGCCCTGGAGCAGCTGCGGGCGGCCGGGCTGGTGCTCAGGCAGCAGGACGCGCTCTTCTGGACCGTGGTCGACCCGCGCACCGCGGCCGCCCGGCTCAGCGCCGAACTGCGCGCGGCGGGATCGGAGCTGCTGGCCCGCGCCGACGAGTCGTCAGCCGCGCTCGCCGACCTGGCCCGTGCCTACGACCGCACGCCGCAGGCCGGCGGCGCGGCCCGCGGTCTGCTCCGGCACCTGGACGACCTGCCGCAGATCCAGCAGCGGCTGGACCAGTTGGGCCGCGAGTGCGAGCACGAGGTCCTGGCGGCGCAGCCCGGGGTGCGCCGGACCCCGCAGCTCGCGGAGCAGGCCGAGCGGGCGGCCCGCGAGCTGTCCGCCCGCGGCGTGCGGATGCGCGTCCTGTACCAGCCCGAGGCCGAGCGGGACCCGGTGATCAGGGACTACGCGGCGCACGTCAGCCGGCTCGGCACGCGCCTGCGGGTGCTGGACGAGCCGTTCCAGCGGGTGGTCGTCTTCGACCGCGAGGTGGCCGTCGTCTGCGCCGGCGCGGGGCACTGGACGGCGACGTTCATCGAGGACCCGCTGCTGGTGGGCGTGGTGGTCGACCAGTTCGAGCGGGACTGGGCCCGGGCGGCACAGGTCCGTTGGGACGATTCGCCGGCGGACGGTCCGCTGGTGCGGCTGCTGGCCGAGGGCCTGACCCAGCGGGCGATCGCGACGCGGTTGGGGTTGAGCGAGCGGACGGTGGCGGCGCAGATCTCCCGGCTGCGGGAACGCCACGACGCGCGGACGCAGTTCCAACTGGGGTGGCAGATGGGGGGTGGCAGCGGTGAACGCTGAGCGGTCGGTGCCGGATGGCGCGGCGCGGGAGCTGTACCTGCGGCTGGTAGGTGAAGGCGGTGAGTTCACGACCGATGGGCTGAGTCCCGAGGAGCTGCCGCTGTTGGAGCAGCTGTCATCGGTCGGGCTGGTGACGGCGATCAGTGACCGGAGTTGGACCGTAGCGAGCCCGCGTGCGGTTGGCGAGCGCCTGCGCGAGGACTTGCGGACCAGCGGGCTGGAGCTGTTCGAGCGGGCCCGCGAGCTACCGGCCGCCCTGGCCGAGTTGACCGATGCCTACGATCGCTCGTCCAGGCCGTCGACCGGCGCAGTCGCGATTCGGCAGTCGGACGTGCACACGTACACCCAGCGGGTGGTGCAGCAACTGGCACAGGATTGCACCCGGGAGATCCTCGTGATGCAGCCAGGTGGGGCCAGACCGGCCTACATGTTGCCGCAGGCCGGCAAGGACGCGCGGGAGACGGCTTCGCGCGGTCTCTTCCTCCACGTGATCTACCAGCCCGGGGCCCGTACGGATCCCGGTACGGCGGCGTACGCGGCCTACGCGACCAGTCTGGGGCACCGGATTCGGATACTGGACGAGGACTTCCGCCGGGTGATGGTCTTCGACCGCAAGGTGGCGGTGGTCGCCGGGTACGGGGACCCCGCTATCGCTTCGTTCATCGAGGACCCGGTGCTGGTCGAGGTCGTGGTGGAGACCTTTGAGCGGGACTGGGCGCGGGCGGAGCGGGTGCACTGGGACGAGCCCGAGGCGATCAGCGACGGCCCGTTGGTGGAGCTGCTGGCGCGGGGCCTGACCCAGCGGGCGATCGCGACGAGGTTGGGGCTGAGCGAGCGGACGGTGGCGGCGCAGATCGCCCGGTTGCGGGAGCGCTACGACGCGCGGACCCTTTTCCAGTTGGGCTGGCAGATGCAGGGTGGCGCGGCTGAGTGAGCGTCGATCCCAGGGGCCGACCCAGCCGGTGGCCGCTCAGCCGGTGGCCGCGCCGGTGTTCGGCCAGGGGTCGTACGAACCCCGGGAGGCGGGGATCGGCTTGAACTGCTCACCGGGCGCGGTCCAGAATCCTTCGCGCAGCGAGAGCGCCATGCCGGCCCAGTCCAGGGCGGTCTCCACGATGTGCCGCAGGCTCTCCTGCGACCAGCTGTCGTCGAAGACCAGCGGCAGCACCGGGGCGACCTGCTCGATGGTGGCGATCAGCGGGTTGTGCGTGATCGCCTCGTCCACCAGCAGCACGATCGGCTTGCGCAGCGCCGAGCCCCAGCCGAGCTCCAGCGAGACGCCGGCCGACAGCGGCGAGCCGACGTAGGCGAAGACCAGGTCGGCGGTCTGCATCGCGCGGAAGTCGGACGGAACCCGCGGCTCCGGCGTCCGCCCCTCCACCGTCCAGGCGTCGCTGTGGTGCGCGCTGAACACGGCCGCGCCGCTGTGCAGCAGCGAGCTGCGCAGGGCGGTCAGCCGGGTCCGGCTGGCGAGCGTGACGACGCTGTCGGCCGGACCGGTCAGCCGCATGAGCGGTGCGGCGAGGAAGACACGGGCCCGGCGGCCTTCGGGGGCCTGGGCTGCGTGCTGGCGCATGTACGGCTCACTCATGGCGATGGCTCCGGGGAAGTGGACGAGCCTGCGGAGTGTGGTCTCAGCAGGTCAAGCGGGGGATGCGAGACGGGCGAGGCGGTCGCTGACACCGCTTCGGAGCCGGGGATGCTCGAAATCCGTCTGCCCACTGATCGTCACCGTTGGCGGCACATGCCGTCCACAGAACCGGTGTGTCATCTCCCTGACTGGCGCTTGGATGACACCGACGTCCGAGGAGGCGCAAGCGCTCCGACAAACAGCTGTCATATTTATGCCTGGCAGCACGATGACACGGGTGAGTTGATGTCTGCACTTGCCTCGGAGTCGGAGTGTGGCTTTGATAAACACTTGTTCGCGTCTATCCGCGAGGGCATGGCAGACGTCAAGGCGTCCGTTATATCAGGTTCATGACAAGGAGGCACCGAATGCGTCGTGCACCTCGACCCAGGATTCGCCTGCTGGTGACGGCTGCAGTTGGTGCGGCGCTGTTGGTACCGGCCATTGCTTCGGTTCAGGCAGCCGGCCCGAAGGCCGCCGACTTGGGGCGCAGCGACCGGAGCGTGACCGTCAGTGCGCTCGCCATGTCACCCGAAGACCTCGTCTGGCACGGCTGACACGGAGTCGGCCGCCGACATGGTGGTACCCGGCTGTCCGCAGGTTCGCGCTGCTCAGTGCCCGGCGGCGTCCGGGAGAAGCGTGGGCTCGTCCCCGGTCTGCTCGCCGTCCTCACCGTCCTCGCCGTAGAGGCTGCTGGGCGTGCTCAGCGCCATCCGCCAGCCGAGCTGAAAGAGGGTCTCCGAGCCGTACTCCTCGCGGAAGTCGGCAATGTGCCTGGCCAGCGTCCGTTCGCTGATGCCGAGGTTGCGGGCGATCACCCGGTGCCCCACGCCCTGGACCATCATGCGCAGGATATTGGTGCGCATGCGGGAGATGACCTCCGGCGGTACCTCGGTGGCCCCTGGGAACACGCTCGACCGCTCCCACATCCGCTCGAACGAGTCCAGCATGTAGGCGACGATCGCCTGGTCGCTGACGAACGCGGCCTTCTCCAGGTCCCCCTGGACCGGTATCACGGCCACTCGGCGGTCGATGATGAACAGCCGGGTGAACGGCTCCTCCAACGTCCGCACCTCGCCGCCCTCCTCGGTTATGCGCTCGACGTAGTGCCGTGCGGGTGCCGAGTATCTGGCGCTCGGGTGATAGAGGACCCGTCGGGCGACGCCGCGTCGGATGAGTGACAGGTCCTCCTCCAGCGCGGCCTCATTGACATTCGACTGGCGTCGGCTGCCGCCCGGCTGTGCGGTGACGATCTCGCGTTGCGCGCCGTCGATCAACGCGCTGAGCCGCTGGCCGATCTCGACCAGGCCGTGGATGTGCTCCACCGGCCCGCCGCGGTGCGGTTGCTGATCGAGCGACTGATAAGCCTGGCCCAGTTCCCGCATGGCGCTGGGGAGTGCAATGGCCTGGGTGAGCAGAGAAAGGGCCTGCTTCTGCCACGCTGAACCGAGCCGATTGGCCAGCCTGTTCGGATCTGTGGCGGTGACGAGTGACGGTTTTCCTTGGCTGATAACCAATAGACCGAGCCCGGCCAGTTCCGTGTACGGCCCGCCCAGATCGGCTTCGCTGACCTCGACGCTCCCCCCTGCCGCAATCACCTCAAGGTAGCGGGCTCTTGCCTCGGCGGACACGAAGTCGGTGTGCTCCTTCTCCACCTCGCCCCCGCCCGTCGAACTCACCCTTGGCTCCCCCTCTCGGGAAATCGACCGCTCATTCGGCTGGCAGCACTCTACGCAAGCGCGGGAGCGCTTGGCACCCCACCATCCGATGGGTACCAAACGCTCCCGCCCGTTCCGCTTCTCCGGCTACCGGACTACCGCCGCGGCCGCCACACCACCAGCGCGCTCGACTGCTGGGCCGGCTGGTACGGCACCAGGTCCCGCCGGTACGAGGCGTGCACGGCAGCTTCCCGGGCCTGCAGCGCGGCACCGGCGCCGTCCACCGCGGCCGCCAGCTCGGCGACCCGTGACTGCAGGGCGGCCACCTGGTTCTCCAGCTCGATGATCCGCTTGATGCCGGCCAGGTTGATGCCCTCGTCCTGGGAGAGACGCTGGACCTCGCGCAACTGCTGGATGTCCCGGGCCGAGTAGCGCCGGCCGCCGCCACCGGTGCGGTCCGGGCAGACCAGGCCGAGGCGGTCGTACTGGCGCAGGGTCTGCGGGTGCAGGCCGGAGAGCTCGGCGGCCACCGAGATCACGTAGACCGGGGTCTCCTCGGTGAGCACGTAGCCGGTGCCCGGCTGGGCCGCCCGGCGGGTACGGGGGGTGGGGCCGCCGGGCAGGCCCTCGCCCAGGCCTACGCCGATGGAGTCGGGGGGGTTCATGTCAGGTCACGCTCCCTCCGCCGCCTTGAAGAGGGCGGCTCGCGGGTCCTCGGATGCGGTCGCGTCGCGGTACTGCTCCAGTGCGCTCAGGGCCTCGCCGCTGGTCTCCTGAGGGACCGTCACCTCGACGGTGACCAGCAGGTCGCCCCGAGTGCCGTCCTTGCGGGTGGCACCCTTGCCGCGGGCCCGCAGGGTCAGGCCGTTGGCGCTGCCGGCCGGGAGCCGCAGTTTCACGGCGGGGCCGTTCAGGGTCGGTACCTCGATGGTGCCGCCCAGCGCGGCTTCGGGGAAGGAGACCGGGACGGTCACCGTGAGGTTGTCGCCCTTGCGGCCGAAGACCGGGTGGGTGCTGACGTGCACCGTGACGTAGAGGTCGCCGGGCTGGCCGCCGCGCTCTCCTTGGGCACCCTTGCCCTTGAGCCGGATCCGCTGGGCGTCCTGCACCCCGGCCGGGATCCGCACCTGCATGGTGCGGGCCGAGCTGGCGCGTCCGCTGCCGTGGCACTCGGTGCACGGGTCGTCGACGATCATGCCGCGGCCCTTGCAGTCGCGGCACGGGTCGGAGAGCGCGAACGCGCCCTGGCCCCGGCTGACCGTGCCGGCGCCGACGCAGGTCGGGCAGACCCGGGGCGTGGTGCCGGCCTTGGCACCGGTGCCCGAACAGGCCCGGCAGGCGGCCTGGCTGGTCATCCGCAGCGGGACGGTGGCGCCGTCCACCGCCTCGTCGAAGCTGAGGGTGACCTCGGTCTCCACGTCCGCGCCGCGCCGCGGCTGGGCCTGCCGGCCGCCGCGGTTGAACAGGCCGCCGAAGACGTCGCCGATGCCGCCGCCGCTCGTCTGCGAGCCGGTGAACAGGTCGCCGAAGTCGAAGCCGTAGCCGTTGGTGCCCGGGCCGCCCGAGCGCATCCCGCCGGCCCCGAAGAGGCTGCGGGCCTCGTCGTACTCCTTGCGGCGCTTCTCGTCCGACAGGACGTCATAGGCCTCGGAGATGTCCTTGAAGCGGTCCTCCGCCTTGGCGTCGCCCTTGTTCGCGTCCGGGTGGAACTCGCGGGCGAGCTTGCGGTACGTCTTCTTGATCTCCGCGGTGGTGGCGTCCTTGGGCACGCCGAGGACCTTGTAGTAGTCCTTCTCCACGTAGTCCTTCGTGCTCATGGCTGCTGCCACCTCCCGGGATGGGTCGATACGGCGCTGCGGAGCCGCGCGTCACCGAAGGCGACGTGCGACCCCGCAGCGCACAGCGTGTCAGTTCTCTGCGGCACCGTCAGCCTCGGGGCCCGTGTCCGGGCCGCCGGCGGCCGGGCCGCCGGTGCTCTGGGTCCCGGGCTGCGGCTCCGCGACGGCCACCATCGCCGGGCGGATGATCCGCTCGCCGATCCGGTAACCGGGCTGCAGGACCTGCACACAGGTGTCCTCGGTGACGTCCGAGGAGTAGCTGTGCATCAGCGCCTCGTGCAGGTTCGGGTCGAAGGGCTCGCCCTCCTTGCCGAACTGCTGAAGGCCCAGCTTGGCGACGACCGTCTCCAGGTTGTCGGAGACCGACTTGAAGCCGCCGGTCACCTCGCCGTGCTCGCGGGCCCGGCCGATGTCGTCCAGCACCGGGATCAGCGCCTCCAGGATGTTGGAGATCGCGATCTCACGGACCGTCAGCCGGTCGCGCTCGACCCGCTTGCGGTAGTTCTGGTACTCGGCCTGCAGCCGCTGGAGGTCACCGGTGCGCTCGGTCAGCTCGCGCTTGGCGGTCGCCAGCTCGTCGCCGTCCGCCGCGGCGGCGGCGCCCTTGAGCGCCTCCTCCGCGGCCTTCACGACGTCCTCATCGGCGTTGGAGTCGTCGCCGGGCTCCACGCCCCGCGCCTTCTCCGTCATGCGGCACCACCCTTGGGCTTCTCGTCGTCGATGATCTCGGCGTCGACCACGTCGTCCTCGACCTTGGCACCGGCGTCGCCCGCGGCACCGGCCGCGGCGGAGGCGTCGGCGTTGGCGTAGAGCGCCTGGCCGAGCTTCTGCGCGGTGGTGGAGACCTTCTCGGAGGCCTCGCGGATGGCCGCGATGTCCTCGCCCTTCAGGGTCTCCTTGAGCTCGCCGATCGAGGTCTCGACCTCGGTCTTGACGTCCGCCGGGAGCTTGTCGGTGTTGTCCGCGATGAACTTCTCGGTCGAGTAGACGAGCTGCTCGGCCTGGTTGCGGGTCTCCACGGCCTCGCGGCGCTTGTGGTCCTCCTCCGCGTACTGCTCGGCCTCGCGGGTCATCCGCTCGATGTCGTCCTTCGGCAGCGAGGAGCCGCCGGTGACGGTCATCCGCTGCTCCTTGCCGGTGCCGAGGTCCTTGGCACCGACGTGCATGATGCCGTTGGCGTCGATGTCGAAGGTGACCTCGATCTGCGGCAGGCCGCGCGGGGCCGGCGGCAGGCCGGTCAGCTCGAACATGCCGAGCTTCTTGTTGTACGCCGCGATCTCGCGCTCGCCCTGGTACACCTGGATCTGCACGGAGGGCTGGTTGTCCTCGGCAGTGGTGAAGATCTCCGAGCGCTTGGTCGGGATCGTGGTGTTGCGCTCGATCAGCTTGGTCATGATGCCGCCCTTGGTCTCGATACCAAGGGAGAGCGGGGTGACGTCCAGCAGCAGGACGTCCTTGACCTCGCCCTTCAGCACACCGGCCTGCAGCGCGGCGCCGATCGCGACGACCTCGTCCGGGTTGACGCCCTTGTTGGCGTCCTTGCCTCCGGTCAGCTCCTTGACCAGCTCGGCGACGGCCGGCATGCGGGTGGAGCCACCGACCAGGACGACGTGGTCGATCTCGGAGAGCGAGATGCCGGCGTCCTTGATCACGTTGTGGAACGGGTGCTTGCAGCGGTCCAGCAGGTCCGCGGTCAGCTGCTGGAACTGGGCCCGGGTGAGCTTCTCGTCCAGGTGCAGCGGGCCCTCGGCGGAGGCCGTGATGTAGGGCAGGTTGATCGAGGTCTCGGAGGACGAGGAGAGCTCGATCTTGGCCTTCTCGGCCGCCTCGCGCAGGCGCTGCAGCGCCATCTTGTCCTTGGAGAGGTCCACGCCGTGGCCGGCCTGGAAGACCTTCACCAGGTGGTCGACGACGCGCTGGTCCCAGTCGTCACCACCGAGGTGGTTGTCACCGTTGGTCGCCTTGACCTCGACCACGCCGTCGCCGATCTCCAGCAGCGACACGTCGAAGGTGCCACCACCGAGGTCGAAGACCAGGATGGTCTGGTCGTCCTTGTCCAGGCCGTAGGCGAGAGCGGCGGCGGTCGGCTCGTTGACGATGCGCAGGACGTTGAGGCCCGCGATCTCACCGGCCTCCTTGGTCGCCTGGCGCTCGGAGTCGTTGAAGTAGGCCGGGACGGTGATGACGGCGTCGGTGACCGTCTCGCCCAGGTAGGCCTCCGCGTCGCGCTTCAGCTTCTGCAGGATGAAGGCGCTGATCTGCTGCGGGTTGAAGTCCTTGCCGTCCAGGTTGATCTTCCACCCGGTGCCCATGTGGCGCTTGACCGAGCGGATGGTCCGGTCGACGTTGGTGACCGCCTGGCGCTTGGCGACCTCGCCGACCAGCACCTCGCCGTTCTTGGCGAAGGCGACGACGGACGGCGTGGTCCGGGCGCCCTCGGCGTTGGTGATGACGGTGGGCTCACCGCCTTCGAGAACACTGACGACCGAGTTCGTCGTGCCGAGGTCGATACCGACCGCGCGTGCCATCGCAAATACCTCCACAGAAGAGTTGAGCTTTACGGGCTCAAGCATGCCTGAGGCCCGGGGCAGCGTCAACAGCCATGAGTCGATGGCGCTCAACTTTTATGCTGCCCCTACCGGACCCTCTGTGATTTTGCCCCTTATGGGTGAGTATGGCCTTACGTGACTGCCGCCATACCTTGAGCATCTTCTGGACGGGTGCTAGAGGGCGATAAGGTCCGGGCCGGTGGGTGGTTAAGTTACCCACGAGTACACTTGACCGACCTCTATCCCCACCGCCGCTGGAGTACGGAGAAGCCGGATGCAGCTAGCAGCGATCCTCATCTCACTGGGCACGACCGTGGTCGGCGTGGCGCTGTTCGCTCGTGCCATCGCGCAGATCTTCCACTTCGTCCGGCTCGGCCAGCCGGTTCCGGCCGGGTCGCGGATCAACGACCCGGCGGCCCGCACGGTGACCCTGATCCGGGAGTTCCTCGGGCACTCCCGGATGAACAAGTGGGGCATCGTCGGCGTCGCCCACTGGTGCGTCGCCGTCGGCTTCTACGCGCTGATCCTCACCCTGGTCGGCGCGTTCGGTCAGCTCTTCGACCCGACGTTCGTGGTCCCGGTCATCGGCGACTGGACGCCGTACCTGGTGTTCCAGGAGCTGCTCGGCCTGGTGACCTTCCTCGGCATCGCGGTGCTGACCGTGATCCGCCAGCTGAGCCTGCCGAACAAGGCGGGCCGCAAGTCCCGCTTCGCCGGCTCCAACATGGGCTTCGCGTACTTCATCGAAGCGGTCATCCTGATCATCGGTGCGGCGATCCTGACCCTGCGCGGCCTGGAGGGCGCGCAGGCCGGGGTGGACCACTACTCGGCCGCCTACGTGGTCTCGTACCCGCTGGTGCTCGCGTTCAAGGGGCTGAGCATCGGCACCCTGCACAACCTGCTCTGGCTGACCGCGACGATCAAGATCTCGGTCTCCTTCATCTGGATGATCACGGTCTCGCTCAACACCAACATGGGCGTCGCCTGGCACCGGTTCCTGGGCTTCCCGAACATCTGGTTCAAGCGCAACGCGGACGGCGCGGTGGCGCTGGGCGCGCTGCAGCCGATGACCAGCGGCGGCGCTCCGATCGACTTCGAGGACCCGGCGGAGGACGCCGTGTTCGGTGTCTCCCAGGTCGAGCACTTCTCCTGGAAGGGCATCCTCGACTTCTCCACCTGCACCGAGTGCGGGCGTTGCCAGTCGCAGTGCCCGGCCTGGAACACCGGAAAGCCGCTCTCGCCGAAGCTGCTGATCATGAGTCTGCGGGAGCACGCCTTCGCCAAGGCGCCGTACCTGCTGGCCGGTGGCGGCAAGGACGCGGAGGGCAACGAGAAGGCCACCGCCGAGCAGCTGGCCGGCGTCCCCGCGGCCGCGCTGGCCGAGGCCGAGCGCCCGCTGATCGGCACCGCCGAAGAGAACGGCGTCATCGACCCCGACGTGCTCTGGTCCTGCACCACTTGTGGGGCGTGCGTCGAGCAGTGCCCGGTGGACATCGAGCACATCGACCACATCGTCGACATGCGCCGCTACCAGGTGATGATCGAGTCCTCGTTCCCGACCGAGGCCGGGACGATGCTCAAGAACCTGGAGAACAAGGGCAACCCGTGGGGCATGGCCACCAAGGCGCGCCTGGACTGGGTCAAGGAGCTGAAGAAGGACACCGGCATCGAGGTGCCGGTGATCGGCCAGGACATCGAGCCCGCCGAGGTCGAGTACCTCTACTGGGTCGGCTGCGCCGGCGCGTTGGAGGACCGGGCGAAGAAGACCACCAAGGCCTTCGCCGAACTGCTGCACACCGCCGGTGTGAAGTTCGCGATCCTCGGCAAGGAGGAGTCCTGCACCGGTGATTCGGCCCGCCGGCTGGGCAACGAGTTCCTCTTCCAGATGCTCGGCGCGCAGAACGTCGAGACGTTGAACGCGGCGCTGGAGGACGCTCCGAAGAAGCGGATCGTGGCCACCTGCCCGCACTGCTTCAACACCATCGCCAACGAGTACCCGCAGCTCGGCGGTCACTTCGAGGTGATCCACCACACCCAGCTGCTGCAGCACCTGATCGACGAGGGTCGCCTGATTCCGGTCAACCCGGTGGAGGGCCTGATCACTTACCACGACCCGTGCTACCTGGGCCGCCACAACAAGGTCTACAGCCCGCCGCGCGAGATCATGGACAAGGTCCCCGGTCTGCGCCAGCAGGAGATGCACCGGCACAAGGAGCGCGGTTTCTGCTGCGGCGCCGGTGGTGCGCGGATGTGGATGGAGGAGCGGATCGGCAAGCGGATCAACACCGAGCGGGTGGACGAGGCGCTGTCGCTGAACCCCGACATCATCTCCACCGCCTGCCCGTTCTGCCTGGTGATGCTCTCCGACTCGGTCAACGGCAAGAAGAACGAGGGGGCGGCCAAGGAGCACCTGAAGGTGGTCGACGTCGCTCAGCTGCTGCTGGACTCGGTGAAGGCCGAGCCGCTGGAGGCCGTCGAGCCGGCCGGGGTGTAGTCGGCGGCAGGGCCCTGGGGCCGCGGGCCGTTGGGCCTTCTGGTCCTTGGGTCCGCCGGGATTTCCGGCGGACCGGATTTCCTCGAACTGAGGTCCGACCGAGACGCGAATGTGCTTGCAGTCCAGCGGCTCACATATGATGCCTGCCCCGGGTGGATTCCACCCGGGGCAGTCTGCTTACTAATAAAGAACGCATATTCTCGACGAACTCGGGATGCGGCACGGGGGTCGCGTCCACTTGGTGCGGCAGCCGGCACGCATGCGCCCGGCAGTCAGGTCGGCGCCCCGACAGCACCAAGCACCCAAGCGATCTGGTGACACTCCAGGCCAGGTCGCTGAACGGAACCAAGGGGAGAAACGCGCAGATGACCCAGGCGATCATGCTGGTCGGCGGTCAGGGCACCCGGTTGCGCCCGCTCACCACGCACACCCCGAAGCCGATACTGCCGGTCGCGGGTGTGCCGTTCATCGCACACCAGCTCGCCCGGGCCGCGGCCGCCGGCGTCACCCGCGTGGTGCTCGCCACGTCCTACCTGGCCGAGGTCTTCGAAGAGCACTTTCCCGACGGTTCCGCGTACGGCCTGGAGATCGTCTACCTGACCGAGGTCGAGCCGCTCGGCACCGGTGGTGCCATCCGCAACGCGGCCGAAGGCCTGACCTGCGGCGCCGACGACCCGGTGCTGATCTTCAACGGTGACATCCTCTCGGGCCTGGACATCGCCGAGCTGCGGGACGGCCACGTGGCCGCCGGCGCCGACGTCACCCTGCACCTGACCCGGGTCGAGGACCCGCGCGCCTTCGGCCTGGTGCCGACCGACGAGAGCGGCCGGGTGCTGGAATTCCTCGAGAAGCCGGAGACCGCCGAGCAGATCGTCACCGACCAGATCAACGCGGGCTGCTACGTCTTCACTCGTTCGGTTATCGACCGCATCCCGGCCGGCCGGGTGGTCTCGGTCGAGCGTGAGACCTTCCCCGAGCTGCTGCGGACCGGCGCCCTGGTGCGCGGTGTGGTCGACAGCTCGTACTGGCTGGACCTGGGCACCCCCGCCGCCTTCGTGCGCGGCTCGGCCGACCTGGTGCTCGGCCGCGTCGACTCGCCGGCCGTCCCCGGCCCCACCGGCGACGCGCTGCTGCTGGACGGCGCCACCGTGGACCCGGCTGCCGTGCTCAGCGCGGGCACCGTGGTCGCGGCCGGTGCCGTGGTCGCGGCCGGCGCGATCGTCGAGGGCAGTGTCGTGCTGCCGGGCGCCGTGATCAGTGCGGACGCCTTCGTGAAGGACTCCATCGTGGGCGCCTACGCCACCGTCGGCGAGCGGACCTCGCTGGACGGCGCGGTGATCGGCGACGGCGCGGTGGTCGAGGCCGACAACGAGCTGCCGAACGGCATCCGGATCGCCTGCGGCACGCGACTGCCGGTCGGCGCGGTGCGGATCAGCGCCGGCCCCGGCGGCTGTCCCGCGGGCGAGACCTCGGCGGCGGCGGTGCACGGGTCGGTGCTGCAGAAGTAGCCCGGGCGGTCGGTCGGGCAGTTGGTTCGGTCGGTTCGGTCGGCAGGGCGTGGTGCCTTGCGTCACAGCCCTGCTGCAATCCCCTTGGTCCCGCTGGCTGGTGGGGCTGCCGGTCGCCTTTCCGGGTACCTTCGGAGGGTGGCTGGCAACGGAAGTCTGAGCGGGAACGGATGGGGCGGCGGCGAGCGTGAATACGCCGCCGGCGCTGCGGCCTACGAGCCGACCGAGCCCCGCGGGGTCGACCCGTACCGGGGGGATCAGCCCGGGCACACGCGGGCGTTCGCGGTGAATCCGGCGGGGTATCCCGCAGGGGAGGACACCGCCGGATACGGCGGGCAGTACGTCGGAGAGCCGTACTACTACGGCGAGGAGCCGAGGTACCCGCGTGAGGCCGGGGCCGGGCCGGGTCCGGGCGCGACCCAGCCCGACGCGCCGTCCTGGGCCCGCTCCCCGGACCACGTCGCCACCTACCGTGCCGGCGGCCGTAGCGGCCCGCGCACCGGCGGCCCGCGGCTGCGCTGGCGTGAGCTGCTGCTCGGCATCTACCGGGCGCCGGCCCGCACCTTCGACCAGATGCGCGACCACCAGGTCTGGCTGCCCGCGATCACGGTCTCGCTGCTCTACGCGGTGCTCGCCGTGCTCGGTTTCGGCGACACCCACAACGAGGTGGTCAACTCCACCTTCGCCATCGCCGCCTGGTCACTGCTCGGCGCCGCCGTCGCCTTCACGGTGGCCGGTCTGATGCTGGGCTCGGTGACGTACGCGCTGGCCAGGCAGCTGGGCGGCGACGGCCCGTGGGCCTCCACGGTCGGCCTCTCCGTCCTGGTCGGCTGGACCAGTGACGTGCCGCGCATGCTTCTCGCGCTCTTCCTGCCGTCCGCCAACGTGGTGGTGCAGGCGGTCGGTTGGCTGACCTGGGTGTTCTGCGCCGTCCTGCTGACCACCCTGGTCCGCCGGGTGCACGACCTGCCCTGGGGCAAGGCGGCCGGTGCCGTCTCGCTGCAACTGCTGGCGCTGCTGGTGCTGATCAAGCTGCCGACCCTGGGCTGACCTGGCCCGCAGACCGTTGTTTCTCTGTCCGTCCCCCCACTGCACGGAGCAACCGAATGACCCTCCCCACCACCCGCGTCAGCTTCCCCGGCGGCGCGGTGACCGGTGAGTCCACCGTCCTCGCCGTCCACCCGCTCGGCGACGGCCGGTGGGGCGTCGTCACCGCCGACACCCCGTTCCACCCGCTCGACCACACCTGGCCCGACCAGCCCGCCGACACCGGCACGTTGACCGTGCCCGGGGCAGCGGGTGCCGAGGCCGTCGAGCTGGCGGTGGTGGACTGCCTGACCGGTGCCGTGGACCCGGCGAGCGGCGAGCTGTTGGTGGGCGCCGACATTCCGGTGCGCCGTGGTGACGAGGCGTGGTCCTGGCTGGTGCTGCACGTGCTGCCCGAGCTGGCGCAGGGGGTGTCGCCGGAGTCGCCTGTTGCGCCCGAGTCGCTGGTGGCCCGGCCGGTGACGCTGTCGGTGGACGCCGAGCGCCGCACCGCTCTCAGTGCCGCGCACACCGGCTGCCACCTGCTCGCCCTGGCCCTGAACGCCGCGCTGGCCGCCCGTTGGCGCAAGGACCCGGGCCGTGCCGACGCCTTCGGCAACCCGGACTTCGACAGTCTGGCGATGGCCTCCTCGGTGATGGACACCGAGGCCAGCACCGACGTCTACCGGCTCGGCAAGTCGCTGCGCAAGAAGGGCTTCACGGCGGAGGCGGTCGACGAGTTGCCCGCCCTGGCCGATGCGCTGCCCGCGATCACCGCCGACGTCAACCAGCGCCTCGCCGCCTGGGTCGCCGCCGACGCGCCGGTGCGGATCGAGGTCCCCGGCCCCGAGCTGACCGCCCGCCGCCGCTGGCACTGCGAACTCCCGGCGGGCTCCGCCACGATCGCCTGCGGCGGCACCCACCTCCACCGGCTCGGCCAACTCTCCTCGCTGGAGACGGAGTTGATCCTCTCGGCGGACGGTACTGAACTGACCGCGGTCACCCGCCCCAAGCGGATCTGACCGGAGGCTAGATCTTGCTCCGGTGGAAGTTCAGGTAGGAACGCGACGGCGTCGGCCCGCGCTGCCCCTGGTAGCGCGAGCCGTAGCGCGCGGAGCCGTACGGGTGCTCGGAGGGCGAGGAGAGCCGGAACAGGCAGAGCTGCCCGATCTTCATCCCCGGGTAGAGCTTGATCGGCAGCGTGGCGACGTTCGACAGCTCCAGCGTCACGTGCCCGCTGAATCCCGGGTCGATGAAGCCGGCCGTCGAGTGCGTCAGCAGCCCGAGCCGCCCCAGGCTCGACTTGCCCTCCAGTCGCGAGGCCACGTCGTCCGGCAGCGTGATCACCTCGTACGTGGAGGCGAGCACGAACTCGCCCGGGTGCAGGATGAACGCGTCATCGCCGTCCGGTTCCACCAGCCGGGTCAGGTCCGGCTGTTCCTCGGAGGGGTCGATGTGCGGGTATCGGTGGTTCTCGAACACCCGGAAGAACCGGTCCAGTCGGACGTCGATACTGGACGGCTGGACCATGGCCGGTTCGAACGGGTCGACCACGACCCGGCCGTTGTCGATCTCACTTCGGATGTCTTTATCGGAGAGCAGCACGCCACGAGGTTACGTGCTCGTGCGCGCGTCCTCCCAATCCGTTCACCATCCGGCGGCCCTCCCGCACACCTGTCCGCTGCCCGGGAGGGCCCACCTTCCCTCAGGCCTCCCCTCAGGCCAGGAACGCCCCGGCCTCCAGCCGCAAGGCCCGCTCCAACTGCGGCGCCGTCAACACACTCACGTCCGCCGGCACCGAACTGCGCATCCGCCCGCACTGCGGACAGCGGATCAACCGCCCCGGCCCCAGCCGCGCGGCTCCGAGCTGCTGCATCGGGAACGTGCTGGTACTGAACAGGTGCCCCTCGGCACACCGAACAACGGTCCGCTGCTCCATCGATCCCCTTCCCACGCTTCCCCAACAAGGCCGAGCTCCCCACGAGCCGGGGCCCTCCACCTCACCACGACAGCGTCACATTAGGGGATCTTCCGGACATCCCCACCACGGCTCGCCGTCGCATTCGCGGCACCACCGTATCCGCGGCAGCCGTTTCGGCGCAGGGTGCGGGATGGGGTAGCATGATGCATGATCGAGCCGTTGCTGACGGGTCGTCATGCGGGCGTAGTTTAATGGTAGAACATGAGCTTCCCAAGCTTATAGCGCGAGTTCGATTCTCGTCGCCCGCTCAGAAGGAAAGCCCCAGGTCAACGGCCTGGGGCTTTCTTGTTGTCTGGACCAATTCGGGGTCGTCGTGCCAGATTCGTGCCAGATGGTCGCTGACGAAGCGTTAGTTTCGTGGGATTTCGGTCGCGATCCGTGTCCGCAAGGTTTGGCGGGCGGCAATCGTCTCGAATAGTAAGACCAGATTTTTGTGACCCGCATCACGTCTCTGGCACCCTAGTTGGGAGATCCACGCGGTGGGTGACCGGCCGTCGATCATGGCGAGCTGCCCGCCTTGCTTGTAGACGCTCGACAACTCCCGTACTCGGTGGGGCTGTCGAGGTGTCCGACGTCAGCCGGCCATACCGAGGGCTTCAGCGAGGCGGGCGTCTTGATCAGGTGAGAGCCCGAGACGGGCCGCTCGCGGGCTGTAGCTGCCGCCGCAGGACAGGACCTGGCCAGCGCCGATGGTAGGGCCACCGCTGAGCGGGAGCCGACCGCTTCGAGGTACCAGGTCTCGCCGTCCCAGAAGGGTTGGTCGAGCAGGGCCTCGGCGAGGGTCGCCCCGGCCTCTGGTGGGAGTGCCGATGGCGGCGAGGGCGCTCGCGATAGTCACGGAGGCGTCCGCCGGTAGGTCAGCATCGGAGGCGTGGTCACCGGTTCTCGCCGCGCGGCGTCCGATGATCAAATCGGGTCCTCGGGCTCCTGGGTGGCCGGTGGCACGGCATGGTCGTGGCCGCTGCCAGCCCAGCGTCCCGTGACCAGCCACAGTTCATAGTGCAGGAGCCATTCCGAAGTCCACGGCAGGATCGTGTGGGCAAGGAGCATATTCTCCTTCCACTCTCCTGGCAGGTACAGGCAAAGGTCACCACCGGGATACACGTGCGGCAGAGCCGTGGCACGCGGATGCAGCGTCAGCGGCGGCTCGGTGATCGTCACACACGGCCTGCGCCGGTGCCGGTAGGCGATCCGCGCCATGTAGTGCCTGCTCGCGGGAGTGGGTTGCAGGGGGACCGTGCAGACGAGTTCGCCGCCGCGCACGGTTCCCTGCGCGGCGGGAAGGACTGCCTTGATCGCGGCCATCTGCAGCCCGAGGTTAATCGCGCGCGGAGGAGTGCTGGCCATAGAAGGTGTGGCTCGGCTTGCGGGGCCCGGCTGCGGTCGGGGACAGTCGCCCGGTCGCACCCATCCTGTTGTCGGTGGCTGCACCGATACTGGCGGCATAGCGCTTGTAGGAGTGGAGCACGGGGTCGCGATCGAAGGACTTGGCGAGGCGCTCGTAGACGGTGTCAAGCCCCTTGCCTTCCATGTGGGCGAGTTCGCTCATGGTCGTGTCGATATCGGTGAACCAGGCGTTGAACGCTTTCCGTCGCTCGGGGTACTCGTTCCACTTGTCGGTGAAGTTCTCCTCTTCGTGCGCCGGGTTGGCCACCCACCACTTGCCGTTGGTCTTACTGATGAAGCGCGGCATGTTGTCCAACACGCTGCGGACGGCCGTGAACAGATCCTCCTCGCCGTTGTAGGCGTGGCCGGCCAGCGTCGTGATGAGGATGGACGGCGGACGGTTGTCAGGGTCATTCGCGAACATGATCATGCAGTGCCATTTGAGGATCTGGACAACGCGCTGGAGCGGGCTGCGGACGTGCCAGATGGGGACGTCCGCCACGTTGGCGTGCCGCTTCTCCAGGATCCTGGTGGACAGGTCTGAGCGTCCCCGGAACCAGTCCGCGTATCCGATGGGGTTGCTGCGCTGCCATTCCCAGAGGTCCTTGTCCGTCAGACGGATGCCGGTGGGCAGGTGTTCGTCGTCCGGGATGGCTGGCAGGACGTCGAGGTGGAACCCCGGGTACCCCAGGGTCCAGCAGCGGCGCCGGGCTTCGAGGCTTTCCGGGGCGTCGGTGTGACCCTGATCCTTCTTCCAGCGCCGATAGGCGACCAACTGCTCGCCGACCCGCTGCTTAAGCCGCTCCTGCGTCGTGCTCTCGTGGTGCAGCGGCAGCCGGCAGACTAGATCGATGTCGTACTCGCCGCCAGGAGTCCCGGGGCGGACCACGGTACCCAGGCGGAAGGAGCCCTGAGGATAGATCTGCCACCCGGGGCTGCCGTGCTCGGCGAGCCAGGTGCCGACCTCCTCGTAGCGCTCGACGGCGCCGTCGTACAGATCGGGAGAGATGTCGAGCACCTCCACGGCGCCGTCGAGCAGCATCGACAGCATTTGATCGAGTGAGTCCACGTTATTCCTCCCGTGCGGGGTAGAACGGAACGAACACCGGAGCGAGGTGGTCGCAGAAGGTGCGGTGGACGGTCGGCGAGACGTCGCGGCTGACGTGGCCGGCCAGCCCGTAGAGGGTCTCGGTGTTGACCTTGTCCAGTGCGACGGCGCCGGTGGGCACCGTCGGATTGAGGCGGAGGACGTTGTCCTTCCCGACGAGGTGCCGCACCTGCTTGGCGGCGCTCTCGCTTTGCGCCCGCATGAGCACCTCCACGGCGTCGCTGGCCCAGGGCAGCAGACCACCACGGTCGAGACGGCGATGGCGGCGGCGGACGTCGATCGTGGTGCCGAGGCTGAACACGCGGATCGCCTCGAGCGGAATGGAGAGCGGTCCCACTGCCTCTGTCAGCGCGACCATGGTCGGGTTGTTCGCCCATACCCCGCCGTCGATGAGCCGTGCTCCGTCCAACGGCATTCCCGGCAGATAGGTCGGCGCGGCGGAGGTGGCCAGCCCGACGTTCACGGCCTTCTCTCGCCAGTCGCGCTTCAGGGTGGGCAGATGCGGGGTTCGGAAAAGATAGACGTCATCGGCTGCGATGTTGTACGAGGTGATCACCAGCCGCTTGGTGCTCTCCCCGAAGGTTCGGCCACCGAAGACCTCGGTGAGCGCCGACCGCAGCGGCCCGGAGCCGTACTTCGCCCGAAGCAGATGCCGGAGGCCGCGCAACCGACTGCGGTCACGGAAGATCCGCGGGCCGTGCTCGGTGTAGAAGCTGAGGATCTCCCGGGGGGACAGCCCGAGACCGAGGCCCAGCGCGATGATCCCGCCCGTCGAGGTGCCCGCGATCAAGTCGAAGTGATCAGTGATCCGCACGCCGAGATCGTCCTCCAGGCGTGCGAGGACCGCCGCGGAGAACATGCCGCGAAAACCTCCGCCATCCAAGCTCAGAATCTGAAACCGCTCGGTCACCCTCTGTTGCCCCCGTGTCGTCGCCCGCGCGGGCCGGCCCACCCGGGCCGGCCTCCACTATCGATTGTACTTAATATCACGGCACGATTTTCCGCGCATCTTTCTATACTGAGAGTGCAACGCCTTCGCCCGGGGTGCCCACGAGGGCGCCTACGGCCTCCACGATCCGCCAAGATGTGGGGAACAAGATCAACCAAGGGGAGAGATGAGTACGCAGGCGTTCGAACGGACACGCCTTCGCGCTGCCCGCGAGCTGGCCGGGCTGAGCCAGGCACAGCTGGCTCGCGAGGCTGGGCTCACACCTGCCGCGATCAGCCAGTTCGAGAGCGCTGCGGCGCGTCCGAGTCCGGAGACGATCGACGACTTGTGTCAGATCCTCGAGGTGCCTCCAGGCTTCTTCCGTGAGTCGGCGGCCGAGAGCCATGAGGGCTTCTTCCGGTCGCTGCGCCGGACATCAGTGGTTGACCGCCGCCGCGCCCGAGCGATTGCTCTCGTAGCCCACGACCTCGCTACCCGCGCGGCCGCCGCAGGGCGGTTCTCTACGGCTGACCTGCCGACGATTCCCGTGAGCGGCCTGGATGCCGGTGCAGCCGAGATCGAGCGGGCCGCAGCCCAGGTCCGGTCGCTCTGGGGTGTCTCCTCAGGCCCGGTTTCGGATGTGGTCGGGCTGCTGGAGGCGCACGGGGTCGCCGTGATCCGCCTCCCACTCGGCACCGCCGACGTCGATGCCTTCTCTCTGCCCTTCCCTAACCATCCGGTCATCGTCCTGGGCACTGACAAGAACGACCGCGCCCGGTCCCGGTTCGACGGTGCGCACGAACTCGCCCATCTTGTCCTGCACGGCCAGCAGATCTGGGGCGTCAAAGAGGTTGAGACCCAGGCTCACCAATTCGCCGCGGCCTTCCTCATGCCTGCTGACGAGATCCGCGATCAGTTGCCGACCACGGTTGACTGGCCAGCCCTATTCGAACTCAAGCGGCTCTGGCAGGTGTCCCTGGCCGCCCTTCTCATGCGCGCTCGGACCTTGGGTCGCATGAGTGAAACGACATACTTGACGGCCATCAAGGCGGCGTCCGCCAGAGGGTGGCGTCGCGTCGAACCAGTCCCGCTAGGCCGACCGGAACGGCCGGCGCGACTCCTGCACTACCTTGCCTCCCCCGATAGCGGCCCCGCCAGAGCTGTCCTGCCACCAGGGATTGTGCAGAGCATCGAGACGGCGTCGGCGGCATAGTCGCTAGTCGCCATATTGGCCCTTACGGACCTTGAATCGTGATGTCGTCGAGCGCCGAAGCCCCTGCGATTCGGCTGACCAGGTCTCCCGACCACACCGAAAGAGCCCGGCCAGCGCGATGGCTGACCGGGCTTCTCGCGGCTGGGCTTCTACGCCTCGCGAGCTTCCGCTGTGGTCTCGGAGGGAGCGCGTCGACGGCGGCTGCGGATGTCGACGACGGCGGCGCTGATGCCGTTGGCGATCTTGGTCTGCTGCTCGGCGGTGGCGTGCTGGTAAATCAGCGCTGCTCGGACGGAGGCGTGGCCCATGTGGGCCATCAGGTCCCTGAGGCTCGCGCCGGTGCTGGCAGCGAGGACGTTGCCGGTGTGGCGGAGGTCGTAGAAGTGGAGGTCGTCCAGGCCGAGCTTCGCGCGGGCCTTGCGCCACTTGCGGCCGAAGGTCGAGCGGCGGAACGGTGCTCCGCGCTCGCCGACGAACAGCAGGCCGTCGTCTCCCTCCTGTGCGTAGCAGGCCAGGTGGTGCTCGAACTCCGGGACGATCTCCGGCGGGATGCCGACGGGGCGCTTGCCGGCCTTGGACTTCGGGTCGCCCAGGACCCGCTCGCCGGTGGTCAGTTCGGGGGCCGCGCGGCGCACCCACACGAGCTTCTTGGTCAGGTCGACATCGCTGCGCCGGAGCTCGGCCTGCTCCTCGGGGCGCAGGGCCATGAACGCGGCGATGAACACCATGAGCTGCCAGCGCGGGCCGATGAGGTCGGCGAGCTGGAGGACCTGCTCGATGGTCGCGTGCGGACGCTCGGCGGCTTCCTCCTTGCCGCCGCCCTTGACGCGGCAGGGGTTGCGGCGGATGAGGTCGTCGTCGACGGCGGTCTCCATGATGGACTTGAGCTGGCGGTAGCACTTGGCGGCGGTGGTCTTCTTGCCGGCCTTGCGCAGGGTCGCGCGCCAGGCCCGCACTTGGGGAGCAGTGATCTCCTTCAGCTCCAGCTCGCCGAAGGCCGGTGCCAGGTGCAGGCGAAGGTTGCGGCGGTACAGCTGCTCGGTGAGCGGAGCGAGGTCGCGCTCGTCGATCCAAGCGGTAGCGTAGAGAAGGAAGTTGACGGCTCCCGCGTTCGGATCGCGCCACTGCTCGCGGCGTATGTCGGCCTCGGTCTCGACGAGCCACGCCTCGGCGTCGCCTTTGGTGGCGAAGGTCTCCTCGGCGTTGCGCAGGAGGCCGTCGGGGCCGGGGTAGCGGGCCTGGAACCGGCCGGAGGGGAGCTTGCGCACGGAGCCCCAGCGGCGCCGTCGGCCGGAGTTGTTCGCCATCAGGCGGTCCTCCCGGAGCGCGAGCGGCCGGAGCGGACCGAGCGGATGGCGGGGACGGTGCTGGCCTCGATGTAGGCGGCGAGCGCGCTCTCGGAGATGCGGACGTGGGTGCCGATCTTGGCGAAGGCGATGCGGCGCTCGGCGATGAGCCGACGGGGGAAGCGCTCGCTGGTACCCAGGCGCTCCGCGACCTGGGCGACGGTGAGGTACTGCTCGGGCATGCGGCTCCTCGCGCGGTGGCTGACGGGCAAGCGTCGGCCACCGCGTTGCGGTGTCAGTGATGTGCGGTTGGGGAGGGGGCTCCAGAGCGGGAGCGGTGAAGGGGCAACCGGCCAGCAGGGCAGGGCGCCAGGAACCTGACCAGCCGAGACATTCGGTGGTCGGTGCGGAAGCTGTGTCAGCCGGCTTGCGGCAGCGGAGCGTTGGGGCTCGGCGGAGACAACTGGAGAAGAACCGCCAAATCGGTCTGCGAGACGCGTTGGTGGCGGTTGGGGCGCACGTGGCGCTGGAACATGGCAGTCCTCTCGGCGGCGCTTTCGGCCATGCGCCGTCGTGTCGACGGGTCCAGGGATGGGGCTTGCTATTCGGTTGTGGTCGGGCCAGGGGTCTCGGCGTTCGTAGCGCCGGGACCGTTGGCGTGGGTGGGCAGATGGGAGGGACGGCAGTGTCGGTTGGCTGGACCGGTCTGCCGAGGTGTGGAGATTAGCTCTTGGTTCCGGCCGGACCAAGTCGCTGACGGAGGTATTCGCTGTGCGCGTCAGCGTTCCTGGTCGGGCTACCAGTCACGGCGTTCGCTCGCTTGAGGGGGAAGGCGGCCTTCCTGGCGGGCGATGCTGATGCTGATGGTGTACTCGTCGATGGCCTCGTACGCGTCGGGGTGCTGGTCGGCGTAGACGTAGAGGGCGCTCTCGGCGGCGTCCATCGCGTCGAGCGCGTCCTGGGCGGCGTTGGCGGCCTCCTGGAAGACCTCGAAGAGGTGGAGCATCTTCGCGCTCACGGCGCCGCCGGACGGGCCGGTCAGTTCGGTGAGGGTGATGCCGAAGATCTTGGCGAAGCCGATGGCCTCGTCGAGGTTGATGCGCCGGGGTGGCTCGCCGCTCTCGATGCGCCACACGGAGGACTGGTTGATGGGGAAGCCGGCCTCGGACATGCGGCGGGCGACCTCGGCGGTGCTCCAGCCGCGGCTCTCGCGTTCCATCTTCAAGCGCTGGGCTGCGTTCTCCTCGCCGGCCAGTCGGGGGTTCTTGGACTCGGGGCCTCCGGCGCCAGCCATCTATCCTCCCTGCATTGCCTCGATGCGACTTGCAATCTGTTCAGGGGGAGCCTATCGTGATGCATAACGAGATGCAAGCAACTCGCTCTGCATCGCGCTTTGGGCGGGTTGCCGCTCGCCCCAAGCGCGAAGCATGCGCCTTGCGGAGGGGATCGACAGCCGGTGGCCAGCCACCCCGGCCGAGAGAACCCCGGCAAAGGCAAGGGCCCCAGGTGCTACGAACACCGGGGGCCCGACGCAGATCCTCGTAACAGCCCATCCCTGGACGTGTCGACCACGGTGGAGCCGGGTAGCCGCCCGGCGCCGCCGACTGAGGAGTCGCTGTGCTCAACAGTACGGGCTTTCACCTGCCCGCCGCACCCCCGCCGGTCACCCCGGCGTTCCGGCCCCCCGCCGCTACGGCCGCCTCTGGCTCGGCGACGTCCGGGCTGATGGCTGCTCAGCAGCCGCTCGGACTGAGCGGAACATCGGCGCGGATCAGCGAGGGGAGCGCGCGCTCCTGATGCGTGTCCATCGCAGCCGCCATGACCGCGGCTTCACTGCCCTGCCCAACGCCCTGCTCCAGGACCGCAGCCTGTCCTACACCGCCCGCGGTCTGCTGGCCGACTTGCTGTCGCGCCCGGACGGGTGGCGCGAGGACGGTCGGCGGATGGCCGACACCAGCCCCCAAGGCCGCACCGCCGTGTCCAAGGCGCTGCGGGAGCTGGCTGAGGCCGGCTTCTACCGGGTGGAGAAGGTCCGCCAACCGGACGGCACGTTCGTCAGCGTCGCCCACGTGTACGACACCCCGCAGCTGGTGTCTCCGGGGCACTTCGTTCCGGGCTCCGGTGGTGCAGCAGCCGATGCGGCTGGCGCCAACCCCGTAAAGGACCGGAAGAAAGAACCCTCCCTCCCCGAGCCTCCGTCGGCAGCGCAGCCGCGCAGCGGCGACGCGCACGGGGCAGGGGAGGGAGGGAGGGACATCTCCGGCGACTCCATCACCACCGGCGGACCCGGTCCGGACGCGGCGGTGCCGCTCGACCCGTCGGTGCGCGAGACGGTCGCGACGCTGTTCCGCGTCCTGCGGCCCGAACCACGTCTGCACGTCGGGACGGTGGAGGCGCTGGAACTGGCGCCGCTGGTCGCTCGGTGGCTGGAGCAGGGGCACGGCGAGCAGGACCTCGCACGCGCCGTCCTGCCGGGCCTGCCCACACGCGTGCACTCCCCGGCGGCCCTGCTGCGCGACCGGCTCGTCCGCAAGCTGCCGCCTGTCCCGCAGCCGGTAGCCGCCGCGCCGGCAACGCCGCGCTGGAGCGAGTGCCCCACCTGCGCGGACCCCGTGCCACAGGCGGGGATCTGCCGCTCATGCGCGGGCCTGGCGCCGCGTCCGGTCGCGGTCGGCGACGGCCAAGCCGCAACCGTACGTGGCATGGCCAAGGTCCGAGCCGCACTCCGCGCCAGCGCTACGCGCACGGCACCCGCCGCAGGCTGACCTTCCTTCTCCCCACGCCTAGCGGGTAGGCCGGGCGTCCCCTCGGCCTATCCACCGCGCGCCTCTTACCTTCACCCCGCCATCGCCTGGCCGCTGCGCCACGCCCGCCCTGCGGCCAGGCCACCCTGGAGCACACCGACTTGACCACTCTGTCGATACCCCCTGCCCGCACGCCAAGCTCCCGCGTCACCGTCTGGGACCGCCTCGCGGTCGCCCTGCTCGGCGTCATCGGCTTCGCCCTGTCCTACGACGCGCTGCAGCAGATGGCCGTTGCGATCCACGTGCGCGGCCCGCTGACATACGTGTTCCCGCTGATCATCGACGGCTTCGTCGCCTACGGAGTTCGCGCGCTGCTCGTCCTGCGCGAGGCCCCGTGGCCGGCCCGCGCCTACGCCTGGACTCTTTTCGGCGGAGCTACCGGCGCCAGCGTGTGGGCCAACGCCCTGCACGCGGTCCGCCTCAACGAGCTGCCCAGCCTCAGCAGTCGGCTGCGGCTCGGCGACAGCGTCGTCGGCCTGCTGTCCACACTCGCCCCACTCGCGCTCGCCGGCGCCGTCCATCTGTACATCCTGATTGCCCGGCACGCCCCGGCGGTCCGCACCTCCGACGAGATGCGGTCCGCGGATGGCGATCTGTGCGGTAGTGCGAGCTGCGGTTCCGCTGACCCGTGCGGATCTGGGGACAGTGCTAGCGCGCGGGCGGCGGAGCTCGACGGCCTCAGCCCCGATCATGGCTCGGTCATCACCCTGGACGATGCTGCCGTCCAGAGCTGGTACGCCAGTTCCGCCGGGGCTTCACCGAGCAGCCCGTCCGGCCCGGAACACGCGCGGGCCGAGGATGCTGTCGCCGCTGACTTCGCAGTTCACAAGCCGGACGGATATTCCGCTGGGCTTCGGGTGAGGGTGACCAAGCCCGCTGGGCGACCTCCGGGCGCATCGCTGGACGAACTGGTCGAGATCGGCCGAGCGGCATGGCGCGCCTCTGGACGCCTGAGCCGCACGGTCGTGGACGACGCGGTCCGTGCGCGGGGTACCACGCTTGCCAGCAAGCGGCTCACCAAGGTCATGGACATCCTTCGGGCCGAGGAAGAGGACGCCGCCGAGCAGCTCACCCTCGGCTGATCCGCGTAGGCGGGGCGGCTGCCGGGGCCGAACTTGTAGCCGCCCCGCCTGCGAAGTCCCGGCCGGACCAAATCGCCATCGCCCTGATGCTGACCATCGCGCCGACCGCCCGCTCCAGGAGCACACCGTGCACGACACCCACCAGACCCCGATAGACCGGCCAGAGGGGGCTATAAGCTCCGTGGACCGCAATGGAGTTGACCATCAGTCTGTCTCAGGCGGAGCAAGCGAGTGCGTGCGGGGCCCCTACGGGGCCACGCACGCGGGTGTCCACGCCCAGGGGGGCGTGGACGTGCCGGTGCTGCCGAGGGCGGCAGCACCGGAGCTTCACCGCGAGGGCGCGGCGAAGCAGGAGGAGATGCCTGCCGTCGAGCCGTTGACGCCCGTCCGAGCTGCTGACCGCTCTTTGCGTGTGAGCGCGCGTCGTCCCAAGCGCCGTCGACGTGACAACGAGAACCCCAAGACGAAGAAGCTCGGTTTTCGCTGCACCGCGGAGCGGGAAGCGGAGATCAAGCGGCTCGCGCAGGCGGCGGGCCTGAACGTGGCCGACTACCTGGAGCGCCAGGCCCTGACCGTCGACGGCGCCGGCCTGGTGACCCGCGACGAGCAGCTGGACGAGGCCGTGCAGGCGCTCGATGGCGCGCGGTTCCAGGTCGGCCGGGTCGGCGTCAACGTCAACCAGATCGCCTTCCAGCTCAACGCTCAGATCGGCATCGCCCACGGCCCGGCGCAGGTCACTCTGGAGAAGGCCAGGGAGCTGATGATCGAGACCCGCCGGGCCGCCGCGCAGGTCGACGCCTCGGCGATGCGCGTGGCGAAGGCCGGCCGCCGGTGATCACCACTGCCCGATCCGGTAAGAACACGCTCAAGGCGCTGCAGTACCTGTACGGCCCGGGCAGGCGCAACGAGCACACCGACCCGCACCTCGTCGCGTCCTGGGACGGCTTCGCCCCGGACCCGGGCCGCGACCCCGAGGCCACCCTGGCCCAGCTGCGGGACGTCCTCGACCTGCACGTCATCCGCTACGGCCAGCCGGTCAAGAAGCACGTCTACCACCGCATGGTCCGCGCCGACCCTTCCGACCGGAACCTGAGCGACGAGGAGTGGGCGGACATCGCCCGCCGGATCGTGGCCGCCACCGGTATCGCCCCCGACTGCGATCCGGACGGCTGCCGGTGGATCGCCGTGCACCACGGGGACAACCACATCCACATCCTCGCCACTGTGGTCCGCGCCGATCTCACCCAGGCCCGCCTGCGCGGCGACCAGTACCGGGCCGAGACCGAACTCACCGAGATCGAACGGCAGTACCGGCTCAAGGACCTGTCCGACACCCGAACACCCGAGTACCGGGCCGCGATCCCCAAGCGCGCCAAGGCAGCTGAGCTGCGCAAGGCCGAGCGTCTGGGGCAGGAGGAGACCGGGCGGGCCCGGCTGCGGACCGGTGTGCGCCGGGCCCTGGCCGGCGCCGCCACTGAGGAGGAGTTCCTTGCCCGCCTCACGATGCAGGGGATCCAGTTCGAGGTCCGCCGTCTGCCCTCCGGCGACGCCAAGGGCTACACGTTCGCCCTGCCCACGGGTGATCCGGGTGGTCCGGTGTGGTTCTCCGGCAGCCAGCTCGCCGCCGACCTGACCCTGCCCAAGATCCACGGGCGGTTCGCCATCGGCGTCGACGAGCCCGCACCCAGCCGCCCGGGTGATCAGGGGCGGTCGGTCGCGGTCCGGTACCGGGCCAGCACCACCACTGACCGTGCCGTGCGCACCATCGACGACGAAGCTCGGGCCGGTCAGGTTGCCGCGGTGGTCGGCGGCGCCATCGAGGTGCTCGACACCCTCGCCCTGACCAGCCCAGTCCTGTCCCGAAAGGAGATCAACCAGGCTGCCCGGGCCTTGGAGTTCACCGCCGTCGCCCGCACCCGCGCCGCCCGCACTGAGGTCAGGGCGATGCGCTCCGCTGCCCGGGAACTCCTCTACGGCGGTCCCGCCGGCGGAAGCGGCGAGGAGGGAACGGCCGCCGCCACGGTCTTGTCCAGTCTGGTGCTGCTGGCGATCGTCATCGCCAAGTGGCATGCCGCCCAAGGAAACCAGCGCCAGGCCGAGGCCGCGCACGCGGCAGCCACACATCTGCGTGCCGCCTACGGCAGGCATGCCGGACGCCCGATCGCCCTGCTCGACACCCGGGGCCGCCAGCTCCCGGAGCCGGTCCGAGAGCGGCAGGAGACAGCGGTCCGCCAGGCGCTGCCCGCCGACCAGGCCGCCCGGGTGCTCGCCGAGGACGGCTGGGCGGCGCTCGCCGCCACCCTGGCCGAAGCCGAACAGGCAGGCCACGACCCGCAGGCCCTGCTCGCCCAGGCCGCCGGGCAGCGCGAGTTGGCCAGTGCCGACTCGCCCGCCGCCGTGCTGACCTGGCGAATCCGACGCGATGTCGGCCTCCCGGCCCCCGCGCCGAAGGTCACGGCACAGGACCGTCGCACCAGCGCGGCCCTGTTTCGCTCCACCACCAAGCGCACCACCAGCTCACCGGCCGCCGCGGTCACCCCGCCGCCGGCGCTGCCCGTACCCGATCGGGTCCGCCGCACGAGGTGACCAACCCCGGTGGGCGGGTGCCGGCACCATGCCGCACTCGCCCACCAAGCACACTCCCTGCTGGCAGCTACGAGGCCAGCAGGCTCTTCTGCCCTCTTCGCTCCCGTTGCCCAGTCGGTGGCCGGGCAACCCACCATCCTCACCAGCATTTGGAGACAGCTTCTTGAGTTCGATCCCGGTCGTGCAGCGCACCGTGTTCTCGACGTCCCGCACCGCGGAGTTCCTGGAAGAGCGGGCCTTGCAGTCCCAGACCGGTCAGCCCCGCGCGAGGTTCGGTGACGTCGTCATCAAGGAGCTGCTCGACAACGCCCTCGACGCGGCGGAGACCGGGAGCGACCGCCTCGGGAGCGACCGCCCCGAGATCGGCCTCGCGGTGACGTGGGCCGACGGTGTGGCGCGGGTTTGTGTGACGGACAACGGGCCCGGCATGGCGGGCGGGGTGGTCGAGCGGATCCTGGATTTCACCTGCAACGTGTCCGACAAGGAGAGCCTGCGCTCGCCGACCCGCGGAATGCAGGGCAACGCGTTCAAGACCCTGCTCGGCATCCCCTACGCGCTCGGCATCGCCGAGCCGGTGGTGGTCGAGGCGCTGGGGGTGCGGCACGAGATCGCTGTGTCCGCCGACCCCTTGGGCGACGTGGCCCCCCGCCACACGAAGGTCCCCTCCAGCCGCACCACCGGTACCTCGGTCATCGTGCCGCTGCCCGCCGAGCAGGTCACGGCCGAGAAGGCGGCTGCCTGGCTGCAAAAGTTCGCCCTCGTCAACCCGCACGCGCGCTTCGTTGACCACGGTCAGACCGGCGGCGCGGACAGGGCCGGAATTTACGAGCCCACTGCGCCCAAGGGGTGGTGCAAGCCGCTGCCCACCGACCCGACCTGTGCACATCACTACGACGAGGCCGCGATGACGAAGCTGGTCTTCGCCCACATCCGCGAGCACCGCGCGGGTGGTGCGGACCTGACGGTTCGGGCGTTCACCAATACCTTCGCGGGCCTGACCGGCTCGGCCAAGGCCAAGAAGATCGCCGAGCAGGTTCCCCAGGTCACGCACCTGTCCGGGTTCGAGGAGCACCCGGACCAGATCCCGGTGCTGCTGGCCGCGATGAAGGAGCACAGCAAGCCGCAAACGCCCTCCTGCCTCGGCCAGGTCCCCCGCGACCACTACACCCACATCCTCGACCACGCCTTCGGTGTCGAGGAGGCATGGTTCTCCCGCAAGCAGCTGACCGACGCGGCGGGGATCCCGTGGAGCATCGAGGTGGCGGTTGCCCGCACGAAGCGCGCCGGCGCCGTGTGCTTTGCCGTGAACTACTCGGCGACCTTCGGCGACCCGCTGGCCGCCACCCGCCTGGTCGGCGACAAGCTTGCCAGCACCGGGGCGGCCTCGTTCCTGTCCAGGGCCGACGCCGCCCCCGATCCGGGCAACCTGTGGTGCCGGGCCGCCATCGTGCACCTGGTGTGCCCGGTCCCGCAGTTCACCGACAAGGGCAAGACGGCACTCGTCATCCCGCCCGAGATCGCCGAGGCCTGCGCGAAGGCCCTCACCGCCGCGACGAAGGTGCTGGCCAAGGACCAGCGCTCCAAGCAGGCCGCCGACCGGCGTGAGCAGCGGGCTGCGATGCGCGCGTACAAGGCCAGCACCGCCAACCTGACCGCGCCGAAGCTGTCCAAGAAGGACGCCGTGTTCACGGTCATGCGTGAGGCCATCAGCCAGGCCCGAGGCACCGAGGGCCTGTCGTTCTCCGCCCACACCCTGTTCTACAAGATCCGGCCGCTCGCGCTGAAGCTCCTCCCCATCGGGTCCAAGCTCAACGCCCCCTACGTCGAGCAGACGCTGATCCCCGACTGGGAACGCCAGAACGGACCCATCCAGGGCCTCTACCGCGAGCCGCGCGGAACCCTGCACCACCCCCATGACCCCACCGGGCTGATGGACGTGCGGCTGGGTACCCGCGAGGTCCAGCAGTACATCCCGCCGAAGTGGAGCTACAACAAGATCCTCGTCATCGAGAAGACGGGCCTGTGGCCGCCGGTACGCGAGTCGGGCCTCGCCGAGAAGTACGACATGGCCGTCATCACCAACGAGGGCTACGGCACCGAGGCGTGCCGCGAACTGCTCGCCAAGATGCCCCCCGGCGACGTGCAGATCTTCGTCCTCCACGACGCCGACCCCTACGGCTACAACATCGCCCGCACCCTCGGGGAGGAGACCACCCGCATGCCCGACCACCGCGTGAAGGTCATCGACCTCGGCCTGACCGTCGAAGACGCCCAGGCCAAGGGACTCGAGGCCGAGCCCGACACCCGCGACGCCGCCCTGCCCGCTCGCATCCTGCCCCACCTGTCCGACGCCGGCCGCCAGTGGTTCACGGGCAAGCCCTGCGCCTGGCGCCCGAACGGCGAGCCCGCCAAGTGGCGCTACCAGCGCGTCGAACTCAACGCCTTCTCCTCCCCGGAGCTCATCGCCTACATCGAGGAAGGACTCGCCCGCCACCAAGCCCTCGGCAAGGTCGTACCGCCCGACGGACAGCTGTGGTCCACCGCCCAACAGCGCCTGCAGCACCGTGTCGTCGCGGCTGTCGGCGAGGCGATCGGCGCCATGTTCCCCATGGGCCGGCTCGTCCAAGCAGTATTCGCCGGCATCGACACCGACCAGATCACCGCCATCGGCTCAGCCGACCTCGGCCAGCTCCACGCCGACCACCCCGCCCTCTCCTGGGAAGACGCCGTCACCACCCTCGTCGACAACCGGATGCCAGACGACCCCTACCTCACTGCCCTCGCCCGCCAGGCCGTAGCCGCACAACAGGCCACGCACAGCCGGTAGCCAGGACACCTCATGGCGGCTGCCCCACCATCGGGGCGGCCGCCACAGGCACGGGTGTCGTTTCGATGTCCATTGCGCCCGCCGGGATCCATTCAACGGCCGTGCGTCATATGGTCCTTGCTGCCCAGCAGCCGATGCGAAAGGACCGCATGACCGACTACGACCACGACTTCCACAACCCTGCCCCCGAACCCACCCCCACCGTCATCCTCGCCGTCCCCCACCCCGCCGAGCTCAACCCCCGCGGCATCACCATCACCTGCCCCAACTGCCGAGCCCACCGCGACTGGCTCCTCCTGAACGTCGGGCCCCAGGTCTTCGTCCGCTGCCGCTGCGCCCACGAGTGGCGCGAGCACGACCTGGAGGCCGCCGACGTCACCGCCGCCCGAGGCGACATCGGGGACGAGCGGGAATGGGAGTCGTTCGAGGAGCTGTACCGCGGACTCGGCTTCGACGGCCTCTTCCGCTACACCTACCTCAACTAGGGTCGCCTCTAACGCCAGCTCCCAGCACTGGAACCGGTCGGCTGGCGGCGCGTCAGAGGCCCAAGTGGCTGACGATGGCCAGCATCGGCTGCGCCAGCCTCAACTTGGTGCTCTGCTGGGACTGTCACCGGGCTGCCGTAGCCTGGCCGGCGTCCTGGTGACGCTATGACGGAGGGGTGGGCCGTGATGGGCCAGCACGCCACAAGCCAGGCGAATCCCGGCCCGGCGTCAAGCGCGCGGAAGCTTCACCACGGCTGGCCTCGGCGCGGGGGAACCACTTCCCGGCTGGGCTCTGAGAGCGTAGGAGCGCCACATTCCAGCGACGCCAGTACCTGGTGTGGCCGCCGGGTGATGGCTCTGCTCCCTTGACGCGCAGAAGGGCCGACGCGATGTGGGAAGGTCTGAACATCCGTCAGCGAGCCTATCTGCTCGCCTGCTTCCATGAGGATCGGGAAGCTGAGCTCCGCGCAAGGGCAGCCCGCGCAGCCTTTCGCGACCCGGGGCCGGCGTCCGCGTGGCGCAAGCTGCCCTTCTCGATGAAGACCGAGCTCCCGTTCGCCGACTACACCACCATCCAGGAGCGACTTCGCGAGGAAGGCCACCTCGACGCTGGAGCCGGAGCCACCCTGCACGCGCTTGCCCGCGGGGGGCTTCTCGAGATCACTGAAGATCGGGTCGACATCCCCCAGGTCGGTCTCGTTCACCGGGTCCTGGTGGAACTGACCCGTGCGGGCCGGGCCTGCGCACGCGCCGGACTCGGCATTGCCCCCACGCCGCGCAGGCCCGCGCACCTGCTGTCGGAGCGGCTGTGGCGCAACCTGGCCAGGGTCGCCGAAGCTGGAACTGACGGTCGGCCAGAGGGCGCCATGGGAGGCACCTCGAGGTTCTACCTCGGCGTCGGCTACCGCCCCAACGGCAGACCAAGCCGGGGATACATCGACTCCTTCGCTGTCCGCGTCGAGAAGGGACGCGGGACATTCGTCCTTGAGTACCGGTGGCGGATCACCGAGGCAGGCAGGCAGCACATCAACGCGCACCGGTCCGAATACCAAAGCCGTTACCCAGCTGTCCAGTTCAGCATCCCGGATCCTCTGTGATTGGTCGATCCGAGCGCGACTGTCGTACCCCAGGTTTATGGTGCTATGCGTGACGTTCACCTCCACATCGGAGCCGGTCAGTCACGACGTGATCCGGCAGATGATGATGCGCGCGGCAACAGTGGCGGCCCAGGCCCTCACGGACACCGAGCAGGCGCCGGAAGGCCGTCTGCGCACTTTGATGGAAAGCCACGGCGAAGTCCTTGCCGCGCGCGGCCCTGGCCAGCCCCTCCCGTTCGAGTCCTTCCTGGCGATGCTCACCGGCGACCTCGCCCGTCTCCTCCCCGATGGGGTATCACCGGAGGAGATGACTGGTGTCCATCTGATCAACGACGACGGCCTGTTCGAAGAAGACCTGTTCGACCTTGACCAGGAACAGCGGGAGGTCGCGCGGGCCGTCCAGAAGGCCACCCGGGACGGCCGGTCTACCTCCCTCACCGAAATCGAGCAGGAGATGGACCAGGTCACCGTCAACTCGGGGCTGAGGAAGCGCGGCACCCAAGATGCCTATGCCAAGGGCCGTTCCGACCTCTCCCGGCTCCCGGCCGGGACCGAGACCGAGGTGCGCAGGCTGAACCTGCCCAGCGTCGTCGGCCAGTTCTACCGGCCCATCAACTACGCTGCGCTCTACGAGCAGTGGTGGTTTGCCTGCCCCGCATGCCGCTGGCCGATGAAGATCACCCGGCACCGTTCGCGCAAGTCGGTCACCGGCAGGGTGCGGTGCTTCTACCGGCCGCACGCGGAACTGATGGGCGCCTCCTACACCTTCAAGATCCCTGATGCAGGTAAGCCGCCGGCACTGATCCCCGGTTCCCCGCCTCCAGCCCCCACCGGGGCGGCGTCGGTTCTCGCCCATGACCTGCGGGGATCCGTGCCCCAACCGCTGCCAGCCGCAGGGTATCTGGCGCTGGCACGCGGACCATGGCGCTACACCACCGTCCCCGGCCTCCTCGAGATCGCCCTGTACGACGCGCTGATCTCACGCGGCTTCGTCGTCGCCCCAGAGCCTCACATGAGCCGCGCAGCCCTGGGGGTCGGGGCCGACTGCCCCGGCACCGTCACCGTGTGGCCCTACCTGGATGCCTACGACCTGCACGTTGACGTGTGGCAGCGCGGTGACGAGAGAGAGTCCTTTCTGCTCGACATCAAGGACTTCACCTCGGAGAAGCTCCTAGCGAAGAAGATCCAAGCCGACGGCGGCGATGACGCAGCCGAGTGGATCATCGTCCCCGACTACCGGGAAGCGTCCCTTCCCCTGCTCCGTGGGGTGTGCGAGGAGTTCGGCCTGAAGGTGACCACCGCAGGTGAGATCGGCCAGAGGATCTGCAGGACGGCGGGTATCCGATGGGCCTGACAAGCAAGCTCCGCAAGGACGACGCGGCGGTCTACTGCGCGCTGGCGCTCGCCGCTCACTACTTCCCCGGCCCGTCCGACGATCACGGGCAGCCCGCGGGGACGTTCCGGCATGCCGCGTTCCTCCTGTCCGGCCAGTACGACAAGTGGTCGGCCTGGGCGAGCCTCCCCCACGAGGAAAAGCAGCGCCTCGCCGACGTTCTCGTCAATGCTCCCGGAGAACTCGCCAGCGCACCGGCCTTCGCGCTGGCTGCCCGCAGGAGACTGGCCACGCCCCCTGCTGGCCAGGCACCCCAGTTCGTCCCCGTCGGCGAACCTCACACAGCGGAAGCCGCCTCGCCCCTGGTCGGAGACGACCTCCTGGCCTACGTGGACCGCACCCTCAAACGAGTCCACAAGAATCACCCTCGCCCCAAGCCGACACCACCCGCCGTAGCTGGGGTCTGGATGACCCGCAAGCTCTACGCCGGCGGTATCGGGGAGATCCAGGGCCGCGCCACCATCCCCACCTTCGCGGGCGGCACCGAGACCGACCCGTGCCAGAGCCCGCCCCAGGTGCACACGGCCGCCTACGTACCGAACGTCGAGGCGCCAACCAGCGACCTCCTCGACCTCGCCCGGCAACTGGACCAGCGGCTCAAGCCCGAAGGCCGGCACCTGCACCAGGTCCTCAAGGCACTCTTCAGCCAGCTCAACACCACGGACACGATCTCCCCGAAGGAGATGATCCGCCTCTGCGCCGGCGCCACCGAGGTCTTCAACGCCCCTACGGGCACCGGTAAGAGCGTCCTCGTCCGCGTCATGGCTTCGTGGTTCGCCGTCAACGGCCTGACGCTCGCGATCGTCCTCCCCACCGTCGAGGCGACACTCTCGGCGGCGTGGGACATCAGTCAGGACCTCGAATACCTCGGCCACCCCGAGACATGTACTCCCCTGATGTCACCCTACGGCCTGCACGAGCGGGCCATGAAGATCGCCTCCCGCATCGAAGGATCGATCGCCGAACAGTCGGCCAAGATCCGCTGGAAGATCAGCCAACTCTCCTACGGCTGCGCGTTGAACCGCTTCACCGAGGCCACGCACCCCTACCCCGCGGGATCCGAATCCTGCATGACCCTCTACCCGCTCCCTCCGGCCAAGGGAACCCGGCGCTGCCCCTTCGTGCCGGTCTGCGGGAAGTACCAGCAACACCACAACGCTTGCACCGCCTCAGTGGTGGTGACCAACCACCACAACTTCATGATGGGCCGGATGCCCATCGGCATCACCCTCGACGACCGCCCCACCAACGGCTTGAGCGTGGCCGAGTTCCTTCTGCGCCGCTGCCACGCCACCCTCATCGACGAGATCGACCAGTTCCAGTCCACGGCCATCGGGAAGTGCTCAAGCGAGCTGGTCCTGGACTCCCGACTCGACAAGAAGATCCCGCTCCAGCAGCTCCACGACGAGCTGCGCAAGCAGCCACCGGCCACGGTCAAGGAACTCGTCCCGCCGGTCACCTATGCCCGTTACCTGACAGAGTTCCTGTTGGCCGCCGTCTGCGAAGGCCAGCTCCACCTGCGGCACTACGAGGGCGATGGCGGTCCCGTCGGCGACCGGGCGGGTATGAACAGCACCGGATGGCACATCTCCGGGGGCCGGGACCGCCGCCTGATCCACCTGCTGCTCCCCGAGTCAGGCATCACCAGCGAGCACGAGATCCCGCAAGAGCTCTTCGACAAGCTCAACGCGCTCAGGCCACCGAAGCCCGGCCAGGACCCGCTCGACGACCCGTTCAGCACCGTGGAGTTGGAAGACCACTTCCTCGACGTGCGCAACGCCCTCGGTGACCTTCTCGGCCACCGCGGCGCCGATCTGCTCACCCACACGCAGCACCGTCTGGGCGACCTCCTCAAGGCCATCGTCAAGGATGAACACGACCGCGCCGAAGCAGTCGAACTGCTCATCGTCCGCACCTGGCTCTCCGAGCTGGACGACACCCTCAACGACCTCATGGGTAAGACCGCCCAGCTCCGTTCGAGCGGCCTGGCCTCGGCCCGAGCCCTCGCCGAACGTCTTGAGCGCGGCATTGGAGCCAACATCCTCCCGTTCGGCATGCTCGGCCGCGCCCTGTTCGGCTACCGGGTCACCGGCCTGGACGACCCGGCCAAGACCGGCGAGCTCACCTCCCAGAGCATCACCGGAGACCCGCACACCTACACCGCCCAGCTCGGCAGCATCGTCTCGCTCGCCCTCGCCGGTATCGAGCGGCCCGTCATGGGCCTGTCCGCGACCGCGTATTTTCCGCAGGCCGTGCGTGAGCACATCCACAGCACCGTGAAGTGGTGGATGACCGACGCCGCACCGGACAGCATCCGCGCGAAGAAACACACCATCACCGACTCCCTCAACAACCCCATCCAGATCTCCGGGCTCCCCCCGCACCTCAAGGCAGCGGCCCTCAAGCAGCTCGGCGAGAGCCTGTACGACACCCGCATCCACCCCGAGCTCGAACGCCTGGAGAAGGAGGACAAGGACCGCGCGCACGCCGCCGTGGTGGTTAACTCCTACCTGCACTGTCGCTACATCGCCCTGGGCATCTACAACTCCGGCAACTACACAGGCGGCCTGTGCGTCGCCGTCCCGCCGGACAAGGAACGCCGCAGTGACCTGCCGCCGCTGCCCGCAGGCATCATCGAGCTGACGCCCGAGGAATTCGAGACTTTCCCGGCCAAGGGGAAGATCCTTGTCGTCCCCATGGCGCGCATCGCCCGCGGCCTGAACATCGTCATCGGCACCAAATCGGCGATCACCCCGGTCTACCTGTGCACCCGCCCCCTGGCGCTGCTGAGCGACCCCCCGGAGATGTACGCCTCGGTCAACGCCGCCGGCCTCAACAGCCTCCCCAAGGAACCCAGCGACGACCCTGTCGCGGCTCTCGCAGCAGCACGCACCGAGGCGTGGAGGCGTCTGAGCCTGATCATGCGCTCCGCGCCCGGCTTCGGGTCGACCCACAAGGTCCTGCAGGACGAGATCGTCGCAGGCATGGTCGTCGACATGATCCAGCTCGCCGGACGAGCACGGCGCGGCGGAACGGACATGACCCTGCACCTCGTGGACTACGCCTTCCACCGCGACTCGTGGCAGGCCGACCTCGCCAGCATCCTCCAGCGGATGCACGCCAACTGGGACGAGGACGAACGCCGCCGCATGGACGAGATCTACCGCGAAGCCCTCGCCGCCTTCCTCGCCTACGCCGGAATCGGCGTGGCCGCATGACCCTCGAAGGAGAACCCGCCCGCATGACCGCCCGCCCGCCCAAGCAGACCCAGCGCCTTGACCTCCTCGCTGGCCGGGTCACGCCCGCCCTCCTCGCGGACGCCTCCGTCCACGTCCGCGACTGCGGCCCAACAGGCGTCAACATGTGGAAGATCTTCGAGAATGCGTACCGCCGACGGGCCGGGCGGGACCAAGTCCAGGCCCCCCACTCCATCGCCACGACGGCTCTGCGTGCCCTCACCGGCGGGTACGTCTGGCTGGACGCCAAGCGGGCCGTCCTGGCCAGCCTGGACCCCATCGACGACGACACGGTGCGCGACGTCTTCACTCTGCTGCACGGGCTGGCCATGGGCGAGGACATCGACGACATCGACCTCAACCAACCGGTCAGCCTCGCGGAGAAGTTCGCCTCCACCCCCCAGGAACAGCGCGCTCTCTCCGACTACCTGCTCCGCTCGCCCAGCGGCCAGCCCGACGCCCCCACATGGGTCTACCAGACCGTCACCTGGGATCTCGCCCGCCGAATCGCAGCCGAACCCTGGAGCATCGACGGCCTGTCCGTTCGGCTTCGCCCCGACACTTCGGGTGGGCTCGTCGCATGGGACGACCCGTGGCCGGACGAGCCCGGAACCCGCTTCTCCCTGCCGCGGATCCGACTGAGGATGAAGACCGAGCCCAACGTGAGCGATCCACTGATCCTCATCTCCGCCTCGGCGACCCGCATCAGCCGCTCCATGGACTTCACCCGCACAGTCCTCGTTGAACAGGACCACCCGAACCGGCCACTGGTCGAGGTCGAACTCGACGGCCGGGGACGCCTTCGCGACGTCAACCGCCTCGCCCTCCAGGCCCTCTCTCGGCTCGGTATGGGCCGCTCGGTCCTCCACGAGATCGACCAGCAGATCCAGGCTGACCTCCTAATGATGTTGTCAAGCCGCTGATGTGACGGGGAGTGCAGGCTCGTAGCTCTTCCCGTCACGGATCAGGGCCCATAGAACGTTGACC